>JBKPMX010000153.1:0-27955 GCA_046765655.1 Acidobacteriota bacterium
GTAGACGTGATTTCGCGAAGCATTGTGCTCACCCCAGTTCATTTCGTTGTCCTCCTGTTCACCAGCGTGAATACCGTCGCGCAGCAGGGTCATACCATACGGGGCAAAGTGAGGAACGCTAGCGGAGCCAATGTCTCAAACGCCACGGTCCTTCTCGAAAGGAATGGGGCCATGGTGAATCAGACGGTCAGTAATAATGAAGGTGATTTCTTTTTTTCTGGTCTAACCGACACGAGTTACGAAGTACTAATTAGCCTATCTGACTACAATCCCGCTCGCGAGACCGTCTTATTTGTCAGATCTGTTGGCCCAAACGATCCAGGTGAGTCACGAACCGTTGAAATCACTCTTACGCGTAAAGAAGGAATAAGGCCACCACGCGCAGGTCTTAACTTCGTACAAGACATTCCGAAACCAGCGCGAGATGCTTATGAATCAGCCTCCAGGCTCGTCCGTGAAAAGCGGAGAACTGAGGCCGTTGCCGCTTTCGAAAATGCGATCCAAATCTTCCCTAACTATTTTGACGCGCGATTAGCTCTCGCAAACGAGCTCGCCGTCGAGGGCAAATTGAGTGATGCGATTATTCACTTGGACAAAGCACGGACCGTCAACGATAAGGACGATCGCGTGTTTGATCTCTTCGCGCGCATTTTAATGCAGCAAGGAAAGTATGCAGTCGCTGCACGTATCTATGGTGAGGCCGCACGACTCAATCCTACCGAACCGCAATATCTAATCAGTCAAGGAACGGCTTTTATCGAACAAGCTTCGCTAGTCGATCCATCGAAGTCACCGGCGGCGGCGGAAGAACGAAAATACGCCCTCGACGAAGCCGAGAGAGTGCTCAAACAAGCGCAGCAGCGAACGAAGTCTGCCGAAGTTCATCGTCAACTCGCGCGTTTGTATGAACGTAAAGGCGACCGGACGCATGCAGCCCTTGAATTGGAACAGTATCTTAAGGCCAATCCCGGTGCTGCAAATGCAGGTGCAATTCGCGAAGCGATTAAGAAGTTACGAGCCCCTTCAACGCAACCGTAGAATTGCGTGGAGGGGCAAGGCTGCAGCCGCTTAAAACTGGACCGTCACCTATGAGGAAGTGAAGTCTTATCCGGCTCGGTCGGATTTTTTCTCTAGAAACCGCGCAATTCCCTTCTGACAATCTTCAGTCATACGCGCGATTACATTTACGTCAACGCCTGTTTCCGTTGCCTCCGAAAATGGTAGGCCATCCACCTGGTAAAAAAGGGTCTTGGTGAGGGACACCGCGGATTTGCTGACGGTCGCGAAACCGTCTGCGAATTGCCGCACGTCATTCTCAAACGTCGCATCGTCGAAGACGCGATTGACCAAACCGATTCGCTGCGCTTCGTCTGCCTCAATCGTGTCTCCTCGCGTCAACAACTCGAAGGCCACCTTCTCAGATACGTTGCGACGCAGAATCGCTGTAACCATCGCCGGAACGAAACCAATCTTGACTTCCGGATAACCAAACCGCGCATTTCGACTCGCGACGATGATGTCGCACGCCGAGGCGAGACCGCAGCCACCTGCGAGAGCGCGACCGCGAACTGCGGCAATCACGGGCACCGGTAGCTGCCGAATCAACAGAAACAATTCTTGAAGCGCGCGAGCGTCGGCTGCGTTATCTGCAGCCGATGCTTTCGAAATTTTCTCGAGAGCTGAGAGATCTGCGCCCGAACAGAAATCGCTGCCGTTTCCATCAATGACAACCACACGTACCGACTCGTTTCCCGCAGCATCACGCAAAGTCTCTTTTAGTTCAGCAATCAGTTGATCATTGAGGGCGTTCTTCTTTTCCGGGCGGTTGAGCGTGAGGCGCGCGATGGGCCCATCAATCGATGAAATAACCACTTTGTGCGTGTTCATGGAGATAAACGGTGTTGCCTCAAAAAGTCAGATCTAACGGGAGTCGAAACTGTTTTGTTCGCGTGACTTCGTGGATCGTTCCGTGTGTCCAGAAAACCAAGGACGATCCACGAAGTCACACGAACAAAAACACGAAACCGGTTACTACCACCCAAATAATCGAGTCGCCGGGTTACCAAAAGCTGAAGCCTGGGGTGAATGAGAAGTTGAGATCCTTACTACAACGACGCGAATTCACAATCCCAAACTACGCGCCTCTTCATCAGGGACATCAATGTACATCCTTAGAAGCGCTGTCGAGAAAGTCTTACCTTGCGCATCAGTCATCAATGAAAGCGTTCCACCACCGCCAAGGCTGTGATGCAGGAGAAAATTCAAAGCGCCGAGATTCGGCAGTTCGAATCGTTCGACATCACCATGACAGATTCCCCTGAAGTGCTGTTTCACACGTGCTTCGGTGACCTCACGCACCAGAATCGGATAGAACTCGTCGCGCAGAGCGATCAGTCCAACGTTGGCGGTATCACCCTTATCGCCGGAGCGAGCATGCGCAAGCTTTACTAGTTGAACTTTCACGCTTCCAACACCTCGACGAGCGGAGTGATTTCCTGTTTGGGAATTAGTGCCGGCCAGTATGCAACGATCTCCTCAACTTTCGGACGTCCGCCGGCAAAACCTGTAACTGCCGGTGGTCCCGTCAGAATTAACGGCGCGATCTCTTTTGTGAATCGTTCGATCGACGCTTTGTTTGGACCCCGCACCCCGACTCGCAATTGCACCTCTGCCGCGTCAGACGAGTCACCCGCCAAGGCGCCGTGCGTTGCATTGACGCCGACGAACTCAGTCAGTATCTGATCAAACTTCAAACCCAATCGCTCCAACCGGCCCCGGAGAATCCGGTCGGCAGCTTGTGCCTTCTGGTAGGCATCGGGCCATGAATACACAAGCGTGCCAACAGCCTTGTAGCCCGCCGAATAACTAATCGAAACCTTTAGAAACTCTGTCGCCGGACGACCCTTAATTCCAAACACGCGCACTCGGTCTTTGCCCGCGTCCTCGAGCCGGATCGTCGTGAAGTCGGCAACGCAATCAGGCGTTATATATTCGTGAGGATCGCCCATCTCATAAACGAGTTGCTCCTTTACAGAAGGAACATTCACGCAACCGCCGGTGTTCTCGTGCTTCGTGATAACAAAGGAGCTGTCAGGATTTGCTTCAGCGATCGGAAATCCGACATTCGCCAGATCAGGGATGTTCTGCCAGTTGTACTGACAATTTCCGCCTGATGCTTGCGCGCCGCACTCGATAATGTGACCCGCAATCGTCCCGGCCGCGAGTTTGTCCCAGTCGTTGAAGCTCCAACCAAACTCATGAATTAATGGCGCCAACGTCAATCCGGTATCTGTAGCACGACCCGTAATGACAATCTGAACTTTCTGATTCAACGCCTCAACGATCGGCGCAGCACCGAGGTAGGCATTTGCACTTTGAATTCGGTCGCGCACGGTGGCCAGTGGTTCATCCGTATCCATGTTTCGGAGTTCGATGCCTCGATCCAGCAACTGGTCCAAACGCGAAAGGATGTCGTCACCGGTAACAATACCGACCCTGAGTCTCCCTCCAAAACCAAGTTCGCGCGCCTGTTCGAGTACCGCGTTTGCGCAACCCTTCACGTTTACACCACCGGCGTTCGCAGTAACTCCGATATTTCGCTCTATCAAAGCCGGAATGATTTGCCGCATCAACGGCACAAAGTCTTTGGCGTAACCTGCGTTCGGATCGCGCGCCTTTTGCTTCTGCATGATCGACATCGTTACTTCGGCCAGATAGTCGAGCATTAGATAATCGATTGGGCCACCTTCAACTTGCCGAATAGGAGCATCAGGCAAATCTCCCCAGAAACCCTGACCAGCAGCGATGCGAACTTTTTCTTTCATCAAACGGAATCTAAACTGTTTGCATTACAACATGCAAATCGGGCGATGAACTACATGCTCATCGCCCGATGTAGGATTCAACATCTTCCCCATCTACTGCGGCGGCCGACGACCTGGGCTTGGACTCGGCGTCGGGCTCGGTGATGGAGTCGGACTAGCGGTTGGACTTGGAATTGGTGTCGGTTCCGCTGTCGGACTCGGACTAGGTTCCGGACTCGGAGTTGGCTCCGGACTTGGAGTCGGACTCGGCGTCTGGCTTGGCATTGGCGTTCGATTCGCGTTTGTTCTCATCTGACCGCGCTGCGTCTTATTCCGTGCTGGAGACGATGTGGGCGCAGCTCCACTTTCTGGCGTTGCGGTAGCCGGGCTACTGACGTCTGTCGCAGTTGCCGGCGGAACGGGTTGTTGTCGATTACGCGCTCGCCGCGATCTAGCTGAAGTAGGCCCGAAAGTGCAGTTGCTACTCGTACCACCCACTGGCGTGAGCATCAGGCGATCTCCGCTCTTTCTGGCACGCAACGAAATAATTGTTGGCGAGGCGCCAGGCGTTGCAGTGGCATCTCCCGGTTGCAGCGCTACAGCCGTGTAACCGTGCGTTGTGCTCGCTACGATTCGACCTGTCTTGCCATCGGCGGTAGTGAATTGATTTCCCGTTATGGTCAACGTTGTATCACCATTCAAACCTGCCGCGTCACAAACGAATGTTCCAGTGTAGGTTCCGGATAGGTCAGTTTGTTCGGTTGTCGCCTGGCTAGTCGTGCTTACGTCGGCGGTTGCTTGACGGCGAGACCGACGTCTGGATGTCTTCGGAGGCGCCGTTTCGCCAGTCGCCGGTTCCGTGGTTGGTTCAGTCGAGACATTTGCGTTAGGCATCGCAGTCTCGGGCGTAGTCTGCGTCTTTGGCTTTGTCGAACGGTTGGAACTCTTTCGGGTTGGTGCTGTGTTGCTGTTCTGCGTCGGGGTGCTTGTGTTGGAATTCTGACTGATTCTTGCCGCTCTCGTTGCAGTGTTATCGATCGACAAGAACACTGCAACGAACAACAGCCCCATCAACAGAAATATGGAACGTAACATGTACAAACTCATGAATCCTCCTCCCTCGTTAACAGGCGCAGTAACAGTGGTCTGCGCCAACAAACCATTGTTCAGGGGTTTTAATTCACAAGCAGGCGGGGTTGCGTCGAGTATGAGGCACGCGAGCGATCAACTCAAGCGTGGTAAATGGACTATTGCGTGTTTATTGAGGAAAGTTTTCAGAAGTTTTGAGGAAGGATGAACTGCCCGAGATGCGGACCGCTGAAGTTCAAACTCGTGCGCAATGCTAGTTCAAGCACATTGCGCGTGTTTTCCGGAGCAATCACTGCATCTACAAAACCACGAGCCGCCGCGTATTTAGCATCAAGCTCGCGCTCGTACGTCTCGCGAACTTTGTCCATTTCCGCGTTCAGCGCTTCGTCTGGCGATTCGCCCTTTTTCTTTAACTTGTCGAGTTGGCTGCCGAAAACGGCTTGCACAGCCGAATCGCCTTCCATCACACCCATTCTTCCGGTGGGCCAACTGAAGATAAAATCCGGATCGAATCCTTGACCAGCCATCGCATAATAACCAGCACCTGACGCGTGATTAACTGTCAATACAACTTTCGGTACGGCCGCAGTCGCCATCGCTTCTACGAAGTGTGCACCCGCGCGGATGATTCCTGAATGTTCCGCGTCTGGACCAACCATAAATCCCGACACGTCCTGGATAAACAGCAATGGCGTCTGATGACGATTGCACGTCTCGATGAAGTACGCGACTTTCTCCGCCGATTCTGTATAGACGATCCCGCCAAACCGCGGTGGTGCGCCCTTAACACGAACCATTCCACGATGGTTCGCGATTACACCAACCTGAATGCCGCACAGGCGCGCATGTCCTGTGATCATCTCTTTCGCATAGTCGGCTTGAAACTCATCGATGTGGCCGTCGTCGAGCAGACACTGAAGTACACGCCGAACATCGTATGGTTGACGGTGATCTTCTGGCAGAATCTCGTAAAGCTCTTCCTGCGGTCGTCCGCTCTCAGCAGAGACATTAGCGGTCGTCGGCTTGCGTGGCAGTTCTGACACGATCTCTCTGATCTTAGCTATGCATGCCTTGTCATCTGTTACACGATAGTGTGCAACTCCAGAAATCTCATTATGAGCACGCGCGCCACCGAGTGTTTCGTTGTCGATCGTCTGTCCGGTCGCGCCCTTAACGAGATTTGCGCCGCCGAGCCCCATGAACGACGTCCCGTCAACCATGATGATCATGTCCGACAAAGCAGGCAGATAGGCGCCGCCCGCGATGCACGGGCCCATCACCGCCGCGATTTGAGGGACTTTCAAATAGCGGCGCATGATCGAGTTGTAGTAGAAGATTCTCGATGCACCGTATTGACCAGGAAACACGCCACCCTGGTAAGGCAGGTTTACGCCGGCGGAATCGACGAGGTAGATAATCGGCACATGCGATCGCATCGCGATCTCCTGCGCTCGCAGAATCTTCTTTATTGTTTCGGGCCACCACGAACCGGCCTTCACAGTTGCATCGTTTGCGACCACTACAACTTCACGACCTTCAACTCTTCCAACAACCGTCACCACGCCCGCTGCGGGCGCACCGCCGTCGTATTGGTCGTAAGCTACGAGCAGACCTATCTCTTGTGAAAAGCTGTTTTCATCGAGTAATAGATCGATGCGCTCGCGTGCGGTCAGCTTTCCCTGTTCGTGCTGGCGGGTAATCTTTTCCGGACCACCGCCAAGACGGAGTTTGAATTCAAGCTTGTGAAGATCGTCAGTGAGTTCGCGCAGGCGACTTGTTGTCATTGCCACAGGGTAGTCATGAGACCTTTCTTATTCGCAGTTGACGGAACGCCTTCAACGATCAGAACACGCGATTGGCGCATTTCCATCATGACATCTCCTTGAGAGGTACGCCATTCTGCGATTTGGTCATTCGACCCGGAATCCTCTAGTTTCTTTGCACCTGGATAACGATGTAGAGTGCGTGACGCATACGCTTCGAAGAATTCTTTGGCGTCCTGCGGGGTGTCCCAAACCGTTAACTGAGCAACTGCTAAATTGTCTTTCCCTGCCTGCTCGTAGAGACCAAAACGGTCACCTGCCCAACCTGCCGCTGCATTCTTTGAATAGGGTGCATCGTTCAGGAATTGATCAAGAATCAAATACAAGCCCCACTCGCCGTTCACATCGTCGTCCACGCGTGTCCAGCCAGCACCAAAGAGGCTGCTCACATCCGGAAGCGTGACCTTCACTGGCGCTTCATAACTGAAATACTTCTCAGGGTGCATGATCTGCTCGGTTGATTGCGGTAGTTTCTGAAACGCCTCCGAGACCATGTCCCAACCACCTCGGCGATAGACTTGTGTCGTCCAAACCGAACCTTGCTCGTATGGGAACAACAACGACTCACGAATGGCGCGCGGTGCCTGTTTGAACTGTTCGGAGGAAGTGCCTTCACCACCGAGGCTTTTTGCGAATGCTATCGCGACCAAGGGGTTCTGTGAGAGGTACAGCATCATGGCGAGCGTCGCATCGCCTTCAATCAAAGCGTGCGCAGCCATCTCGGCGTCGGAATCTCCCTTGGGCCATTTCTCGAATCGGCGCAGGTTGAAGTGTTGATCTTGCAACGCGTGCGTCAGCTCGTGGGCCATCACCGGTTTTTGACCGTCCAGATCAATCCAGTCGGCGAGGTAAAATTGTTGTGCCTTGGGATCGTAGTATCCGGCCACCTGTTCTGTTAGAAGCTTCACGAGAGACGTTCGGTATTTAAAATTCGCCGGCGCCAAGCCATACACGCGCAAGAGAACTTCGGCAGCGTGCATCTCCTCGGGAGTTGTTTCCTCATCGAGATTCCTGAGAATCATCCTCTCGATGTCAGAACGAGACTGCGCACCACTCTTTACGCTCCTTAGAATTGACAGTTTTCGCAGCGCGCTTGTTTCCTTCAGGACTGCCGCGGTCGTCGCGATAATTGCGGAATTCCGCGCCGTTCCCTTCGCGACTCCTGTTGCCTGGGCGTGCGAAGTATAGACCTGTGGGCCCAAAGCGAGCCCCATCCCCAGCACGGCTGCCACGAGAACTAGCGCCACGACTTTGATGATTTTCTTTGACATCCCGACGTGTTCGCTCTTATAGTCCGCTAAACGTTTACAGTCGAAGTGCGCGGTTTGTTTCATTCTTGTCTCTTTTCTAAAGAGTTCGGAGTTAATTGTTTCAGATGACTAGCCCTGCTCCTGACGATGCTTTTGGTGCTTGGCACGAAACGATGGTCCGTGTCCGTTACTCCGAAACGGACAAGATGGGCATCGTCTATTATGCCAATTACCTGGTCTGGTTCGAAATAGGGAGAACCGATTATTGTCGGGCCAGAGGCTTTTCTTATCGTGACATGGAAGAGAGCGACAACTCATTTCTAGTCGTCGCTGAGTCGTACTGCCGCTACAAGGCTCCAGCCTACTACGACGATGAACTGATAATTCGTACGCACATAACCGAATTGAGGAAACGATCGTTACGTTTTGGATACGAGATTATTCGACCGGCCGACGACACGATCGTAGCTGAAGGCGAAACAGGCCACGTCGTAACAGATTCGGCAGGCCGAGTTAGATCTTTTCCCGATGGTTACATTCAACGGCTAATAGCATCTCCAGTTCTCAAGTCAAATTCTTCAGGCGAGATAGTACCCACCCAGATGGCTCCAGAGTAGATACCACCGACATGAAGTAGGTGGATCACTGCCGAGACTTCTCAAACGTCGATAGTGCTATTCAGTACCGTTCGCGGTAGCGGATGGCCAGCACTCAACAGTCGTCTCACTCCGCTGTGCGCGTTAAGTCTTGGCCATCCGCTACCGCGAACGGTACTGAATGGCGGGCAATTAATCAGAGCCTCCATAAGTGTTAATTTGTGTGAATTCGTGGATCGACTGTTATCTCCGGCCGAACGATCTACCAAATCACACAAATTAACAAAACGGCCAGATAGACTAATTCGAGTTTTGACAATTCGGTGGTTTTCCAACCCCAAAAACCGTAGGACGCTCCGAGACTTCGGACACTCATTTCTTCTTGTCACAACTCATCACACCGTGGTGTTCCCTCTTTAGAAACCACTCCCCATTTCCTTGTAACTTTTTTTGAAATTGAGCGTTTAGAGAAGTAGTCAGTTGAAACAGTGAAACCGCCGGGCTCGCGGCAAGTTCATCGAAAACAACATAGTCGAAATTGAAAGCCTCGCCGCTACTTGCGATAGCAACGAGGCCTGATGACAACACAGGTTCGACGCCTTCCGGCTCAAAGATGCATCGTCGTGTAACCGCATCTTAGCGCAGCCGGTGTCGAGCATCAACCTCGACGAGATTTATTTAGCAGAGCTGCGCTCCCGCACAGATCTCCAGCCCATCAGCGCAGTTAGCCAGAGTAACAAATCTCGTCATCGACAAGGAGATCGTCATGCGCTCGTGGATCAATTCCTTAGTGGTCGCTGCTTTTCTACTTTGCTTTTGTGGAATCATAACTGGCCAAACTCCTTCCAATGCCGTCAACCTTTATCAGCACGGCACGTCGAAACTGAATAAGAACGATCTCGATGGTGCCATCACCGATTTCACTAAAGCCATCGAACTCAGTTCTCGTCTTGGACCAGCAAAGAACAACAACGCATCCAAGTTAACGAACGAGTTTATAACTGACGCGGAAGCCGCGAATGTAACTGTCGTCGATCCTTTTACGGCACAGGTTTACTGCAATCGTGGCATTGCCCGCATGCGTAAAGGAGAGTACGACATGGCGATTCAGGATTTCACCCACGCCATCCGGATTCGTCCTAACTTAACTGAGGCATACTTAAACCGCGGCGCTGCGAAGCGAGCAATTGGCGACCCAACCGGAGCCTTGGCTGATACGGAGAAGGCTCTCTCATTCAAGGGCGACCTGTATCACGCGTACAACAACCGCGCAAGCATTCGCTACGATCTTAAAGACTTTGACGGAGCTCTCGCCGATCTGAATCGAGCAATTGAACTCAATTCAAAGATCCCGGAACCATTCTACAACCGCGCTTACGTTCGCGTTCAAAAACGAGACTTTGACGGTGCCATGGAAGATTTCAACCATGCGATCCAGCTAAATGATCACATAGCGGAGCCCTATCATGGACGCGGTACCTTGTGGATGATGAAGGCCAAGTTTGATGAGGCGATCGCTGATTTCTCGCACGCGATTGAGCTGCAACCGACCAGGTCAATCAGTTATATGAATCGTGGCCTGGCGCTGACCGTAAGAGGCCGAGATGAAGAAGCCAAAAAAGATTTCGAGAAGTGCCTTGAGCTGGATCCCACAGTAAAAGCGGATCTTGAACAGCGAATCACGAGCGCAAAGAACATCCGCTACGCGTTGTTGGTGAAGAATTAATGCTGGTGGGGGAGATTCAATCGCTGGATCTCCCTTGCTTTGCCAGTCGACTCGTCGATGTCGATGACAGCGGCGCAGATCCGGACATCACCGTGGCTGTGCTCAGCACGACGGGCAATGACTGTAGTGAACCGCGCAATGACGTCTGACTTGCTCATGCCAATGACACCGGCGTAACTTCCCGTCATACCCAGGTCGGAGAGGTAAGCAGTTCCCTGAGGTAAAATCCTGTCATCGGCAGTCTGCACGTGAGTGTGAGTGCCTAAGACTGCAGATACTCGGCCGTCTAAATACCAACCCATCGCGACTTTCTCCGAAGTCGCTTCTGCGTGCATATCAACAATCTTCACCCGAGTATCAGCCGATATCGCTTCAAGCAGATTATCCACCGTGCGAAATGGATCGTCCGATGGTGGCATAAACACCCGACCCATCAGATTCATAACTGCCACTCCAACTCCGTTCTTCTCGCCAACCCAAATGCCTTTGCCGGGAGTGTTGGGCGGGTAATTTCCCGGTCGCAAAAGCCTCGGCTGTTTTGTGATGTATTCGATCGCTTCTTTCTTATCAAAGATGTGATTGCCCGAGGTCATCACATCAATGCCAGCAGAAAAAAGCTCGTCGCAGAGTGAAGGTGTCACGGAAAAACCGCCGGCAAGGTTCTCCGCATTCATGATGGCGAGATCGATGCGATGTTGTTCTCTCTAATCCTGGATACGCTCAAGTACAGCCACGCGTCCCGGCTTAGCGACAACATCACCTATCATCAAGACTTTCATTGAAATGATTATTCAGTACCGTTCGCGGTAGCGGATGGCCAACCCTCGAGTTGCACTACTTTCCGCGTTCCGTAGCTCTCGACATTCGTAGTGGCTTGAGTGTTCGCCATCCGCTACCGCGAACGGTACTGAATGCTTCCTTTTCGGGGGACACGGACTTTCAGGTTTGTGGAGGGGCGGAGTTTCTGGCGGAAAGGAGATCCACAGTGTCGTTCCGAAGCCGTAATTGAACCTGCATAGACAGGTGGGTGACCTCTTAATGCCGCCGCCTCTGGCATTTCTTAACGATGAAGAAGTGCACTGGCAAAGCGACCTCGGTCTCCCTAATCAACGGCGTTGGCTCAATCATCGTAACGTCGGTGACGAACACCGCAGAAAGTTTCCTTCCGCCGCGACGGATATTAACACAGACGCGCAAGTGCAAGAAACGGGTTCTTTTTTTCAATAACCAAGCATTGCGAAGAACGAAGGCCGCAGATTCTCACAGATGGACGCAGATCAGAACAGAGAAAGGTTGTAGAAGAAAATCCGTTTCCCTTTCTTATGGTTATCTATGAAAATCTGCAGAACTAGCCTAACGAAAGCTTCCCTGCTCCGCCTTGATCGACGCTACTGCGAACTTTCAGCAGTCGATCAAGCATTTCGGCGCATTCGGCGCTGCGGGCGGCGAGCTGTGAGTCGGCTTGCTCGTGCATATTCTTCAGGCGATGAAGTTCGTCGGCTATGTGTAAGGCGGCGAGAATCGCGACCTTGAGTGAATCGACGGTGAGTGTACCGGAAGAAATCTCCCGCATCCGGCTATCGACAAACTCCGCGAGTTGAATGATGTATTCCGTATCGCCATCCGAGCGGATGTTGTAAGTCTGATTATAGATTTCGACTCGAATGGTGGGACTGCTGCTGGTTGCTTCCATACTGCTTTGCATCTGGCCGATGTGCGTGCTCATCTGAGTTCCTCGGCCATCTCAGGATCTAGCGCGGCAACTGCGTCGAGCATTGCTTCTACCTTCATACGAATGGTTTCGCGTTCCGCAAGAAGCTTTTCGACCTGCGACTCCAAACGCTCCTTCTCGTTAAGGACGCTGCCCATGTCGCGCCGCATCAGCGAGAGCTCTTTCTCCATGCTCTCTTTTTCTTGTCGGAGGGTCTTGGTGAGTTCGATGGTGCGGTAAATCTTGTCTTCCAAATGCGAGAACTTTTCCAACCCTGAAAGACCGACCATCATTTATCTCCCAACCTCTTTGATTTGCAAGCGGCACTGATTATCCGACTTAAGCCTCACAAGCGCAAGACTCATTCTTCAATCTCGCCAGATTTATTTCCTCTATCGTTGCTCAGCGTCAAATTCACCTAGAAGTGACGATGTCAACGCGGCATGTCGCTCTTCCACTTCGTCGTCACGCAGCGTGCGATCGTCGGAACGATACTCGATGCGGAGCGTAATGGAACGCTTGCCAGGTGGGATATTTGGTCCATCGTAGGTGCCGACGAGATTCACGTTACGGCAGTCAGCTACATTCTGATCAGTGACTGCCTTCGTCAATGCTGCGAATGTAACATCACGGCTGACCAATAATGTCAGGTCCCGGACGACGGAAGGATACTTCGGCAGTCTCGAGTACTGAACGGTCTTCTCAGGTACCGCGAACAACGCAGAGAGATCCATCTCAAGCACGTAAACCGGCTGTCGAAACTTGTATGAACTAGCAACGTTTTCTGCTAACCGGCCGAACGTTCCGATCGCCGTGCCATTGCTCAAAAGAATTTCTCCTGCCTGGCCCATACGAAGATGCGCAGCCGACGAGTTCTTGAACGTAAGTGGTGATATGTTCATCGAATCGAGTCCAGCTTCTAATGCACCCTTCAAATCAAAAAGATCCAGCTCGCGCGGCGCCTGCGCGACGTTCTCATCAGTTGCGCCACCTGTCGCAATCATCGCCAGCGCCAGACGCTCCTCCGGTAGATCACTACCATGAGATCCACCAAAAACACGGCCAATTTCGAAGAGCCTAACGTCACGGATGCCATGATTGAGATTGTGTTTGAGCGAATCCAGAAGTCCGGATATTAATGTGGGCCGCATGAAAGCCGCGTCTTCAATTATCGGGTTCGACAGTTCCACATCATCGCCCAGGCGCGCTGCGAATACCGGAATCAAATCGATGCCTTCTTGTTTGTGGATGAAGCTGAAGTTAATTGCCTCGTCGTAGCCGAAATCGTTCAGGGTTCGGCGCAAAAGCCTCTGCTTCACTTCAGTCGGCTGGTATTCGCCAGACATGTTCGAAGGTGGTAGCTCGGATTTGATGTGCTGATAGCCGGTATGTCGCGCCACTTCCTCGACCAAATCCTCTTCCTGTTCGACATCAACCCGCCACGTGGGGACAGCAAACGTCAGCGCGTCGTCAGATTCATTCTTCTTTTCGAAGCCGAGGGCGGTAAGGAGTCGATCAACGTCGCGTGTCTCAACCTTGAGCGAGGTTAGATCTTCAACTCTTTTCGTTCGCACAGTAATGACGCGCGGAACAACGGGATTAGGATAAACATCGATCGCGTTTTCGGTCGCGACACCGCCGGCAATCTCGCAGATCAATTGAACGCAACGGTCCTGTGCCCGAAGGACGCCTTCGCAGTCGGCGCCACGCTCAAAACGACGAGACGCTTCGGTGTCCATGCCAAGAGCACGCGCCGTCAGCCGAACTGAATTCGGATCGAAGTAGGCGCTCTCGATCAGCACGTCCGTAGTCGTAGAGGAGATTTCGGATTCCTCACCTCCCATGATGCCCGCCAAAGCCACAGCTTGCTCGGCATCGGCGATCACGAGCATGTCTGGCTGGAGTTCCCTGTCAACGCCATCGAGCGTCTTGAGCTTTTCGCCGCCCGTCGCGCGACGAACAATGATCTTCTTATCCCGCAAGTGCGCGAAGTCGAAAGCATGTAGTGGCTGGCCAACTTCGTGAAGAACGTAATTGGTTATGTCGGCGACATTATTAATAGGACGCTGCCCGATTGCCTCGAGACGCTTCACCAACCAGTCGGGTGACGGTCCAATTTTCACACCGCGCACGAGCCGTGCGGCGTAACGTGGACAGAGATCGGGGTCTTTTATCTCGACCGAAGTGAATTCTTCAGCACGGCCTTCAGTCTTTGGCGTCGTGATTTCCGGAAGGCGCAGCTGACCTGATTCGCTCGCGGTTATTTCACGAGCAATGCCGATGTGCGAGAGACAGTCGGGCCTGTTTGACGGCACTTCGACGTCGAGCACTGAGTCAGAATTGTTTGATTCAACGGCATCAACAGCCAACCCGACCATCGTCAACCGCTCTTGCAGTTGTTGGGGGGTCGACTTAGTGCCGGTCAACTCCTGAAGCCATTTGTAACTTGTGTACATAAGGACTCGATCCGCGAAGGGTATTCAGTACCGTTCGCGGTAGCGGGTGGCCAGCACTCAACACTCGTCTCACTCCGCTGTGCCCGTTGAGTCTTGGCCATCCGCTACCGCGAACGGTACTGAATACCACACCTCACGTGCCTGCCTATGAAAACTGTTCGAGGAACCGCACATCGTTCTCGAACAACAACCGTATGTCGTCGAGCGTGTACATCAGCCCACACATCCGATCGATGCCGAAGCCGAAAGCGAAGCCGGAGAACTCCTGCGGATCCACACCGACGATGCGCAGCACGTTTGGATGAACCATTCCTGATCCACCCAGCTCAATCCAACCCGAGTTCTTGCAGATGCGACAGCCGCTGCCACCACACTTGAAGCAGCTGAAGTCAAACTCCGCGCTCGGCTCGGTGAACGGGAAATACGACGGCCGGAAACGTGTGACGGTATTCGGACCAAACATCCGTCGCAGAAACTCGGCGACTGTTCCCTTCAAGTGCGCCATCGTGATCCCGCGATCGACACACAGCCCTTCAACCTGAAAGAACATCGGGTTGTGTGTTGGATCGGGAGTGTCGCGACGGAAGACACGGCCAGGTGCGATCATTCGTACGGGAACACCACGCCGCTGCATTGCATGAATCTGCACCGTTGACGTTTGCGAGCGCAGCGCATAGCCGTCCTTTGTATAGAAGGTGTCTTGCCAGGCGCGCGCCGGATGGTTCTCCGGAATATTCAGAGCATCGAAGTTGTAGAAGTCAGTTTCAACTTCGCGATCGTCTTCAATCACGTACCCAAGCGAAACAAAGATGTCTTCAATCCGCTCGCGGACAAGTGTGATCGGATGACGGTGGCCCAAACGCGGCCGGCGTCCCGGCAGCGTCACGTCAATCGTTTCGCGGGCGGTTTGTTCCGCTTCGATGTAACTCTTGAGGTTGTGTTCCGCACGATCAAGCGAGCTGGCGACCTGTTGTTCCGTTGATTGGACAAGCTGACCGAACGCAGCGCGTTGCTCAGGCGCGACGCGGCCAATTAACTTTTTGCATGCCGCGAGTTCGCTTTTTTTCCCAAGATGACGTGTGCGCAGCTCCGCCAGAGCACGCTGTTCCGCCAATGCTTGATCGAGACCGACGCCGGAGATCGACGTCGAATAGTCGGTAAAGCGGGCAAAGCGCTCGAACTCTTGCTCGAACGCTTTGCGTGCTGCTTCAACCTGTCTGGTTGGGTCCTGATCGTTTTCAGTCATCAGCCGCTTATCTATTTTTTCTTAACTGCCACCCACTTGCCTTGCAGTTGTCCCGCGTAATCAAACTGTCCGGACAGTTTTCCCTCGACGACGCTCGCGTTCATCGTGATGGCGCCGTTCTGTCCTTCCATCACAAAGTTCAACTGGCCATCTTTCCAGGTGCCGGAACTGATTACAGCCTCGCCCAACTGTGAGCTGCTGCCACCGGTCACTTTTTCGCCGTCAATTTTTAGCGTAAGCGAAAATGGAAATGGCTGGCCGTTCGCGTCGGCAACAGCTTCCCATTCACCGTTCAGATTAACCGCAGTCGCAGCGGCGGCAGCAGGAACCTTCTTAAGTTCAATGGCGCCTTTCTGGTCGCCATGGATAACGTCACCGGTAATCTTGTCGCCATTCACTTTGGCGATGACCGTACCGCCTTGACCCGTAAACTTAAGCGTGAGTGTTCCGTCTACAAACGTTCCCTCACTAATCTCAGCGGTGGTTTCACCGGCAGTCCCGCGGCCGGTAACCTTATTGCCGTCGCGCTTAAGATCGAGCGACACGGGTACATCATTTCCACCTAATTTCGCAGTACCTTCGTATCGACCCGAAAGTGTATCCGCTGTTTGCGACGCCGCAGTCGGTTGCGCAGAGGCGAAAGCGGCACACAATCCGATGACTGCTAACATCACGGTTAACCTGGTTACAGTTGAACTTTTCATGGCGTTCCGTCCTTTCGACTTAAGCTGCAGCCTTTTTACGTTGTTCGTTTTCGAGCGCATCCTTTGCCTGCGAAGCGATCGAGGCGAATGACTCAGGTTGGTGCACCGCGAGGTCAGCAAGAACTTTTCGATCTAATTCAACACCGGCCAGTTTCAACCCATGCATCAGTTGCGAATAATTCAGGCCATTGAGACGCGCGGCCGCTCCGATACGAACGATCCAAAGACTACGGAAATCGCGTTTTTTCAGCTTTCGACCGGTGTAAGCGAAATTCAAACCGCGTTCGACTGATTCTTTCGCCGATCGGTAGAGCTTGGATTTCGTGCCGCGGTATCCCTTGGCCAATTTCAATATCTTCTTGCGTCGTTCAAGACGCTTATTTCCACGTTTTGCTCGAGGCATCTTTTATCCCCTTTCTCCTACGGATAAGTGCTTACTTATCACTCATCACTTATTACTTATCACTAGTAACTAATTAGTCTCGGCCGTACGGCAGCATCTCCATCACTCGATCATGATCAGCCTTGGCGATCAGCGTATCGATATCGAGGTGCCGTTTTCGTTTATTCGTTTTCTTCGTCAGTATGTGACGCGCATGCGAATGACCACGCTTAACCTTGCCGGTCGCCGTGGTTCGAAACCTCTTCGCCGCGCCCTTGTGTGTTTTTAGTTTGGGCATAATTGCATCCTCTCTATAGTGATCCTTAATCCTTAATCTTTGGTCTGTGGCCGAAACGCTAATGCCGAAGGCCCAAGGTCAAAGACCGAAGGCCAATGACCTAAGTCCTAACAACTAACTGACCGCTGGAGCCGTGCCGGACGTTTCCGGTTTCGTTACGCCTTTATGTCTCTTCGGCCCCAGAATAATGAACATCTGATTCCCTTCCATTCTGGGCCTAGCCTCTACTTCGCCCACGTCCGCTAAATCCTGTTCCAACTTTTCCAGAATGCGCGCTCCCAGTTCCCGGTGCGTCATCTCGCGGCCACGGAACCAGATCGTCGCCTTCACTTTATCGCCTTCCTGCAGCCACTCGCGTGCGTGCTTCATTCGGTAACTGTAGTCGTGATCGTCTGTGCCGGGACGAAACTTCACTTCTTTTACAGTGATGGTGACTTGCTTCTTCTTCGCTTCGTTTGCTTTCTTTTTCGCTTCGTACTGGTACTTGCCGAAATCGATAATTCGGCACACCGGAGGATCGGCATTCGGTGCTACCTCGACGAGATCCAAACCGCGATCTCTTGCGGAGCGAATTGCGTCACGAACGTCCATGACGCCGAGCTGTTCACCTTCTTCCCCGATCACGCGTACCTCAGGCACGCGGATTCTTTCGTTGACACGCACTGGCGGCACTCGCCGGTTGTCCGGGCGTGGACCGCGACCTCTAAAGCCTGTAGCTATTGCTGCACCTCCTAGGCTAAGCAGTTTCGAGTTCAGAGTTTTGAGTTGCGAAGCGCGAACTCGAAACTCTGACTCGAAACTCAGTTGTTTGTTAAAGCACGCGACTCAATAAGCTTTCGCGCCTTCTCTTTGAACTCACTCAACGACATGACACCGATGTCGCCCTTCGTTCGTTCCCGGACGGCAACCGCCTTCTGCTCCATTTCGCGATCGCCGACTACTAGCATGAAAGGTATCTTCTGCAACTGCGCATCGCGGATCTTGGCTTGTACCTTTTCGCTGCGCAGGTTTGCTTCAACACGGAAACCGGACTCGCGAAGATCGCGCGCAATTTCTTCAGCGTAATCATTAACGCGATCCGTGATTGGCAACACCGCGACTTGCACCGGCGCCAGCCAAAGCGGAAACGCTCCGGCATAATGCTCGATTAACACCCCGAAGAACCGCTCCATCGAACCAAACAATGCACGATGGATCATGATCGGCTGATGTGGCTTGTTATCTTCAGCAATGTACTCGAGCTGAAAACGTTTCGGCAGATTGAAATCAAACTGCACCGTCGTTAACTGCCAGTTACGTCCAATCGCATCTTCGACACGAATATCGATCTTTGGGCCATAGAAAACCGCTTCGCCCTCGACGCGCAGGTGCTGAATGTGTCGCGATTCGAGTGCATCGACGAGCGCAGATTCGGCGTTGCTCCAGTCGTCGTCTGATCCCAGGTAATGCATACTCGGATCGTTGCCGCGAACGGAAAGTTCGACCTTGATGTCTTTGAAACCGAAGGTCTCAAAGACGTTCAGGGCGAAATCGATGCAAGCACCTATCTCTGCTCGAACCGTTTCCGGCGTGCAGAAAATGTGCGCATCGTCCTGCGTGAAACCACGAACTCGCGTCAAGCCGTGCAGCGTTCCAGAGAGTTCTGCGCGGTAGCAGGCGCCAAACTCAGCTAGCCGAATTGGCAAGTCTCTGTACGAACGCTGTGCTGACTTGTAAATGCCGATGTGGAATGGACAGTTCATCGGTTTGATCCGAAACTGCTGCTCTTCGAATTCCACCGGCGAAAACATTGAGTCGGCGTAGTTCTCTTCGTGACCACTCGTGAACCAGAGATCCCGTTTGGCGATATGAGGCGTAAACACGAGGCCGTATCCGCGTTTCACCAACTCTGCACGGAGATAGTCTTCCATCTCCTTGCGAATCGCGCCGCCCTTCGGATGCCAGAGCACAAGACCCTGACCGTATTCTTCCTGAATCGAAAACAGATCGAGTTCGCGTCCGAGGCGACGATGATCGCGCCGCTCCGCTTCTTCACGTTGCTTTAGCCACCCGTCCAACTCTTCTTGCGTGAAGAACGCCGTGCCGTAGATGCGTTGCATTTGCGGTTGCGTCGCGTCACCCTTCCAATAAGCGCCGGCGAGTGACAACAACTTGAACGCCTTAAGCTTGTTCGTGTTCGGAACGTGTGGTCCAAGACAAAAATCGATAAACGGCGAACCGTCGATGTAATAGACACTCACTATCGAGCCAGCCTTTTCATCGATGAGTTCACACTTGAGCGGTTCGTCACGTTGCTGGAACACGTCGAGAGCTTGCGCCTTCGTAATCTCCTCGCGACGATAGGCAAGATTCTTACTCGCGATCTGTCGCATCCGCTTCTCGATATCCGTTAGATCTGCTTCGGTCAATGGCCGCGGCGTGATCACGTCGTAGAAGAATCCGTAACGCGGATCATCGAGCAGGGCCGGACCGATACCCAACTTGGTTCCAGGAAACAGATCGAGAACAGCAGCTGCCAATAGATGCGCCGTTGAATGACGCAAAACTTCGAGTCCGTCGCGGGTCTGCGGCAATACAGGCTCAATTTGAACGGACGACGCCGTTTCGCCGTTGCCAGGCGCAACCACATCGAGCGCGGCCGTCAGATCCACTTCGCGCCCCTGGACTTTCGCGGCCAAAGCCTTTTTCGCTACGTCGCGGTCAAGCTTCTTGAGAGCTTCCGCAATCGTCGTTGAGGCCGGGACCTGAACCGGTGCGCCGTCTTTGAGTTGTACGTTTATGTCGCTCATAGCAGTAAATCGTTCAGTCGTTTGGCCTTGGGCCTTTGGTCTTAGGCCTTTGGCGTTAACTAATATGGCTCGGAAGGCTCAATCGAAGACCAAAGACCAAAGGCCTAAGGCCAGCTCCCAACGACTTTCGATTCACTCAACTTTTACTAACAGATCGGATTCGATAGGAGCGCCTTCGCCGGCGCCCGCATGTGCGGGCGACAGTTAAAAAGTAAAGAATCGAGTGTATGTTCGATTCATGACGAAGGTCTTCCGGAGCGTCCTATCAAAAGTTTGAAAACAAAGCGGGTCGGAGATCCGCCACTACAAAAACGAAGCCGGATGATAACAAAGGGAAACCGCCCAGCGCAAAGGCAAAGGGCGAAGGTCGTGCCCTAATCCCCGCTTGATCTCGCGGCAACAACTATTCTCTGGGTAACCTCTGCGTCCTCGGCGTCTTGCGGTTTACCGTTGTGAAAACCCGGTCACCTAAATCGAATCCAGCCACCTTTGGTATCTGTGACCCTCGAACGATCTCGAGAAATGAACAACAGCGACGCTCTGCAGGGTCATTCATGCCGCTAGACCCTTTTTTTGAGCTTGCCGAGAGCTTCATTTATCGCAGCTTTATCGTCAGCACGCTCTTCGTCCTGTCCTTCCTGGCCGGCATGCTGTTCTTTCGCTTCCTGACCTAACAGCCGCACTCGATACTGTTGATTAGCAGCTGACATGTCGACTTCTAAATTCTCTACGAGTAGAGGCAGTTCTTCAATGGCACATTCTAGTAAGAGGATGTCACCATGAACGCTCGCCGCTCTGTTCGGCACGTCCCTCATTGACCACTCCCTATTAAAGAGCGCAACCCATTCAGGAGTGGGAGCGGCAGAAAGTCGGAAGGGAAACTTTTTAGAGTGCCTTCTGGACCCATCACGCACTTCGGACTGATCTGGGTTGGCAATAATAGTGATGTCTCGGAAATCGGATGTCATAGTTAACCTCTGAAGCTGTTAATGCACCACGTTTTTGTTCTGCAGAAAGGGCACGATCCACGAACTCACACGAAACTGAACACGAAACCAAATGCTTCGCACTAGCGCTTGATGTGACTGTAAAGGCAAAGCCGCCGAGTTGGAAAGCCAACGCTCTACGGTCGATATAAAACTCCACGTCTGAGGCGGTGCCAATCGTCATTGAGCGCCTTGAATCACAGTTCCGATCGCCCTCATCCGAATTGTGGATAACACGTGTTACCAAGTGATGTTTCTATCTTCTCTTGTTTAAGATAGGATACCTCGCCAGTTACTTCAGTTTCATTGCCATCCATTTCCAACCGAATAGGAGCCCAAAGAATGCGTACCGCAAACCGCGTCTTTACCGTCTTCCTGCTCATCGCGTTTGTCATATCCACTTCGATTTCACTTCCCTCTTTTGCTCAGAATGGCCGCGGCACTAAGACCACCGCACCGAAAGCTTCTGAAGACGAACCTGACACCGGCCCGGTCAGCGAGATGCGGGCGGCCATCGAGCGATACACAGTCGATCGCGGCAGCCTGACGCGCTCGTACACCGTTAGCTACTCCGCGACCCGTCGTGATCGCTTCAAGAAGTTCTATTCTGATTGGCTGGCTTATCTGCAAAAGCAGGACTTTGATTCGATGAGCCAGGATGGCAAAGTTGATTACCTCCTGTTCAAGAATCATCTCGAATACGAGTTGCGACAGCTGGATATCCAGGCTCGTCAGCTTTCGGAGATCGAGCCTCTTATGCCGTTTGCGAAAACAATAGCTGATTTGGAAGAAGCGCGGCGGCGCATGGAACCGGTTGATTCGGCTAAGGTCGCAGCTCTTCTTACAAGCTTGAAGAAACAAGTTGATGACAAACGTCGAGCAATCGAAATGGGCTTGCGGCCTGAAGGACGCGGCCCGATGCCAACAACCGCAGGCGACGGTGCAACAGAACCACTTCGCGTGAAGAAGACTGTCGCTAATCGCGCAGTGAACGCATTGAACAACGTTCGCGCCACTCTCAGAAATTGGTACACGTTCTATAACGGCTATGACCCAGTATTTACGTGGTGGAACGAGGAGCCGTATCGCGCACTCGATCAATCCATCACCGGTTACGCAACACTCTTAACTGAACGCGTTGTCGGTATTCGGCCGGAAGGCTCACAAACTGTGGCAGGACCTCAAGGCGGTGGAGGTGGACCACGTGGCGGCGCTGGTGGTGGTCAAGGTGGCGGTGGCGGGCAAGGAGGAGGTCAGAATTTTCAACGGCCGACCAGTGCTGCCGCTCGACCCGGAGACAACAGCGACATCATCGGCGATCCGATTGGACGTGAAGCGTTATTAAGCGAACTGCGCTCAGAAATGATTCCTTACACGCCGGAAGAGATCATCGCGATCGGCGAGAAGGAAATGGCATGGTGCGAAAACGAAATGAAGAAAGCGTCGCGCCAGTTGGGTTACGGCGACGACTGGCATAAAGCGCTGGAACACGTCAAAGATCTTTATGTCCCGCCCGGCGAACAACCTGCGCTAATCAAAAAGCTCGCTCTCGAAGCAATTAAGTTTGTCGAAGACAACGACCTTGTCACCGTCCCTGAACTGGCGCGCGACAGTTGGCGAATGGAAATGATGACACCGGAACGACAACTTGTGAGCCCATTCTTCTTAGGCGGCGAAACGATTCTTGTCTCTTATCCAACCAATACAATGGCCCACGAGCAGAAGATGATGAGCATGCGCGGCAATAACCCGCACTTCTCCCGCGCCACGGTTCATCACGAATTAATCCCCGGTCATCACCTCCAGGGATTCATGGCCGCTCGTTATAAACCATACCGTGGAGTCTTCAGCACTCCGTTCTGGAGCGAGGGCGGATCGTTGTACTGGGAACTGCTGCTTTGGGATCTTGGTTTCGCTAAGACGCCCGAAGATAAGATTGGAATGCTCTTCTGGCGGATGCATCGGTGCGCGCGAATTATCTTCTCGCTTAGTTTTCACTTAGAGAAGATGACACCGCAAGAATGCATCGACCTTCTTGTGAATAAGGTTGGTCATGAACGCGACAATGCTACTGCGGAAGTCAGACGCTCGTTCGATGGAAGCTACGGACCGCTATATCAGATCGCATACATGATCGGTGGACTCCAAATCTACAACCTGCATCGCGAGTTGGTTAAGTCAGGAAAGATGACGAATCGTACATTCAATGACGCAGTGCTGAAAGAGAATCGGATCCCGATCGAAATGGTTCGTGCAAGTCTGACAAAGCAGAAGCTAACGAGAGACTTTCAAACTAATTGGAAGTTCTATCAGCAGAACTAGCATTGCGAGCAACGTTAGCGAACGGCTTTGCCTCAAAAGTCACATCGAGCGCGAGTCGCAAGCATGGGGTTCTTCAATGCCCCGATCAACTTTTGCAGCAAAGCTTTAGCGAACCAGCATACAAACCCACGTCATAAAGAGGCAGCTATGACAAACAATCTCTACGGACGGACGCGATTCATATTTATCGCGATCATTCTTCTGATTTCGCAGTTCGCCGTCCTGGGCCAAGACGGCACGAACAGCGGTCACGCGGCTAAGATTCAGGAGGTTCTGTCGCTCGCAAACAAGTACAGGCTCTTCAACGGGACGGCGTTAGTCGCTGAGAACGGGAAGGTCATTTATAAGCAGGGCTTTGGCCTGGCGAACATGGAGTGGGGTATTCCAAATACGCCCGACACCAAGTTCCGGCTTGGATCAATCACCAAGCAGTTCACTGCGACGCTGACGTTGCAGCTGGTCGAGCAAGGAAAAATCAAGCTCGATGGAAAGCTTTCAGATTACTTGCCTGAGTATCGAGCCGATATTGGGCAAAAAGTTACCATCCATCACTTACTCACACACACTTCAGGAATTCCCAGTTACACAGATCAACCTGGTTTCTTCGAGAACGTCAGTCGCAATCCATACAAGGTCGCTGACTTTGTAAAGAAGTATGCGAGCGGTGATCTTCAATTCGAACCCGGCTCAAAGTTTTCGTACAACAACTCGGGATACTTTCTCCTGGGCGCCATTATCGAGCGTATCACCGGAAAAAGTTACGAACAGGTTTTGAAGGAGAACATCCTGGATCCGGTCGGCATGAAAAATACTGGCTACGACCATCACGATACTCTAATGCCGAAGCGCGCGGCCGGTTACAACAAGACGGCCGATGGTTACATCAACGCTGCGTACCTCGACATGTCGATTCCTTACGCGGCTGGTTCCATGTACTCAACAGTGGAAGATCTGTATCTCTGGGATCAGGCGCTCTATACTGACAAATTGATTTCTGCGAAATCGAAAGAGTTGATGTTCAAGCCATTCCTCGACAATTACGCATACGGCTGGGATGTAATCACCGCTTCTTTCAAACAGAACGATCAGCCAGTGCAGATTATCCGACACGCAGGTGGAATTAACGGCTTCTCTACGATGATCGTTCGTCTCGTGAATCAAAAGAACCTGATTGTGCTCCTGGACAACACGTCTCAGAACCTGGGACGCCTGACCGACACGCTCACGAATATTCTTTACGACCAGCCGTACGAACTGCCGAAAATGTCGATGATTGCAGCACTAGACAAGATAATCAGGGAGAAGGGGGTCGAGGCTGGTATTGCTGAATATCGCAACCTGAAGGCTACGCAGTCCGCGACATACGATTTTTCAGAATCGCAGCTAAATTCGCTTGGGTACCAGCTGATGAGAACCGGTAAGCTCAAAGAGGCGGTTGAGATCCTGAAGCTAAACGTTGAGGTTTATCCGAAGAGTGCCAACACATACGACAGTCTCGCAGAGGCTTACATGAACAGCGACGAGCGAGATCTAGCAATTCAGAATTACAAGAAGTCACTCGAGCTGAACCCAAAGAATACCAACGCGACTGACGCGTTAGAGAGACTTCAAAAGGGTCCCGTGACTGTGGATCCCAAAGTGTTCGATTCATATGTAGGCGAGTACGAATTAGCGCCTGGGTTTGTCATGCGTGTTTTTCGCGAAGGCGACAAATTCATGACTCAAGCCACTGGTCAGCAAGCCTTTGAGATCGTTGCAGATTCGGAAACGACTTTCCGTCCGCGAACTATAAACGCCAAGTTGACGTTCGTGAAGGATGCCGACGGCAAAGTCACCGGGCTCAAGCTCAATCAGAACGGCAGAGAAGTTAATGGTAAGAAAATCAATTGACGTGGTTTCTGAGTGGTGTGCAGTTTCAACTCTCTGCGCGGCTTCAGCGTTCTCTGCGTTTCTTGCGGTTAAGTCGAGCGGTTCAGATTGATCGACGGAGCCGAAAGTCGGGCGTCCCATATAAGACGACCATTATGAACGGCGAACGATAACCGCAAGAGACGCTGAGAACCCCGAGGCTGCGCAGAGGAAGAATCCAGAGTGCAGTCCGAGTGCTATCCCCTACTGGACCACCTCTAATGAAAACCTTGACACGCCCAACTCACGGGAGTAGCCTGCCAACCAGTTAGAAAATTCTCAACCTTCGTTTTTCGTGTTCTGCTCCTCGCTGCCACACCTCAAACGAATAACTTTAACTTCATCTCTGCGAGGTACTTACTATGTCGTCCCCACCAAACAATGAATCCCCCGATTACCCTTGTCACGTCGACCTTCCCGTCCCAGACGATTGCTGCGTTAGTCCATGCGACCCGCCCTGGCGGAAGGATGAACAATGCATCTATTGGTATGAGACGCGGTATTTCAAAGTCCCTATTCGCACCGATAACCAACCAGGCGCGGTTGATACCGGGGCATTCAGGATCTATATCGAGTTTCGCATTATCTATGAGCACAAGCTTTGTTTGCTCGGAAAGCAACATGGCCCATTGCTCTTCACGCAAACGCTGCTGCCGGGTGAAAGGGTGACGCTGTATCACAGCGATCGCTACCGTCGCATCACGAGCGAAACAGATCGGTTTGCAGTGCAGACGACTTTCACGCAATTCCTTTCACTCATTCATGAAGCGAGAATGACCAACACATTGGAAATTCTTGCTGATAAGTTGTCGAGCGAGAAAGGAAGCGTGTCGGGTTCCTTCGGTGGTGGCCTGGCTGGTGCGCTTGGTTTTCCGAGCGGCAGTGCTTCAAAACAAACAAGCGTAACCGATCACAACATGCTGCACATCGACGTGGTTTCCCAGAATTTTAACCAGTCGGTGTTCCAGGCATCGCAAATGACCCATGCTGAACGGTCGGTTGTTGTCAGTACCTATGAGGAAAAGGATGTCGCCAATATTACTGCGCGCACGATTCAGAACGACAACGAATGTCGCGCCGTTACTTACTTCATCCGAAAAATCATGGAAGTGTGGGCGTTGAGTTCGAAAGTGTTGGAGATCTCTTACAGGATCGTCGCTCCCAATGTTCCACCTGACTGGCATTCGCTTGACGACATCGCATGGCTACCGGCAGTCATTCAGGGTCAGGTCAAAGATGCCATTAAGCTGTTGCCGAAAGTTGGTGAGGTGGTGGCCGCACCAAGGCCCATCACATTGCCTACTGACGGCACAGTTTATGATCCTGAACTCGCACACTGCTGTTCGTGTGAACCCCAACGTGAGGCCGCAATTGAGATCCGGCTTCAGAAGCAAAAAGCGGAAGCACTGAAGGCATGTCTCGAGGCGCAACAACTGGAACTCGAATTAAAGCGACGACAGTTGTTGTTGGATCAGGGTGAGTTTGGTCCGTTCGAACCGGCGCCTCAGCCGCCACCCGAACTGTAATCCCAAAAACATAAGAGGCGGACATTGTCCGCCTCTTCACCCCGTCAATTCGCAATGCCGCCGTTATATATTCGGTACCATTCGCGGTAGCGAATGGCCTGGCCTCAACACGCAATACACATGGACCGCGACGCCGAATTCTGGCCATTTGCTATCCCGACACATCGGGATACTGAATGCGTCCCTAACCGACCGCTTGAAACTGTGCAATTTCGCCAGGCTTCCGTAGCATCTTATTCACTTCTCCGATATGCGTCTCTTCTTCGGCAATCAAACGTCTCGCATAATCCTCGAGCAACACTGAACGGTCGCGCGCGAGTTCGTAGAGTTTTTTGTACAACGCAAGTCCGACCTTCTCGGCTTCCAACGACTCCAAAAGGATGTCGTTGATTCCATGCTTCTCAGTTTCCAGCAAGGCACCAATCTTGAGCGATGGGTGTTCACCAAACTGCGTGACTAACTCACCAGCTTCGTTTGCGTGACTCAAGCAGGTGGTCGCTTCTCCCCGAAGCCAACTAACAATCGGGATCCGGTTGTGACCAAACACCATCAAGGAATAATGTGTGTAGCGAACCACACCTGCCAATTCCGCCTCCATGATCTGATTCAAGAGGGCCACCGCTGCTGCGGTATCAAGTTTTTCTTCAGCCATGTTCTTTCTCCTGTCGAGATTGTCGCCTCAGAAGCGAAGTGACAAACAACTCAAACCGCCATCCATTTTTTGAAACTCTGACATTTCGAGCGCAATCACGTCGAGACCTAGCTTATTAAGTTGCTCTTCAAACAAAGGGAAGCCTGCGGCCATAAGCACTTTCCCATTCACCGATAGACAATTCGCGGCGTACTCTTCTTCCGGCGATACGCGAATGAGTTCAAACCCGCGAAACTCGGGATGCTGCGCTAGTTCATCTATCGCCACTAACCGGTCGTCGCCAAGGAACGCAATACCGCTTTTGAGGTGTAGGATGTTACTGATCTCGCGAATATCAATCAAACTAGTGGTGTAGCCGAACTCGTTGAGAAATGTTGCAAGCTGTCGCGCGCCGGACTCGTTTGTGCGGTGCGACAGTCCAATGAAGAAGTGGTCCCCTGCCTCGCAAACATCTCCGGCGTCGACGGTGCCCGGAGGATCGATTCGCCTGAGCTCTGAAAACGACTCGCGTAACACGGGCTCAATTGCCGCGACTTCACCCTTGCGACTTTCGGCACCCGGTCGTGTTAGAACCACACCGCGCGGCGTAATGAGGGCCGTGTCTTCAACAAAGGTGGAATCGGGAAAATCGGGGATCGGGTCAAGATGAACCGGTGATAGACCACAGCTACGTAGTACATCGCAGTAT
>JBKPMX010000154.1:0-11122 GCA_046765655.1 Acidobacteriota bacterium
CGAAATTGCGAGCCTGGTGCTTTGCGCTTTGTGCTTTGCATGATCGTGGATCGCGTGATGCGGTCCAGGTAGGTTCCCATCAAAGGCTGGAGGTAAGCATTGATTACGACAGTCGAGGTGCGCTCGTATTCCCGATATTCCGGCAGGATCTTGCTTGAAATCGAGAGTGGCAGTTTGAATGAAGCAAGGCCTTTGGCGATTCGCTCTTCATGCTGCGGGTGAAGAAATGAAAACAGCAGACAGATCGCAACAGATTCTGCACCAGTCTTAGAAACAGCCTCCCGAATTCGCGCTATTTCGTCGTCGGTCAACGCCTGCAATACTTCACCGCTCGCAACCACGCGTTCGCGTATGCCAAGCCGTAAGTCGTCGCCGACTAGTGGCTGAGGTTTGATCGCGTTGAGGTTATACAATTCTGGACGTGCTTGCCGGCCGATCACTAACACATCTTCAAAGCCGGCCGTGGTAATCAATGCCGTTCGTGCTCCGCGTCGTTGCAAAAGGGCGTTCGTGCCGACGGTCGTGCCATGAACGACTTGGAATTGCTCAGGTGTGCAGCCAGTTAATTCCGCGATTTGTTGAAGTCCTCTTTGAATTGCGAGCGAGGGATCTGAGGGAGTGGAAGGAAGTTTGAAGAGGTCTAATCGTCCGCTGCGTTCGTAAATGAAATCAGTGAAGGTTCCACCTGTATCGATGCCGACGCGTACGTTTAGAAATGCTCGACTATTACTGACGGAGTTTGTGTTCTTGAGCTTCCGCACTTCTGAAGGTGTTTATAAATTGGGAGTACAGGATCGATGCGAACCCGTTACGAACTCGCGTTGGGTGTGACACTAGCACCCAAGAACAACTCAATAACAGACTGGGAGCGAAGCGACCGATGTCAACGCACCGAACACTCAGTGCACGTTGACATCGGTCGCTTCGCTCCCGTTCTGTTATCGAGTGTTGCTGTAACACTTCTCATGGAATGAGGGCTCTCCCAATCGGGCTCGCGGCCCACTGCTTCCTACTGCGCAACCTTCACCCAACAGCCACTGCGATTTGATTCACGTGCAGCGTCCAGTACCAGTTGTACTCGATAACCATCTTCAAACGTCGCGCCGTCCGGAACTGTTTTCTTCCCAGCGCGCATTGCATCAACGATCGCAGACGAGAATGCCGTAAAGCCTCGAGCCCAGCTGCTGTCCTTCATACCTTGCGCAATCCGAGGAGGATCGACTTCGATCGGACGCCACGCACCTGATCCAGCCGGCGAGTGCCATAACTCTCCTGTCTCTTCCACCATCAGTGCGCCAGTAGTGCCGTAGACCTCTAAACGATTCTCATACCTTCCCGATTCGACAACCGAGAGCCGCGCAGCTCCTGTTACGTCCGTGCCTGATTCACCATCGTTGAAGCGGAACAATAACTTCGCCTCGTCGTCGGAAGTTACTGACCGGTTTTCGCCCGAAGATTTGTCTGGTCGTTGCTTGATGTGCGTTGTCAGCATTGCCACCACTTCAGAAACTTCAAGCGAAAGCAGCCATCTGAAGGAGTCGATTGCGTGCGAACCAATCGCGCCGAGCGTGCCGCCGCCCATGGTCTCATCTGACCACCAGTCCCACTGCCGATCCAATACGCCTCGATAATCAGAGCGAAAGACGTAGTTGCAATGTCGTATAGCGCCGATAGCACCACTCTGAAGCATTGACCGCATTTTTCGGCGGCTGCCCAAGAACCTGAGTTCGTGATCGATCAACGCCAGCACATTGGCATCACGCGCCGCTTCAGTCATCCGCAAAGCTTCGGCCGCAGTCATTGCCATTGGCTTTTCACAAAGCACTGCCTTGCGATGTTCGAGAGCCGCGAGCGTAATCTTCATGTGTGTCGACGGCGGCATTACGACACTAACGAGATCGACGCTCTTGTGCGCCACAAGCTCCTGCCAGTCAGCAGCGACATGTTCGATGCCGAACTCTTTAGCGACGCCTTCAGCACGTTCACGTCTCTGACTGGCGATGGCCACGATCCTGGCACCACAGCAATTACGAAAGCCGGGGATCTGCGTGCTGCGGGCGAAACCTGTGCCGATGATTCCAATTCCAATAGGTGAAGTTTTCATTTTCTTTAGCGACGGATGTTAACACACCAATGCTCGCCGGTTTGCGCCTTAATCACGTCGGTTAGTTTGTGTCTTTGGTGCTTTGTACTTGGTGCTTTGTACCTTGGTGCTTTGTACTTGGCGCTTTGTGCTTGGTACATCTGCGATGCCCGTAAAAGGACAACTAAGTACCAAGTACTAAGTACTAAGCACTAAGCACTAAGCACCAAGTTCTAAGCACCAAGCTCCACCCCGTGCACAGCGGTAAAGAACGCTCGAAGCTTCACTTCGTCCAGTTCGCCGTTAGTTCTAACACCGGTGCATACATCGACCCCAAACGGATCGACTGTTGTGACAGCATCCGCCACGTTATCGCTTCGGAGTCCGCCTGCAAGAAAGACAGGGACGGGAACCTCTTTTACGATTTCTCGGCTGACGTTCCAATCGTGCGTTCGACCGGTGCCGCCCAACTCCTTGATTGGGAGCAACTGATTACCGGAATCGAGCAGAATTGCGTCCACGAATCGCGCAACTGAAACGGCTTCGGAAACAGACTCAGCACCAGAAACGTGAATGACCTGGACCAGCGAAACGCCGGGCAGCGCCTGTCGCAGTTGTTCGTAACTGCCTGTTTCGAGACGATCACAAATCTGAATTGTATTCACCCGTAGGCGCCGCTGCTGATCGATGATTGCTTCAACGTCCTGCTTGCAGGTAAGAAGAAACGTGGCTACACCGGGCGGAATAGTCGCAGCTATCTCTGCAATGAGCTCTTCAGGAATCGGACCCGGTCCACTGGGCATAGCAGACACAAGTCCGATTGCCGATGCGCCGTGATTTATCGCCATCCAAGCTTCCGAAATATTCGCGATGCAGCAGATTTTGACGCGAGGAGTAATCATCGAACTTCGTCTCTTCTCGAACCCGTCCCCCTACTGCAAGTCGTATTGACTCGTTTGCCACTACATTGAGTTATAAGCGTCAGTTCAAAAGTGATCTAGGAGTTCAGCCATACTCTCGAGATAGATGTCGGGGTTGGCACTCAAAACACGGCTACTGCTGGGATAGTCACTTCGTACACCGATCGTAATAACGTTTCCTCTTCTTCCCATCTCGATATCTTCCGGTGCATCGCCGACATATGCACATTCGTTCGAGTTGACACTCAAGGCCCGCATCGCGAACTGCAACCCTTCGGGATCCGGCTTTTTATTAGCGATGTCTTCGTTACAAACTATCACCGCGAACGCCTCGGTAAGGACCGATTCTTCAATCTCGCGGCACACTCGGCTCCTACTGCCGCTCGTTACGATGCCAAGTCGGTATCCTCTGCCGTGCAACGTAAGCAGCGTCTCGCCGACTCCTTCGATCAGTTGCGCCGACTGATCGCCGTAATGCCGAATCCACAGATCGTCAGCTATCTGCCACTTCTCTTTCGGTAGTCCAAGTGCTTCGTAAGTAGAGTACCAGTTGGGCGAATACGTCGCTTCGTAAACCTCATGAGCAAAGGTGACGCCGAGTTCATCGAACGTTTTCTCAAAAGCGATAAGACCAAGCTGCGCGGAGTCGACGAGCGTCCCGTCCCAATCAAATATCAAGGTTGAGATGTGACCTAACTGATTCATTACGCTCGCGAACATTTCTTCCGGACTGTGCGTTTATTGTACCGAGATAGGGCGTAGAGCATCCACCGATCTGTTGCCACTATGTAGATGAAGTGTAGAATGCCCCATCCAATTTTGAATTCAGAGGGACTACCATGCCGCGTTATCTTGTTGAACGAACATTTCCAGATGGCCTAAACATTCCTGTGACTGATGACGGCGCCCAGATGTGTCAGCTAGTTGTGCTGAATAATGCCGAGGACGGCGTGACCTGGATACATTCATACGTAACTGACGACAAGAAAAAGACGTTCTGCATATACGACGCTCCAAATCCAGAAGCAGTTCATAGCGCCGCAAAGCGAAACAACCTGCCAGTGGACCGAATAACCAAGGTGAGTGTTCTGGATCCTTATTTCTATTGCTGATCAGAAGCGGTTTTCACTCCTACGTAGTGATCTAGTCGAAGAACGTTCTGACGTCAACATCCTTCTGGTTGGACCAATCAAGTCATCAACTCGGCTCTCGTCCTGTGTTAGCATTCACTTGACTGGAATATCCCCTCCGAGGAGCCCGAACAATGAATGGTCTATTAGCGTTTGCGCTATCACTTATCATCATCGCCTCAATATCTGGTTGTTCATTCAAGAAGTCGCCTTCGACAAACACGACTAACCAATCGGCCTCAAGTGAAAACAAAAACTCGCAAACCAAACCGGCAACAACACAGCCTGCCACCCAGGCAGGCGAGTTACAACCGGGTCAGGCTAGTGGCTCCTACACAGCGAAAGGTGAAACCGTCGAGTTGAAATATGCGTACGCCGGGCGGGCGACGAGATTTGGTGACGAGACGCTCGTGATACTTCTCACCGACCAGCCAATTCCGGCTGACGCGGTTGCCGAAGAAATAAAATCAACACCCCTGCTCGAAGGCGAAAAAATTCGTGGACTCGAATACGCGATCATGCCTGACAATGGCATGTGGGTCCGCTTTCACCCAAGCCAGTACCAGGAAAGCGGCAGCATGAAACTCAAGGATTATAAGGTGGAGGGTGATATCGTCCGCGGGACGGATGATAACGAAGGCAGCTTATCGGACGGGAAGTATGGGCGTTCGGTGAAGTTCGTAGCGACGATCGTGAAATGAGTTGTTGGGGCGGCCCTCCATGGCCGCCCGTCTTTCTTTGCGTGTTGAAGATTGCGACTCAGCGGGCGGCCACGGAGGGCCGCCCCTACAGTTATTAACTAGTTATTGGCGAGCTGCGGCGGTCGTCGACTGCTGCGCGAAACGAGAGTCGTTGATTGTCACATCAGCGCGCTCCCACGCTTTCTTAAATCGCGCTTCGACGAGTGCAGCATCAGCGGTTTTGCCCTGCGCCTGCAAAGCCTTCAACAAACCATATAACGACCAGCCGTTGTTTCTATTCCTTTTCAGGTCAGCCCAGTAAACCGTCTCAGCTTCACCAGCTCGATTGGCTTGCAGGAGAACTGCCGCCAGCGCCTGGCGTGGTGGGTAGTGCCATTCAGCAGGCTCGGTGTAAACCAACGAATCTTCCAAACGAACAGCGCGCTCCAGATGAGTAATGGCTGCGTCGTAATTCTTCTTAGCCGCTTCGATTTCTCCGCTAAGTACTTCAGGAGCTATCGACAAAACAGCGAGACCAGTGTTCGGGGAAAAGAGCGGTTGATCCAGTGCTTTGTCTTTCAAGAGTTCTTGTACTTTGGCGAGCTCCTGTTCGGCCTGGTCGACTTGTCCCTTTCGCACAAAAGCAATCCCGCGCGCATAGTGATAGATTCCACGTGCATACGGACTGAATGCCGGCGGCTCTTGCTCTTGCAACATCTCATCCCATTTTCCGAACCGCGTCAGCGCGTAATATGGAACAACACGAAATATGGCCATCAGTGAAACCTGTTGCAATGCAGCATCAGGAACTTTCGAAGCGGCCTTTCGCGCTGATTCAATTGCGAGTTTGCTTTGTCCATCAGCGGTGGCAGCGAACCAGAGAAAGTGAATGTTGTGTGGGTAATAACCCATCGGATACAGACCCTGTGCCTGGCACTGCGCGATGTAATCTTCATCAGCAGCGATCGCCAGTTCATTGCTGCGCGCCGCATCGGCATATCGACCAACGCGCTGATAGATATGAGCAGGCATGTGGACCATGTGGCCGGCTGCGGGCATTAACGTACGTAGACGATCAGCGGGTGCTTCTGCCTTAGAGACTTGCTCGGTCGATTCCAACAAGTGAATGTAGAGATGTATCGCGCCGGGATGATTCGGATTCTTTTCGATAACTTGTTCGATCACCTTAACAACTTCGTCGATTCCTTCGTACGGTTGACCATCACGACTCCAATATCCCCACGGTCGAAGATCCATCATTGATTCCGCGTAAAGAGTTGCGGCGTCTAGATCATCCGGAAAGCTCTGGTGCACTTTGCGCATCGCTGCGGCGTAAGCCTTGTCACGCTCATGTCGATCGGCTGCATTGCCTGAATAACGTTCTACCAGTGCGTCAATATAGGCGCGTTCGCGTGGCGAAGCTTTCGACTTGAGCGACACTGCCTTCTTGATGAGTTCGAGCGCCGGCGCTTCGGCGTTCGGATCCATTGGAGCGTTGATGTTTGGTCCAAGTACGAGCGCCTGGCCCCAGTACGCCATCGCGAGATTCGGATCCAATCGTGCAGCTTCACGAAACGCTCGGCCAGCTTCAGCGTGGTTGAATGCGTACGACAGGTTAAACCCTTGATTCATGAAGAGCTGGGCATCCTTATTCGTGGTGGTGACGGGAAACGTATGCTTGCCGAGGTTTTGCAAGCGGGGGGCGACAGCTCCGTTCGGAGCAGGCTTATCCGCGTCGGCAGTTTTCATGTAGTGAACGTGGCCGGTCTTTGATTCCTGGGCCCATGCGGGTTGTTGAAAACTAAGTAATGTGGCCCCCAAAAAGGCGATGATTACTGCTATTCGTTTCCATATATTGGAGGTTGTTAAGCGTTTTGTGGTGAAAAATAGGGACATTTTTTTGACCTCCGGTAGGTTAGAAGATCGATGAATTTGTGCGGGGGATATTAACGCTACTTTCGTGAATCGTGAATAGTGAATGGTAAAGCCGCCGGCCTCATAACCACTGAAGTGTGTCGTTAACGCATGGTTCCTGGGTCGCCTGCGATTCATTTCTAATTATTAACGCGCAAAACACCTAAGAAAAGGTCCCCGGCGTGCCATGGGAAGAAGTGGGAAACCGTAGTAATGAGTCTCGCGTGATTTCGTGGATCGTTCCAGTCCGCCAAGAAAACGGCCACGATCCACGAAATCACACGAATCCAACACGTGATCCAATCGTGAAGCAGACAGCCTGTAAAAAATGCGTGGACAGAAGACTGACGATATGGATGAGAAACATTCCACCAGTGTTGCCCTCAACGCAACGCCACCCTCAGCTCTCGAATTTCTGCTCGGCCAACTGAGGTGTAGAATAGGCGCGTTCCACAACCTCGCCTGATTCGATCCTTTCGGCCTTCTCATGCAGCTCGTCGAGCGTGAACATTTTCTCGCTAATTTGCAGGACATCCTCGAGGATGTGACCGAGGGGAACGGCCGCTTCGTTCTGGTCAGCGGCGAGGCTGGGATTGGCAAGACCTCACTCCTCGAGCAATTCACCGAGACAAACGAAAAACCCGCACGAGTATTCTGGGGTACGTGCGATGCACTGTTTACGCCGCGACCGCTTGGTCCGTTGTATGACATTGCGCCGCAAACGCAGACGAACCTCTTATCACTGCTCGAAGAGCAGGCACCACGCGCTTCAATCCTGGCCGCCGTCGTCGACGAGCTTGAGAATGGACCAACGCCGTCGATACTCGTAATAGAAGACGTTCACTGGGCGGACGAAGCAACGCTGGACCTGTTGAAGTTTTTGGGCCGCCGTATCAACCGAATTAAATCGATGATCGTTGCGACGTATCGCGACGATGAGGTTGCGGCCGATCATCCGCTGCGCTTTGTTTTAGGCGACTTGCCGAATCGTTCCGTTACCCGGCTTCGCCTTCCTCCACTCTCCGAAGCAGGAGTAGACATGCTCGCTGACCGGCTCGGTCGACGTGTTAAGGATCTCTTCCTGGTGACGGGTGGCAATCCCTTTTTTGTTACCGAGGCACTTGCAACCAAAGAAGCAGGCGTGCCGGTTACTGTACGCGATGCTGTTATGGCACGCGCAACGAGACTGTCTCCGGCGGCTCGCGCCGTGTTGGAACTCGTGTCAGTCGTTCCCGCCAAAACCGAAATGTGGTTGCTCAACGATACGGTTAATCCAGATAGCTCCACACTGGAAGAATGCGTCGCCGCAGGCATGCTGAAGATTGATGCGGATGTGATCGCATTTCGACACGAGCTGGCGCGGCTCGCCATCGAGGAATCACTTCCGATGCCGCGACATCACAAACTGCACGCACGAGTGTTGACAGCTCTGATCGATCGCAATACGGATTCGTTGTTGCCCCAACTAGTTCATCATGCGACGCAAGCGAACAATGGTCCGGCAGTACTGAAGTATGCCCCCGTCGCGGCGCGTCAGGCAGCGGCACTCAGCGCTCATCGCGAATCAGCATCGCACTACAAAACCGCTCTTCAATACACCAACACCATTCCGTTGCAAGATCACGCAGCCTTACTCGAATGTCGCTCATTCGAGTGCTATCTCACAGATCAGAATCAGGATGCATTAGAGGCGCGAGCCGAAGCTCTCAAGATCTGGAAACAGCTCGGCAACCACCGACGCGAGGGAGATAACTTGCGCTGGATGTCGCGGATCAACTGGATGTTGGGTCAGAAAAAAGAAGCTGAGGCCTACAGCGTGGAAGCGGTGAAAGTGTTGGAGACGCTTGCGCCAGGTCCCGAACTGGCAATGGCATATAGCAACCGGTCGCAATTACACATGCTGGCGGATGAAAATGACCAGGCTATAGTTTGGGGTTCGCGCGCCATTGAACTGGCCCAATCACTCAACGACACCGAGATACTTTTGCATGCGCTGTGTAACGTTGGCACTGCTGAATTCATCCGCGATCCAGAGAAAGGTCGGATGAAGCTCGAAGAGAGTTTACGTCTTGCATTGGCAAACGATTACCAGGAACACGCCTCTCGCGCTTACACCAACCTTGCGCATTGCACGATGCGTGTGCGGAACTACAAACTTGCGATGCATTACTTCAATGAGGGTATTGCCTATACGAAGGAGCACGACATCGAGTGGTTTCAAGCGTATATGACGGCGAAGCGAGCGCACGCGCATTTTGACCTGGGTGACCTCGATAAAGCAGCAGATGATGCGGCTTTTGTGCTCGGACGTCCGCGAGCATCAGCCACAAGTAAAATTCCAGCTCTCGCCGCATTGGGCCAGGTACGAGTACGACGTGGGGATCCTGACGCCTCCAGATTACTCGACGAAGCATACGAGCTCGCGTTGCAAACTGCAGAGTCTCAAAGGCTGGTTCAGGTTGCGGAAGCCCTCTCAGAGCACGCGTGGTATAGAGGCGACATTGATCAAATCATGACACTAGCTCACTCCGTGCTTGAGATGCCACGCGCTCGTGATGATCCGTGGGTGATTGGTCAGTTTACCTTCTGGATTTGGCGGGCATCGGGTGTAGTCGAAAGGAATCACGGAATCGCACAGCCGTACGCGCTGCACATGTCAGGCGACTGGCGTGGCGCAGCTAACGCCTGGAAAGAAATTGGCTGCCCTTACGAGCAGGCGATCGCTCTTGCTGATGGTGATGAAGCTGCCAGACGCGAGGCGCTGGAAATTTTTGAACGATTAGGAGCGGGACCTGCGGCTGAGAGACTGCGACAGACGCTGCGCGCAACCGGCGCTCGCGGCATTCGACGTGGACCGCGGCAGAGCACAAAAGAAAATCCCTCGGGTCTTACGAACCGTCAACTCGAAGTGCTCGCGTTAATGGCTGACGGATTACCGAATTCCGACATTGGTGATCGTCTCTTCATATCCGCAAAGACAGTTGACCATCACGTTTCCGCGATCCTCAGCAAGCTTGATGCAAAAACCCGCGGAGAGGCTGTTGCGATGGCTTCGCAAGCTGGACTGATAAAGCAAGCAAGTACAGCGAAAAAGTAGAGTTAATCCCACCGACTGCCGTCGGTAGGTGGTTCAATTATGAGCTTCTGCTAGTAGAAAGCACTGCACACCGACGGCAGTCGGTGTGATTTTCTCACTCAACCAAAACTGAACCCCATCCAAAATAGGTACTGCTCAATTCCAAAATAGGGAATCTCTCCGATTCGCACTTCCAACGGAATCTCTAATATTCGTCTCGTCTTGAACGGATAAAGAGAAAGGTAGGAACTGTTATGCCACGCTACATCGTTGAACGGAGCTTTCCGGAGGGTCTAAAAATTCCGGTCAATGGTGAAGGAGCAGAAATTTGCCGGATGGTTGTAATGATCAATGAGGAAGACGGCGTGACCTGGATTCGATCTTATGTAAGCGACGACGGTAAGAAATGTTTTTGTGCGTACGATGCGCCATCGCCTGAGGCAATACGCCGCACGGCCCGACGCAATAACCTACCCGTCGATCGAATCACGCAAGTTCGCGTTCTCGATCCTTACTTCTACCGGTGAGAGAAGCGCATCCGGTCGAGCCCCGAGCAAGGGTCTTCCGGACTGCAAGGATTCAAACAATGCTGGGCAACTGAGACGCAAACGCGGTTTGTGCCAGGAGACGTGTGTCTTCAACCAGCCAGTTTCAAAGGAAGCGTGACTCGGGGAACGATGATGAGAACACCACACACTGTTTTTCAAGTTCATCGAGCGCAGAAAATTATGGAGCCAAAAATGTCAAACGATACCCACAATATTCAGATTCGCCTCAGGCAACTAGTTGTCTCTTTGATCGCAATGATGTGCATCTCCGTCGCAGCGGCCGGCCAGAGTGTTCTAACAGATGATGCTTACACGAGTAATGTGCCTAAGGACTTGGATACAAACTTCGGAACAAATCCAAATCTCTTTGTCTCGCCAACCAACGCGGCTTATCTGAAATTCAAGCTGACACCAACTGTTCCCGTTGGGACGCAAGGTTCAGACGTCTCAAAAGCAACACTAAAGATCTACGTAGGCAATGTTTCGACGCCGGGCACGATTGATGTGCTTCTGGCCGCTGAGAGCTGGAACGAGAAAACAATTACTGCACGGACTCCTCCTGCGATGGGAGACGTACTTGCGACTGGGGTCGTTGTAGACGCGAACAAGAAAGGACAGTTTCTCCTCGTCGACGTAACGACTGCGGTGCGTCAGTGGTTAGACACATCGACGAACAACGGTCTGGTCTTAATAGCGCACGACGCAATGTCTATCAGCCTTGATAGTAAGGAGAATTCTCAAACCAGTCATGAGCCCGAGTTGATCATCGCC
>JBKPMX010000155.1:0-12169 GCA_046765655.1 Acidobacteriota bacterium
GAAAGGGAGAGTAACGATGGTAACGATTTTTAGAGCATTTGCAGTGGTGGTGGTTTTGGGTATTTGCTTTCTGTCAGTCCCCTACAGTTTTGGACAGACAAGACCAGCACCAAATCGGCCAACTAACGATTTTAAGGTCAAATACAAAGTGACGATGAACATGGGCGGTCAGCCGCATGCGACTGAATCCGTAACGATGATCAAAGGTGCGCGTGAGCGAAGTGAAAGCAGCATGGGTTATGGCTACGATCAGGTAAACATTACCCAGTGTGATCTCAAACGCACAATCCAGATCAATGACAAAGTAAAAAAGTATCTCATCACTCCGATGGAGATAGATACTTCCACTGCGACGAGTACGCCGGCTAGTACGCCTGAGCCGCGTCCCGCCACGCCATCTCGTAGCGGCGGAATCGTAACTTATGTCACCTCGTCGATTGATACTGGTGAACGACGTGAGATGTTTGGCTTCACTGCTCGCCACGTGAAGAGTTCTACGACGATCCAGTCGTCGCCTGATGCGTGCAATCCTACGAACTTGCGAACGGAGGTCGACGGTTGGTACAACGATCTTAGTGTGGAGTTCAATTGTAACCTTGGTGGCCCAGCGACTGCGGGTCGACCGCCGACTGTTGGAGGTTGTCGTGATCAGGTGAGGTCTCGACGCGAAGGTAACGGCAAGATCGGTTATCCGTTGATCGAAACAATGCGGATGTTGGACCAATCGGGCAACGTAACTTTTGCTACAACCAAAGAGGTGCTGGAACTTTCGCGAGAGTCGCTCGATGTTGCGTTGTTTGATATCCCGGCTGGTTACACGCAGGCGATGAGCCAGCAGGAAATGTATGGCGCGCCATCGACTGCCGACATCATGGGGAATGTGACAGGCGGGACGACTCCCAGCACGAGCAGCACCCCTACCCCGTCCGCTGCCGCGAGTGGAGCGAAGCAACCTGGGGCCATTCGTGTTGGCGTGGTCCAGATCAACAACAAGTCGGGCAAGCCGAGCGTGTCTGCTGATGCGTTGCGGATGCGGCTGATTGGTGAAATAAAAGGAGCGGGTGTCGATGCAATACCACTAAACGGCACCTCCGCAGCGGAACTAGATGCTGAAGCTAAAGCGAAGCAATGTGATTACATTTTGTATTCTGATCTGGCAGCGCTAAAGATGAGTAAGCTTGGCGGGCTCTTCGGAAGCGTGACGGGAGCCGGGGGCATAGGCAAGACTGAATCGAAGATGGAATACAGGCTATTCGCTGTTGGAGAAACGTCGGCTCGATTGCAGTCCTCATCAAGTGCGAAAGAAGAGGGTGACGAAAACAGTGCGGGTGTCGCGATCGCTGCGGAAGCGCGTGCTGTAGTGACTGAGGTGAAAAAGCGCAGAGGTTAAGCGCAAAGAGCAAAGGGCCAAGGGCGAAGCGCAAAGATTTTGTTTGCTCTTCGCCCTTCGCGCTTTGCTCGTACCTCTTACGGTTTATTACGCGCCTTCTTGGTTTCAACTTCTGGCGGTAGCTTCTTCGCCGCTTCCAATATCGACTGCGCGTCTTCAGTCAACAATTCGAAGCTCGCGACCTCCGCTTCGCTCTTTGCCTGACTCTTCAACGGGGCCAGTTGCGCTTGAACCGTGTTCACCGATTGCACGAGTCTCCGCAGTGCTTTCGGTATCAGTGGGCTGCGTTCGTCGCGCGCGCTGACATCATCAATGTTCGTGATTGCCTCATCGTAGATGCGCGCGATGTCGCTGACGAGATCGGCTCTCGACCCTGTTGGCAATTCACCCCACTTCTCCGCATCCTTTTTTAGTTGTTTCGCATTTGCGGGAGTCGAACCGTTCATCGCCATAAGACGCCGGTCGATTGCCTTGATGAAAACCTCGATGCGCTGATCGAGGATCTGAGCGTCTTTCACGAGGTCGATTTCTTGTGGTGTCAGGTGCTCGCGCGCTTGTGCGTAAGCGTTAGAGGTGATCGTGCAAATTATGGTCAGAAGGAAAGCGAAGATAAGAAGAGATTTGTATTTGATCATAGCAGTGGGGCTTTCGGAGCTGGAGTCGGACTTGGTTTCTCCTCGGGTTTGTCCGTCTGGTCTTTTTCGCGAACGACGGTGTGACCATAAAAAGAGTTAAGCGCTTCGGTGCGTCCCTCGCGCGCGAAGTCTTCCGCCTTCTTTATCCAAACAGCAAATTCAATGGGCGTGACGCGACGCATTGCAGTCAATCGTGGGCCCTGTGCTCTCAGAGCCAACTCCAAACGTTTGTAAGCGTCGCGAGTTCTGGTGCTATCGCGTTTGAGTTCGGCGAGAACGTTCAGTGCATTCTCGATTAGAGCGTGATATATGCCGACTTCGGCCGATGCTTGTTCGTAGTTTAATTGGGCAGTGTGTCGTTCAGCTGTTTCAAGATGCGCCAGTGCGAACTGCATTGTTAGCTTCAAACGATCCTTGGTGTCGGTTTGAGCGTCGAGCTGCGCCTTCTCCGTCGTGGGGATCACTTTGAGCGGTGGCGGCGCCGGCAACTGAGGATACTGTGAATCTTGGGCAAGCGTTGGGATAGCGACGATCGCCAGTAAAACGATTGGCGCCAACGTAAGAAATAAATATCGTGCTTCGATCGTCATCCTCGGTTACAGAGGTTTCTTCTTTACGCCCTCGCCCAATTGGATCTGTCGTCGCAAACTCGGCAGTCGCAACTTCACTTTATCAATCTCGAGTTGGTTGGTCTTCGCGTCAGCTGCCGCAAGAAACTTCTCGTAGGCGGAAAGAGCGTCCGGGAATTCTCCAAGATAGTCATGCGCAGTGGCGATGAAATAGTAGGCGACGACCACTTCGGGTTTAGCTGCGAGGAGCCATTCGTACTGCGGGATCGCAGCAGCGTATTGCTTCATCTCATACAGAGCCGTTGCAAGGTTCGCACGGGCGGCGTAATTGTCACTGTGTGCTTTCAGGACTTCGTTAAGTACGCTAATAGCTTCGGCGAAACGGCGAGCCTGCACGAGCGCCGCGGCATAGCCGACAGCATACTCGGGAGAGTGGGGTTCAATCTCCGCGGCGCGACGGTATAGTTCCAGTGCTTTTTCAGGCTTGTCAGTACGATAGGAAGCACCCAGTCGCGCCAGCAGAAATGCGCTGCGAGGGTTCTTCTCGATCAGTTTTTCCAACGCTGGACGCGCAAGATTCGGATCGTTGCTGTTTGCTGCCTCGATCTCTTCAGGAGTGCCGTTAACATTTGTTTTGCCGGCCCCCGCGGCAGGTTCAACTTTCAAGCCAGCAGCTTTCGCCGCCGCGGTAGCTTCGTCCATTCGTCCGGCCTGCTGATACACGTAAGCAAGTCGCGAAAGGATCGTCTTATCGCCAGGCTTCGACTTATCAGCGGTCTTCAGATCCGCTATTGCCGCGTCATACGCTTTCGCTTCAGTTGAGAGGTCCGCGCGTTCTATCAGAGCCGCCAGATTTCCCGGATCATCATCGAGCACCTGGTCGAGGATCTTTTTGGCACGGACCTTGTCGCCGTTGGCGCGTTCAGCCATTGCCAGCACCACCCACGACGACGGTGGCGCATCTTTGGCGCTAGTCGCTGTGCGGGCGAGTTCGAGTGCCTCCTTGGTTGCGCCGGTACGAAGTTTTTGATCCGCCAGGAGTCGCAACGCAATCGTATCCTGTGGATCAATTGTCAGTGCTTGGCGAAACATAGCTTCGGCTTCTGTGTCTCGCGACTGCTTTAGTAATAAAGCGCCTAGTCCGGAATACGGTAATGACCAATTCTTTTTCAGCGCGATGGCGCGTCGGAACGCAGCTTCCGCTTCCGGCAAGCGTCCGAGTGAAACGAGCACACCACCTTTTTGAAATTCGGCCTCAGGAAAGTCGGGCCGTACTTTCAGCGCCTGCTCATAAAAGTCGAGCGCTTTTTCCAGGTCTCCCCGCGCGTGCGCATTCTGGCCACGCTCGAACAGCTTTATGGGATCAGCTGCACCATCGCCGAAATCGTCAGTTTGAGCTTGGGATCGAAGAGGCAACGCAAACGCTAACAGCAGGAACAATGCTGCCGCCGACACTGCTCGCCATGAAAGAAACAACTTCATTTTCAGACAGTCTTGCTCACGTTAAGATGCAGTATACAACGCAGGAAAGAATCAGAGCTGGAGAGCCCGAATGGTACCACGCGAGCCAGCAGCAGTTCAAAAAAGCCACTGCAAATATCAGCTAAAGCAATCATGAGATGCTGGTTGCGTTGCCATTGATGCATGAGCTACCATGCGATTCACTAACCAAATTTATTAATAAATGACGAGCGCTGAAGGTTCAGTCTGCTCAAGAAGATTTGACTGACAGTGAAGCTAAACGTTAGCGAAGCGGAAGAACCATCAGGCAGCAATGTTCCTTCGGGGGTGATTGAGAAAGAGGAACGGTTGCGCCTTCTTTTTCGCGAACTCGGTTCAGTCGTTGTTGCTTATTCCGGTGGAGTCGACAGTAGTTATGTTGCCTACATCGCGAACTCCGAACTCGGATCAAAAGCTATCTGCATTACCGGCGATTCAGCCAGCTTAGCTGAGTTTCAAAGAGACGAACTCAAGCACCTCGCACGCACCTTCGGATTCAACCACGAGCTGCTCCAAACAGCGGAGCTCGACAATCCCGGCTACGTAGCGAACAACTCTAATCGCTGCTATTTCTGTAAGGACGAACTGTATTCGTTGTTGGAGTCAGTGGCGACCGAGCGTGGAGTTCAGACAATCGTCGATGGATCCACGGTAGATGATCTCCAGGACTTTCGGCCGGGTAGGCAGGCAGCAAAACAGCACAAGGTTCTGAGTCCGCTGATCGATGTCGGTCTATCAAAGGCAGAAATTCGTGAACTGAGCAGAATGGCGTCGCTACCAACGTGGCACAAACCGGCGAGCCCGTGCCTTTCATCACGAATCGCATATGGAACTACGGTTACGATCGAACGACTAACGAAGGTCGATCAAGGTGAAGAGATACTTCGGCAGCTTGGGTTTATAGAATTCCGAGTTCGCCACCACGACACGCTGGTACGTTTGGAAATCTCGCCGGACGAAATGGAAAAGGTATTAAGAAAAGAGATCGTGGATGAGTTGGCCCGTCGTTTTCGTGAGTTAGGTTTCAAGTATGTCACACTCGATCTGCACGGCTTTCGCAGCGGCTCGATGAATGAGTTGCTGCAGCTGTCAACGCACGGAGACCGAGCCGGAAAATAACGAGCGCTGGTTGTGGAGACATTATGGCTAGCATGTACAGCACAGTTTACGTGGACGACATTCGAGAGATTAAAGAAGAGAATCCGTTTGAGTCGATGATGTCGCGTTTCGATCGGGCTGCACAATTGCTCGATCTCGATCCGGATCTGTACGCAGTGTTGCGTGTGCCGAATCGGGAGCTAAAGGTTTACATCCCGACGCGCATGGACTCCGGGCGTATTCAAGTGTTCGAAGGTTTTCGTGTGCAGCACAATTTTGCGCGCGGTCCTGCAAAGGGTGGTATTCGCTATGCCCCGGATGTGAACATCGACGAGGTGCGAGCGCTGGCCGCATGGATGACGTGGAAGTGTGCGGTTGTGAACGTTCCGTTTGGCGGAGCAAAGGGCGGGATCATCTGTGATCCACAACAGATGTCGATCGGCGAGCTTGAACGCATGACTCGACGCTACGCTGCCGAGCTTCTGGATTTCATTGGCCCGGAGAAAGATGTACCTGCGCCAGATATGAATACGAACGAGCAGACTATGGCGTGGATCATGGACACCTATTCGATGCACGCGCGGCATACCGTGACTGCGGTCGTGACCGGCAAACCGATCGACCTTGGCGGCTCGTCTGGGCGCCGAGAAGCTACCGGTCGGGGGCTACTGTTCGTCATCAACGAGGCGATCAAACGTTTCAAGATGCGACCCGAAGACACAAAAGTGGTGGTCCAAGGTTCCGGGAACGTTGGAGGAATCGCCGCACGGCTGCTCCACGAGTCGGGCTATCGAGTTGTAGGGATATCGGACATCCATGGTGGCATCTATAACAAGGATGGCATCGACATACCCAAGGCGCTGAGTTATCTCCAGTCGACACGATCGTTTGAGGGCTACGAAGATGTTGAGACGGTTGGTAACCAGGAGCTACTCGAGTTGGAATGTGACGTCCTGGTTCCTGCCGCAACGGAGAATCAGATTTCATCGCACAATGCCGACCGAATTAAGTGCAAGGTGCTGGCGGAAGGCGCAAATGGTCCTACCACGGCAGCTGCCGATGAGATTCTCCACCACAAAGGAGTTTTCGTTATTCCGGATATTTTGGCGAATGCCGGCGGTGTCACCGTCTCTTATTTTGAATGGGTCCAGGACCGTATGGGTTATTTCTGGCGTGAGGATGTTGTGAACGAACGTTTGCAGGACAAAATGGTCGCGAGCTTCAACGATCTTTGCCGTTATGCCGACGCTCATTCGACCGATACGAGGACCGCTGCGTACATGCTCGCGATAGACCGTGTGGCCTATGATACGAAGATGAGAGGCATCTACGCGTGACCGAAAAAACATAAACAAAACGGCCTGTAAGTCTAGAAAAGGTCTTGATTTCCGTTTTAAGGTAGAGTATGGTCTGGCATGATTTAGCACTCGGACCAGTGCCAAGTTTTTTGAGATTTAGCCATAGGTTTGAGCGACGAAATCATTGACACAACTAGTTCTCTTTCCATATAAGTGGGCTAGTTTCAGCTAAAGCAACTCGGGAATAGCGTATTGATGAAAATGGAGATCTTCGACAGCTCCGAAGTATCTCTGTTTGCAGAGCAGTCCGAGCGCCACCGCCGGATCTTGTGATCCAGCGGTCTATTCGTTTGACAATTGTAGTTAGGACCACCTCGGCCGATCATTATGGTCATGCAACACGGGCTGCCGTAGTGACTCATGCAGGTGTCGCTAATTGCACGAACTTTTCTACTCATTTCGCAGGAGGAATGCGATGAGACTCGCACAAAGGGCGCTTATTGGTGCGCTCGTCACGTTGGTGCTGTGTGCCGCAGTATCAGCTCAAACACTTAGATCACCGAATGATCCGCGGAACCAGTCGCCATCAGTTGGCACTGGTGGTCCAGAAGGTGGACCAACCGGACTTTTCACCATTTACGATGGGTCGACCTTGCGTAAGGGCGAGTTCACCTTCAGTATTGCGTACAGCAATTATGATCGTGATCCTGGGAACATCGATATCACCTCGATTCCGCTGAGCTTTAACGTCGGACTCAACGACCATATTGAACTGTGGTTCAAGACGGAAGGCTGGCGCGGGGTAAAAGTAAATAGCCCGCAAAACCTGTCGGGCTTCTACCTGCCGAACGTCTCGTTGTTTTGTGGGACGACTGCTCGATGCAGCGGCCGTGCGATTGTACTTGCTCCGCAGGGGCCGAACGTCGGAACGTTGCGCGGCACCGCGGTGTTCCGACCGCTAAACAACCAACCGTTTGTTCAATTTCCATTTTCGGGTGGATCAGCGGGAACCTTCGGCTTAACAGCTGGTCAAATTGGACAACAATTTGGATTCCCTGGCTTTAACGCGCAACTCGGACCGCCAGTCGTTCAACCTAATAGCGGCACCTTTGGTTCAGCGGATAGTTTTCCGGGAATCGGCTCGCCAGTTGGCAGCATCCTGCCAGGCGTAGTGTTGGCCACAACGATCCTGCCGGCGACAGCTCTGACGCTTCCTATCGAGGTACCTACGACATTTACGGTTGCTCCGGCTTACTTCCCTGAGTCTCCGTTTATTGGTCGTTTGTACGGCGAATCGAGCTTTAACAATCTGGTGTTTGGCGGCAAGATTCGATTCACCGGCCCAAACAATCCGCTCGGCGTAGGTATCATTCCTTTCTATCGCTGGTGGTTGGATAAGGCTGACGATGCGTCGGGATTCAATCAGCTGCAGCGTGGCGCAGGTCCAGGGGGCGACATTGGTGACTTCGGTCTAATTGGATTTGTCGATGGCCGGCTGAGCAAGCACGTCAATGTTTCTGCTAACGGTGGCTACATACTGAACAGCAATCCAAAAGGACCAGACGATTCAGTTTTCCTCGATCGTCCGGATGAATTCATAGCTGGCGTAGGATTCGACTTCCCGGTTAATGAGCACTTCCAACCAATCGCTGAAGTCAACTCAACCAGTTACGTCGGAGGCCATACACCGAATGCTTTCAACAACAATCCTGTTGATGTTCTCGGTGGCATCAAGATCTATCCACGTCGTTGGTTTGGAGTTGGTTTCGCGTATCGCCGACACATGAACCAGCAGGACCAGGATCACTTTAATCCGGTCGACTTTAATGTTCCAATCCAGCAAGTCACGAATGTGAACGTTATCGGTCGTGGGTTAGTCGTGGTTCCCGGCACCAGTCGCCCCGCTACCTCTCAAGGATTTCCGAGAGGCTTCCAATTCTCAGAAGATCCGAATGGGTTCATCGTTCAGGCGTGGATTGGACGACGCAACGCACGACAACCCCCGCCACCACCAAACGTGGCGCCAGTTGTCAATGCAGTAAATGCATCGCCGAACACAATCACGCGTCCATGTCCACCACCTACCAGCTCGAGCACTTGTACGCCGAGTGGTAGCGAGGTGACGTTGACGGCAGATGCGACGGATGCTAATAACGACCAACTGCTGTATACGTGGTCCGTTACTGGTGGCCGTTTAACTGGTGAAGGTCGATCCGTAACGTGGGACCTTTCAGGAGTCGCGAATGGAACGTACACAGCGACTGTTGAAGTGAACGACGGTAATATGCACACAGCAAGCGGTTCTACAACCGTCACGGTTGCAGACTGCACGGGCTGCGTGCCACCACCGCCACCGTGTCCAACAGTTTCGGTTAGCTGCCCAAGCCAGGCAGATCCGGGCTCGCCAGTCACATTCACTGCATCAGTGAGCGGTAACTCAGGCTTGTCACTTACTTACAACTGGTCAGTCTCCGCAGGTACGATTTCGAGCGGCCAGGGCACCAGCACAATCACAGTCGACACTGCCGGTCTCGGTGGTCAGACAGTGACTGCAACCGTCAGCCTTGGTGGTGCAGACCCGAGCTGCACCGGCACAACCGCATCGTGTTCAGTCACGATTACGGCACCTCCGCCACCGCCGACGAAGTTTGACGAGTATGGCAACATCAAGTTCAACGACGAGAAGGCCAGACTCGACAACTACGCGATTCAGCTGCAGAACCAACCCGGCTCTACAGCAACGATTATCGTGTATGGCAGCTGTGGTGGTGAGGCTCAAACTCGCGGCGACCGTGCGAAAGACTACCTCGTCAATACTCGCGGTATTGAAGCTGGACGTATCACCGTCGTAGATGGTGGTTGCCGTTCAGACCTAACCGTTCAACTCTGGATCGTTCCGGCCGGTTCCACTGCACCAGCAGCGGACACCACAGGCGCTATCTCGCCCTGTCCGGAATGCAAACGGGGAAGAGCGCCGCGACGTCGTCGAGGCGATGAATAAACCGGTGTAAATCCGAGGCTTACTTCGGATTTGACCCAATAACAATACGGGCGATGCTTCAACCTGAAGCATCGCCCGTTAAGTTTTACCGGACTCGGAACCACCCTGTAGTGACAACCACCCTGCATTTCCGGCCATCCTATCCATGCGTCGAAGTTTTGGACACAAAGGGCCGAAACTGTAATAAACTAGGCAACCGAGAGTGCCTGACGCTCGCGATTTTGATCTACGTTCCCTGGATGAATAACGATGACTAGATTTCAATACCGTCTCCCCCTTTACGTTCCTCTATTACTGCTTAGCTGCTTCGTCGCCGCCTTCTCAGTTTCTGCTGCTGCTGATGGCTCGACAGACGCTGCAAACTATTCCAACGACTGGCGCCCAACTGGACCTCCGGGGGGCGACGTGCGCGGGATGGTGGTCGACCCGTCAAACCCCGATCGGTTTTACTTCGGGACCCTCGACGGTCAGATCTATACCTCGGCCGATGCAGGAAAGCGTTGGGAGCTTCTCTACAACTTCGGGAAACCTCGTCTATTCGTAGACAACATTATTGTCGATCCACGAAACTCGCGTGTGATCTACGTTGGCGCACACAGGCACAACGAACCGGGCGGCTTCTTTAAGTCGACGGACGGAGGTCACACGTGGCGTGAGCATCCACAGTTGCGTAATGAGGCGTTGCACTCGCTCGCGCAATCTGAAACCGATCCAGATGTACTCATCGCCGGTACGTTCAATGGCATCTTTCGATCCGACGATGCAGGTCAAACATGGAAAGCACTGCCAACACGTGGTGTCGAGGGTCTGGAACACGTTGAATCACTGGCGATCGATCCGCGGTCAACGAACATCATTTACGCCGGTACTTTCCATCTGCCTTACAAGACAACAGACGGTGGTCAAACTTGGCGTTCCATTGCCAACGGCATCATCGACGACTCTGACATCTTCGCTATCGATATCGATCCACACGATCCGAATCACATCATTGCCTCTGCGTGCAGTGGTATCTACGAAAGCAAGACTGCCGGTGAGAGCTGGCGCAAGGTTCAGGGGATTCCATCTCAGTCAAGACGCACGCGCGCGATTCTTCAGCACCCGTCGGTGCCCGGTTTAGTCTTCGCAGGCACCACTGAAGGCTTTTGGCGCTCCGACCGTGGAGGCGATCCGGAGTCGTGGATGGTTACCACATCGCGACAGCTTGAGATCAATTCTATCGCTGTGCATCCTTCGCGCCCCGACATGGTCTACATCGGAACGAACAATTACGGCGTTATGGTTTCGAGCGATGGGGGGAAAACGTTTGTACCCACGAACGGTGGTTACAGCGGACGGTTCGCAAATGCGATCGTTCCTGATCGAGACGTCGCTAATCGAATCTACGCGTCTACTATCAACACAGCGACAGGAGGCGGTTTCTTCTTCGTAAGCACTGACAACGGTGAGACGTGGCGTCCATCGATGCGAAACATGCCACCGCGCGTGATTACGTACGCAATTCTGCAGGACACGAGCGATGGAAACTTGCTCTTCCTCGGAACCAACCTCGGTGTTTATCGCTCAACCGATCGCGGCGCATCATGGGCACCTGCTTGGGCTCCAACATCAACTCCAGAGCCAAAAAAGAAAACCACGGCGCGAGTGGCGAAACGGCCGGCACCGACAGCTGCCCATCGTCCAATACAGCGCGCGCTTCCAGCTGAACTCGTAACTCAAATCCAGGAAGCCTTGAACAACATCGGCTACCATTTAGGAGAGCCGGATGGAAAGCTTGGACCAGGCACAACTGCTGCTCTGAAGCATTTCCAATCAGATCGTCACTTGCCGTTAACTGGTAAGCCTGACGACATAACACTCGCTGCTTTGGGACTCTCGAAGACTGGTGGAGCAAACTCGGGAGAACAGTCCAGCGTGATTCTTGCCGATGCTGTTTACACGCTAGTGCACGCCATCGATCCTGTAACCCAAAAGTCCGCTTTTCTCGCCGGCACAAATGCAGGTTTGTATCGAACGTTCGATCCGAACAAGGGTTGGCAAAGACTTTCGTACGGAGAGGGAATCGATCCACGCACAACGACTGTTTCGACCACCCTCGACGACCCAGCCACCATTTGGGTAGGCACAGCGACTTCAGGGGTCCTGGTTTCGCGCGATGGAGGTAGGAGCTGGAAACAAGTAGATCTACCGGCAGATGCCGCCGTGAACGTTGTGGTCCAGGATCCACGGCGCCGCGATCGGATTTACGTCGGTACAAAACGAGCCCTGTATATGTCGACGGACGGCGGCGCCAGTTGGACCAGAAGGGGCGGAAATCTTCCTTTCGGAGATTTCACCAGTATCCTCGTTAACCCGCGGAACACCGATGAGATTTTTGCGGGTAACGCGTATCAAACCAGCGACGTCGGTGGCGGTGTCTTCCGTTCAGTTGACGGCGGCGTAACCTGGGCCCGCATCGATCCAAAAGAGCATCGCTTGCCCAGTCAGCGTATCTGGGCACTTGCGTTCGACTCTCACGACCAAAACATTCTCTTCGTGGGATCACATTCAGCCGGTGTCTATGTCGTTCCGCGAACGGGCGAGAATCTTAGCTCCGGCCGTTAGCACACTCTAAGTTGTGAGGAGGTTCGCTTTTTACCAGTTGAGCGTCCTCACAACTTTTCTGATTCATTCTTCAC
>JBKPMX010000156.1:0-21099 GCA_046765655.1 Acidobacteriota bacterium
TTGATTGCTCCGACGGTGTCGACAGTTTTGCTCGTCCGATCGAAATCGGCTGCATCATCGCGGGCGGTTGTTGTGGATTCAGGAAGGCTAGCGGGTCGGCTTTGAATTTGCGCACGCAGTGAGTGCTGCAGAAATAATAAGTTTGACCGTCGTGTTCAACCGATCCGGCTGCAGTCGCCGGATCTACGGTCATGTGACACACGGGATCGATTGCTGCGGTCGCGGATTTCATTGGGCGTCCCTCTTATCTACCTCTCCAGCGCAAAAATCGATCGTCTTCGCGCGGCAATACGAGAATGAACAAGGCGACCAGCATCAGGAGATTCGAGTGGTCGCAGCGCCGAAGGAAATTAGGTAGGGACCTATTCCGTACCGTCCGCGGTGGCGGATGGCCACGACTCAACTCGCGCCACTCTGTAGTTCATCATGACGGAGTTCAATGGGCCATGCGCTATCGCGCATGGTACTGATTATCTTCCGGCTCGATCAGTGCGTCATCCTTCCAGGTCGTAGATTGACAAAGACTCGATATGAAGTCGGATGGTCACCGTAGACCGGATCAAGAATAGAAGGCTTAGAATAGAACGTTAGATCGGCACCAAGCGATGTGATTAGCCGTTCTGAAGTCCATAAGTCTCTCGAACCACCAAAAGTATAAGCACCAATGCGAAATGACGGATGGTGATCAGTAATTCCTAGCATTAGTCGGTCAGCATCTCGTAACAACGAGTTCTTATCGACGAGTTCAAGACGCGTGTAGAGAGAATTATGTTCAGCAAATCGCACGCTCGACTCCCCAACATAACCATTCAAATTAAATATCTCAGCATCGTGGCTCTCGTGGTTTCGTCCCCAAATCAAACTCGTCGCCCAGTTTCCATGCGCTAATCGCTTGTTATAACTGATTGACGCTGTCGTTCTCCGAACGTCCCCAGGCTCCAATGCTTCAGGGTTGCGCAAAAATCCGTGACTGACTTGCATGGACCAATTCGAATTCGGTGCAAACGACAGTCTTGCTGATCGGGAATTCCATGGATGTGCTTCGAAGTTGTAGCGATTCTCATCGGGTTCTCGCCCATTGAAGACCGAACCCTCCAACTTAAACCACCGATAAGTGACACCCGTCGTAACCACTCCGAAGCTGATGTGACTCGAATCCTGCAGGTGATGTGATAAAGGCGCAGAAGGATTTAAACCCGCCGATGCTCGATGCATGAAAGCAACTGGGCCAAGCGCAGGCTCACCTGGATAACCAAAATACGTGAACCAGGTTCCCTTCTCACCAAGCGGCATCGTGTAGGTGGCCGAGAGTTCCATTACGAAATCGTGCGGGTGTTGGCGGTCGATCAGTGGCTGGCCTTTATAAGTTTCCCCTGTCTGAAACAATAATGGTGATCCACCCTTAGCAAACGTAAACGGTTCGAAACTCAACATGCCGCGGAGATCGAGCGTGCCTGGTCCGACCCGTCGAATCGCTTCCGGCATAAACCAGTTCGCAGATTCAAACTTAGTTACACCGCGCGGTCCACCCTGAGCGTTCACACCAATCATAGCGTTGTAATGAAACATCAGAAGCCAATCGCCGGATTGTTTGTGCAACATGTTCATCTGAGTCGATGCAGGTTGCCATGAAGTGCCAGAACCCATTCGTCCCATCGGCAGCAAATTAGTCTCACTGTCGCCGACCCGAACAAACATATCCTCGCCGTGCATCATTAGCACGGGTCCCATCTCCATGGATTCGGAACCAGTCGCTCCGTGATCCATCGTCATGGGAGTCGGATTGGCTTGTTTCTTTTCAGGAGATTCGGCAGGCGTTGGCGTCGGGGCCGGGGTCGCCTTTGGGACAGTCGGCGTCGCTGCCGGAGTGGGTTTCGGTGCTGGCATCGTGTGCCCCTGATGTTGAGCAAACGAATTTCCAGAAAGATAAAGAAGCAATGTAAAAGTCAGACCGCTGCGCAGAAAAACCATGCTCACCTCGCTCACGGGGAACTGCTTCTTTGCCGATTGCCAATTCGCGAATGCCAATGACTTTCAATCGGCGATCTAAAATCGGCAATCGGCAATGCTGGAGGACGTGACCGATTAATTAGCGGTCTTCTTCATGTTCATGTCGCAGGAATCACTACAACAGCAACAGCCATCCTTCATATCATGATTCTTCATGTCATGGTTTTTCATGTTCTTCATGTCATGGTTGGCTGTCATTTTGTTTGCCATTTCGCCCGTGCAACATTCACTCTTGGCGGCTGCATTCTTTGCGTCACCTTGCGCCGTCGCCTTATGCGCATCGCAGCAGCAACCTTCCTTGCTCGCGTGATTGGCGTCGTGCTTCTTCGTCATGTCGCACGAATCGCCACAACAGCAATCGCCTTTGGCAGCGTCTGTTTTCTCACCCGTCTTCATTGCGCGCGAGTCACCGTGACAACAGCACGAGTCCATTGCACAACAACTCGCGGCCGACTCATCCTTCTTAGCCTGCTGACCGGTTGTTTGTGCCAGACTCACCGCGACCGCAAACAGAACCATTGCGATCACAGTTACCAGTACAAAACCTTTTTGGAATTTCATGTGTTTATCTCCTGAAGATAAAGATCCTATGCCGCGTATCGGCACAAGCCGACACGATTACGATGATTACGTAGCAGACGCAGACTCACGAATCGTCTACGCCGGGCAGATCTCTAGATCAGGAAGACACAACAACGTAGGTAGGTTGGACCGCGATTGGGAACACTCGGTCGCTCGACATTTCGCGAGGCAGTCGCGATGACAGTCGATGGAAGCGGAGCTTCGATCGTCTTTGCAACGGGAGTTTTTGAAATCTCGGAGCGGTTTTTTGAAACGATCGCCGATGCGTTAACTGCCATCGGACAGCTTTCAATCATCGGCGATTCATGGGCCCGCACCTGAGACTCACTTAAGTTAGTCTGTGGAATCTCTGCCCCACTTCCCTTATGTGCCTTCATTTTCGCGCAGCAGTCGTGCGAAGGCGAGGTGCATGAGTCTTCGGCAACAACGGTGTCCGTTGATTCGGCTGAGACAGTTGAGGCAGCGGCGTGCGTCTCGTTACTACATCCCAACAGACATCCTGCCCCAGCCATCCAAAGTGAAACGCTGATGGCAAGTGACAAACGAAGAATCTGGAGAGGGAGTCGCTTCACGCTGGTTGCAGTTTACTCCTCATACAACAGCGTTGTCGATGCAGATGGAATGCCACGGGACTGGCGCGGATATTTCGACTTTTGCAGCCTCTGTAACCAGGAATCAGGGTAAATATGCTCGGGGCATTGCGAAAAATTTCCAACTCGCATCGTGCCCAATTTGTCATCATTTCCCCAACCTTCTGAAACGGTGCGCTTGTTAGCCTAAGTATGAAAGGTCAGGAGGGACAGGTGATGAGCATCGATAAAACAAAGATAACCACTCAGGACGAATTGGGAGAGCCGGCGCCAATGGATGAAGCTGACAAACGCGCTGAAAAAGAGATGAAGGAGTTGGAGCGCGCGGCCAGACGAGATGTTGCGGAGGGATTGGGAACACCAAATCCGCGCGGAAAGAACGAGCCTAGAGAAGACGAATAACGACGGTGTCAGCCTTTTAGTGCGGCTTCAACCGCTTCGCGCAACACCGGCGGAGTCTTCTCGCGGCTGAAGCCGACAAACCGTTTTATGATCCGACCATCACGCGCGATGAGAAAGCTTTGCGGAATCGCGGTGTCACCTCGCATCAAAGCGATCGCCACGTCCGACGGAGCCCAACCTACCTGGTAGTCCATCCGATAATTACGAACGAAGTTGCGCACCGCCTCGGCCGAGGCGTCGGGATTCTCAGTTGATAGACCTACGATCTCGAACCCTTGCGGCTGGAACTCGTTGTAAAGTTTCACCAACTCTGGAATTTCCATCTGACATGGTCCACACCACGTTGCCCACAAATTAACGAGCAGGACCTTTCCTGAATAGTTAGCCAGCTTGATCGAGTTCCCATTGACCGTTTTCAAATCGGCGTTAAGGACATTCGGCGCAAGTGATACCCCTGACGTCGCCGGGCGTGTAGTACCGCTGCTCGGCGTTTCGGATGGCTGATTCGAGTTACAACTCGAAAGCCCCAGCGACGCGAGCATCGCCAACGCCACAAAACTAGTTACGACACGCAATGGCGTCCAAAACTTTCGCTTTATGATCTCAACCGATTTCTTTTCAGCCATGTTTTTCCTACTGCTTCTTACCGAATCTAAACGAATCCAAGATCACCGGCATCTCCCCTCGCACGCCTACGTCCTCAACGCTCGAGAGCTCCCCGGCAAGAGACGTCGCAAACATTAGTAAAGTTGCTCCTGACGTGTCACCTTCGTTGCCTGTCGGTAGAAATACGACACGACCCCAGAGTTGAATATCACCCTTTTCAGTTCCTTTTGAAAGACCCTTCCAACGGAACTCGTAAGCGTCCATTGAGTTGATCTTCGTCGGACCTTCAGAAACTTTCTCATACTCCGGATATGCTTTTGCTAGTAGCGCGCTAATGTCAGCTGCACGCTTTGGAAAGTTGGGCAGATCAGACACAAAACTGCCGGCACTTGTGTACCAGCTAACCGCGAAAGCTTCTTGTCCACCGTTCGCAAAGTCGGGCGGTAGGTAACGTTCGACGCGCACAAAGTTGCCAGCACCTGCCACCCCTGCTTTGGGATCCTTCGTCCACTTTTGAGGATAATAGAAAGAGAAGTCAAGGTAGTGCTCGGCGAGTTTACCGTCCAGTTTGTCTTTCGAATTAACAAACTGAACAGTGCCGGCCGGCGCAACATACTCTGCGACGGACGGTGACGGTTCAGGCGTCGGTGTTGCAGCGTTCGTATTTGTATTCGCGTTCTTATTCGTGTCGACTATCGGTGTCTCTTCTGTCGCCGTTCTGCGTGCATTCGCCTCGTCGAGCCGCGGTTTGACGAACACGAAAAATGCTGCCACCAATGCACCAGCGCCTAGTACTAATAACAGCAACACACCACCAATAATTAGCGGCAGTTTCGATTTCTTTTTAGGAGCGGCGGCAGGCGGTGTAACACCGATAACCGTTTCCGGTGCCTGCTCAAGCGGTTCGGATGTCGACGAAGGAGGCGGCGGTGGCGGCGGTGCCGCTGCAGCTGCCGGTGCTGGAACCACCGGAGGTGGCGGTGGTACTGCCGGCGGTGGAGGCACTGACGGCGGCGGCGTTGGTGGCGGTGGTGCCGGAGGCTTCGGTGGCACAGACGACTCCATACCAATCATCGTTTGCGCTGCTGTCGGCGCTGTATCTCTAGTCGTCGAGATGGTTTCTGAAGCGCGAGGATTTAGAACAGTCTCAAACTCACTCGTCAAATCACGACTCGTTTCATCGTGTTGTGGGTATGAAGGTGGTGTTGCGGTAGGAGGTGGTGATGCTACTTCCGCTGGAGTGGTGCGCACGGTTGCATTTGGATCAAAAGGCTGAGAGCTGATTAGCAAGCCACCATCAAAGGTACAAAACTTCTGAGTTTCGTCGGGAAAGGTTCGGTTACATTTCGGACAGCTCTTCATACGAGGACCTCTTGGGAGAATAGAATGCCGAGCTTAACTAGCGTGAACGCGCTTTGGTCAGTTTATCGCCTAACGTTCTGTTACCGGGGTCGAGCTCCAGTGCCCTTTGATAAGCGCGAGCGGCACTCTCTTTCTGTTTTGCTTTCATGTAACCGTCGCCCAGTCCTTCAAACCCAAACATTCCAGCCAATTGCTTACGTTCAGTTTCACTCGCAAATTGTGCTGCGTGCTCGTAAGCACTCTCGGCATCAGCTAAGCGTTCCATTCCGAGGTAAGCGCGCGCCAAAAGATTGAAAGGCTGAAAAGCTTTGGGACTTACTTCTGTCGCCTGTTTTAGATATGGCTCAGCATCCTGATACCGCTTGAAGACTACGAGATAACGACCCATCAGCATCAGCGATGTCGGATTGCGCGAATCGAGTTGCAGCGCCCGGTTGAGCACCGGCTCGGAATCTTTCCACAACTGTTCGTTCTGGAGCGACTCTGCAATTAAGTTCAAGGTGGCCGGATCCTTGGCGAGTTCCGTTGCTTTCGCGTACAGCGGCACCGCTTCACCCGATCGTCCCGTCCGGTTCAACACACGGGCCAGGTGCGCATAAGCGACTGCAAACTGAGGATCGAGATCGATCGCGCGACGGTAGGAGTGTTCAGTCTCACTATTCAATAGACCACGCGACTCTAACGCGACGCCTAAACGATCCCAAGCGACAGCCTGCTTCGGATCGATTTGCACGGCCTTTCTCGCAACCGACTCGCCCTCGACATAACGTTTCGCGTTGTCAGCGCCGACTCTGGGCAGCGTTAGGACTACACTCAGTGCGACAAGTGCATCTACGTCCTTGGGTGCAGCTTCTACTGCGCTGCGGTAGGCGGCTTCCGCGTTCTCCCATCGCCCCTGATCCGCGTACACATTCCCCAGGCCATACGCCGCACGCGCATCACGAGGCTTCAACTTCGCCGCGCCCTGGTAAGCTTCTTCCGCTTCAACAAACTTGCGGCCGTCGCGCGCTTCGTTGCCTTTCGCAAGCAATTCCTCAAAGTGCTCATTGACAGCGGTGTTGGCCGGCGGCTTTGTTGGTCGAGTCGGAGTTCGTCCCCCTGCGGTTGGTGTGGTTGGTCGTGCAGTACGCTTCGCCTCGGGATTCTTCGGTCTGAAAATCCCAGCCCCGCCACCAACATCCCCACCGACGTCCTGCGCAAGCACGCTCACGCCCGCGGTGAACAACGCAGCAAGGATTAGAAGGAGGCGCACAACTACTTGAAATCTAATCATGGGGTTTCCTCGAATTAGGTGTTCTTGTATAGCTTTTTAAACTGAGCCGAACCGGGTCCGGGCAACTCAGTACCGCCCGCGTCGCAAGCGGCTAAGCCTCTTGGGCAACGAAGAATCACTTGCGGGATTGTAGATCAGCTAATGCCTGTTTAACTAATTCTGTAAAAAGATTGTACTGTTCGAAAATGTGTAGAGGCGGCCCTGCTTGGCCGACCGTCAACGTCGCAATCACTCAACACACAAGCAAAACGCGGGCGGTCCACGTAGCGCCTCGCCTACAAAAATTAGACCACGAGATTCGTTGTCAGACCCTACTTACCGCTGCGAACCAGTCGGAAACCCAACGAACCATTTTTGGTGGTAGGTGGCACAAACTCACGCATGGCAGAAGATATTGGCTGTTCCTTATTCTTTGGATCGCTTGCGTAACCACCGCCTCTTATTACCACCCAATCCTTCGAGGTTTCAGGAATTACAGTCTGGTTACCGGGATACGCTGAAATGCGCGACGAGGTCCACTCCCAAACGTTACCAATTAAGTCGAGCACACCCCACCGATTCTTTCCGTCAGGACGCGAGCCAACGGGCGCGGGAATTGTTTCTTGAACGACTGCGTTTGTTGGCTGCCATTGCGGCCCCCACGGAAACAGGTCATCGCTTGATCCATTTCGGGCCGCGTATTCCCATTCGACTTCAGTCGGCAACCGATAACTAACCGAGTCGCGCTGCGAACGCCACGCTGCAAAGGCATTTGCGTCGTCAAGAGAAACGCCCACAACGGGCCACAGTTCCTGACCCGCTGGAGGTTTGTTCCCTCCCCATTCAGCCGGCGGTGGGTGATTACCTTTCGCAACAAATTCAGCGTACTCGGCATTCGTCACTTCGGTCGTTTCCATCGAGAACGTCTGAACGTTTACACGATGCGCTGGTGTCTCCTGAAGTGGACCATCGTCTCGGCCCATCTGGAATGTGCCGCCTTCAATCGGAACAAGCTTGGCTTTCCATGTCGGCGTTTCAGGTTCTGGGGTTGGTTTGTTTGGACGGAATATGAAATACGCTCCCACGGCACCGGCAATCAGAAGGACGAGCGTAACCGCACCCACGACTGTCAGGGTCCGACTTCTCTTTCTTTCCGGAAGATCGATCACTAATTGCGGAGCTGCGCCCTGTCTTCTCGGTGTGACATCAGCGCTCATCGCCATCTGCGACGAAGCATCTCTAACTCTCGTCACCTCTGGATCGACAACCGACGTTCCTGGCACTGCACTCTGTTCGCTGAGCCTCGCGTTTGAAACTGAGGGAATCGACGACTGGTGGAGCGGCGGGGCCGAAACATCAGATATTGATGGCTCTGAAGTCGAAAACTGTGTATTAACCGGGATTGGTGCTTGAGTTGATACCCCCATCCCAGGCGGCTGGGTCTCGATCAACGGCATAGTTCCAAGATCGCTCTTATTTAAATCGACGATCGTCGGTGCGTTGCGCGAACGTGCGGTCGCGTCAGCAGCATCCATTGCTGATCGCAAATCCGAAAGAAAGTCATCGACCGAAGCGATCCGCGCGCCGACATCTTTTTCGAGCGCATGTCGAACGACAGCTTCAATGCCCGGCGCCACCGAAACACCAAAAGTCTGAAATCGTGGCGGTGGCATTGTCAGATGCTTTTTCATCACGGAAGGGATCGACGAACCTTTGAACGGCACATCACCGCATAGCATCTGATAAAGAATCACACCGAGGCTGTAGACATCGGCTCGTGCATCGAGCTCCTCATCTGACCATTGCTCGGGGGCCATGTAGTAGGGCGATCCCATTAGGCCAGTTGTCTGGGCCTGCACAAACGATCCTAGTAATTCCCCGGACTTAATTTTCGCCAACCCGAAATCAAGAATCTTGACCGCGTGTGCAATATCAACACCGTCTTCGACCATTACATTCAAAGGTTTCAGATCGCGATGAATGATATTCTGCCGGTGCGCGGCTCCGACTCCTGCTGAAAGAGCAGCAATGAACTCCCACGCACGATCTGCGGCCATCGGACCTTCGCGTTGCAGTATTTCGTGAAGTGAAGTGCCGCGGATGAATTCCATCACGAGGAACGGCATCTTTCCCTGGACCACTCCGAAGTCAGTTACCGAGATTACGTTTTGATGGCGAATCGCAGCAGCAGCCAGGGCCTCTTGTCGAAAGCGCGTCGTCAGCATCGGATCATTGCCGACAAGATCCGGAAGGATAACTTTGATTGCGTGTTGTGTTTTGAGGTAGGCGTGCCGGCCCTTGAAGACGACACCCATGCCACCTTGGCCCAGACGCCGCTCGAGATGATATCGACCATCGAGCGTGGGTTCGCCAACCAGCGTCGGCGTAGCAACATTCCCATCGTCAGGACAGTTTGTGGTGTCGTCTGGGAAGCAGCGCTTACAGGTGGGGCATTCCTTCATCGAGGGTGATGATAACCTACTTCAGGCGGTGCAAAGTGATATTCCCCTACAGAACGGGAGCGAAGCGACCGATGACAAGTGACGGTTGAGTACATTCGTTCGTTCACACCGGTCGCTTCGCTACCGTTCTGTAGTTGCGTTTTTATCTAGGCCCTATATACGTAGCCCCCCGGCCATTGTTTGGCGGCCAGACTACTCACCGTATCACGACGTTCACTAAACGCTTCGGGACCACGATCACCTTTACCACCTGTTTTCCGTCCACGAGCGCACGAATCTTCTCGTCGGCCAACGCTGCGGTTCGAAGGTCCTCTTCCGAGATCTCCGGCGAAGTAATCACTCGCGAGCGCAGCTTTCCGTTCACCTGAATTGGAATCTCCAACTCTTCGCGCGCTGCGAGTTCCGGATCGGCGATGGGCCAATCAGCCTTGAGTCCTCCCGCGTGACCGAGCGCTTCCCACATTTCCTCAGCGACGTGTGGACTGAACGGAGCAAGCATGACGACCAACGCTTCCAACGCCTCACGTACGACAAACACGTCGGCGCTACCTGAGGAGACTGGATCGGCGTTGAAATCGGTCAACTGATTGAACAACTCCATCAACGCAGAGACACTTGTATTGAGATGCAACTGATCGAAGTCGCTTGTGATCTTCGCGATCGTTTGATGAGTCTTCCGGCGCAACGCTCGTGCGTCGGCGCCCAAATCGGAGATATCAGCCTCGCGTGCTTCGTTCGTCAAACGTTCCTGCCACCGCCATACCATCGTGTAGACGCGTCGCAGAAATCTAACCGCTCCTTCGATTCCGGTTTCAGACCAGCGCAATTCATTCTCGACAGGCGCAGCGAACAGCACGAACAGACGCGCAGCATCTGCACCAAACGCCGCGATCATTTCGTCAGGGTCAACGCCGTTGCCGAGACTCTTTGACATCGCCTTCCATTCGTCTGTGCCTTCGACACGGTTGGTCACCATTCCCTGCGTCAACAAACGTTTTACTGGCTCATCAAAATTAACGAGACCGAGGTCGCGCATGAACTTCGTCCAAAACCGCGTGTAAATGAGGTGCATAACGGCGTGTGAATCACCGCCGATGTACTGGTCAACTGGCGTCCACTGTTTGACGACAGCCGAATCGAATGGAGCACTCTCGTTTCGCGGATCGCAATAACGGAAGAAGTACCATGATGAATCGACAAACGTATCCATCGTGTCTGTCTCACGCCGCGCTGGTCCTTTGCACTTCGGACAGACGGTATTGACGAACTCCGGCACACCTGCCAACGGCGATTCTCCGGTGCCCGTAAAGTCGGCCGTTGGAGGAAGCACAACGGGAAGCTGTTCATAAGGAACCGGGACTGTGCCGCAGGCGTCGCAATACACAACAGGGACGGGAGCTCCCCAGAACCTTTGTCGCGAAACGCCCCAGTCGCGGATGCGATAAGTCACGGCTGCTTCACCGAAGCCATGTTCTTTTGCGTATGTCGACATTTCTGCGATCGCGACGTCAGACAGTTTGCCACCCCATTCGCCGCTATTAATCAACACGCCGTACTCGACGAACGCCTGGGCCATATCGACGGACTGATCCGCACCACTAACCGATGACGGTTCTGCTTTTGGTTGCGCGTGCGAGACAGGTGCGATCACCTGCCGAATCGGTAACGAATACTTTTGTGCGAATTCGAAGTCGCGCTCGTCGTGCGCCGGCACACTCATCACCGCACCCGTGCCGTATTCGATCAGCACGTAGTTCGCTACCCAAATCGGAACATTCTCGCCACTGAAAGGATTCACGGCCAGAATACCGGTGTTCAACCCTTCCTTCTCCGCTTCAACTTCATCACCGCGGGTCGCGCGCTCTTGCTTGACGCGATCGCGGAATGCGTCGATGTCGTTCTTCAAGCTCGAACCCGCGAGCAACTCTTCAAGCAACGGATGTTCAGGCGACATCACGATTGCCGTTGCGCCGTAGACGGTATCTATCCGTGTCGTGAAGACTCGGATCTTCTTGTCTGAGTCTTTAACTGCAAAGTCAATGAAAGCGCCTTCGCTACGACCCACCCAGTCTCGTTGTCGCTTCAATACTTTTTCGGGCCAGCCGGCTTCGATCTGTGTCATGTCACCGACGAGCTGTTCTGCATAGTCAGTGATGCGAAGAAACCATTGCTCGAGATCTCGCTTTTCGACCGTAGCCCCACAACGCCAGCAAACTCCACCAGACGACTGTTCATTCGATAAGACGGTCTGTTCTTTGGGACACCAATTGACGGGTGACGTTTTCTTGTAAGCGAGCCCACGCTCCATCATCTGGAGGAAGAACCACTGGTCCCACTTGTAATAGTCAGGCCGATGCGCGGCGATCTCTCGTGACCAGTCGTAACTGATTCCCAGTCGCTGTAACTGACCGCGCATGTGAACGATGTTTTGTTCCGTCCAGTCGCGGGGATTCACACCACGTTTGATCGCGGCCTGTTCTGCGGGCTGACCGAAACTGTCCCAACCGATGGGATGAAGCACGTTGTAACCCTGAAGCCGCTTGAACCACGCGAGAGCATCACCGATCGAATAGTTTCTAACGTGGCCCATGTGGAGGAAGCCCGATGGGTATGGCAGCATCTCAAGCGCGTAGAACTTGGGACGCGTATCATCATCAACCGCGCGGAAGGTCTGCTGTTCATCCCACCGCTGCTGCCATTTCTTTTCGATCTGTTCGGGAAAGTATTTTTCGTCCATTGACTCGTCCTTCTTGGTACTCAACTAACAGTTAGCACGCGCCTTCTAGACGCAGACAAAACCCGCTGGTCGCAAAGTTTTGGTTTGTGAGTTGGGGTCCGCCGCTCCACGAGCTGGCGCTGTTAAGCGCGCCGCGAAAGCGGCACCGATAGGAGGAGTTTGGTCGGTTGCGGTCTCAAGAACATCATTACGCGTTGCATTCTAGCGGAAGAGTTTTCGGAAAGACAAGATTACCGAATTACGAGTACCGGTTCACTTTGTGATTCAAGTCTCGGCGCAACCTCTCCGTTCTCTCAAGTCTCTTGCGGTTTCCGTCTCAACTTACACAACCGCCGAGACGCCCGAGGACGCGGAGGTTGCGCAGAGACTTGAAACTGAACCAGTACCGAATTACGGGTGAGTTCAGCTGCAGTGTATACGATTTGAGCTGCGTTGCTGGAAACGGTGACGCTCTTTCGTCTGCAGTCCGTAAGACGCACAGAAGAAAAACCTTCACGAACGTGTTTACGCACAATCAAAGGGCCTAATCTAATCGTCCCAGTGAGTCTGCTAGCAGGCCACCGTGGACACAAATGGGGCGGCAGGGTGGGAGCCTTGCCGCCTTTATTTTCAATGATCTCTGCGTAACGTCGTCGCCCTCCGCATCTGTTGCGGTTAGCTCTCGGCGTGAAAACCCGTCACTTAAATCGAACCGAGCCACTTCTCGTAATTCTGTATTCCTGTCTAAAGTCTTAGTCGCCGTTCACAAAGCTACGCAGCGTTTGCAGGTTCTTCAGGTCCGCCCGTGGATCGTCATACGGCGTCTCAAGAATAAAGGCCGCATGCCTGAGCTTCGGGTGCTGAGCCACGCGTCGCAACGCATCCATACCGATGTGACCTTCACCGATGTGCCAATGACGATCGACTCGGGAGTTGTACGCCGCGCGTGAATCGTTGAAGTGGATCGCGCGGACATTCTTCAAACCTACGGTTCGATTCATTTTTTGAATCAGCGCTTGTAAGCCGTCTTCCTCCCGAATGTCGTAACCGGCAGTGAAAGCGTGAGCAGTATCAAAACAAACACCAAGCGGCAACTTCGGACACAGATCCATGATCTCGCGCAAGTGTTCGAAGCGGTGGCCGATACATTCGCCCTGGCCCGCCGTGTTCTCCAAAAGAATCCGTAGAGATCCGAAACGAATTCCCTTGCACGCTATTTTCAAGCTGTCGGCGCATGTTCTGATTCCATCTGCTTCGCAAGCACCACGTGCGCTACCGGGATGGACGACGAGATAGTCGACGCCGAGCAACAACGCGCGACCGACTTCTTCGCGAAACGATGTGATCGACTTTTCGAGGAAAACGCCTTCCGTAGCCGCGAGATTCACGAGGTAGTTACAGTGGATAAGAACTGGTGAGAGCTTGGTGCGTCGATGTGTGTGACGAAAGAGCGAAACGTCAGCGCGCGTGAGCGGCTTGGCCATCCAACCTCGCGGGTTGCGCGAAAACAACTGCACTGTGTCGCAGCCGACTTCTTTCGAAACAACAAGCGCGTTATGTACACCGCCTTTGATGGGAGCGTGGAAACCGATGCGAGGTTTGGTGCGAGGTGGCATGAGTGACTTTCTTACTTTGAGCTTAGGGCTTTGAGCTTCGTGTTTTGTGTTTTGTGCTTTGTACTTTGTACTTCGTGCTTTCTTGGTCGAAGGTCAACTTACGACAAAGACTAAGCACTAAGTACTAAGTACCATTTACTTTGCTTCCTGTGCTTCCATCACTCTGAGCATGTTTCCTCCGAGAATCTTCTGAATATCGCTCTCTGAATAACCGCGACGGAGAAGCTCGCGCGTCAGGTTCGGCAACTCCGCTACCGTCGAAAGATCCTTCGTAGTCGCCTGCACTCCATCAAAGTCCGATCCAATACCAACGTGGTCTACGCCGACAAGCCTTACGATGTGGTCTATGTGATCCACGATCCGCGTCACCGACACTGACGGTAATCTTCGCGCGTAGTATTCAGCGCGCACACGATCGCGTGCGATCTTCTTGTGCACCGCATCGCCAGGTTCGTCGTTAGAAGCTTGCTGGACCAGAGGCGCTATCTCGGCATCGAGTTGCCGCTTCTTTTCACTCCAACCGGGTTCGAGATGTTCGGGATAAAAGATGACGTTGACGACACCGCCAGTCTTTGCCAGCGCTCGAATCATGTCATCACTGAGATTGCGCGCGACATTTGCGATTGCCCGACACGCCGAGTGAGTCGCAACGACTGGTTTAGTCGACGTGTTCACTATGTCCCAGAAAGTCTTGTCAGACACGTGTGAAACATCGACCATCATTCCCAATCGATTCATTTCCCGCACTACTGACTTTCCAAAATCATTCAACCCGCGACCGCTGCCAATCTCATCCCCAGACGAACCAGCCCACGACGTGCTGACACTCCATGCGGGTGACATGTAACGAACCCCGAGGTTGTAGTAGCGTTCGACGTTTTCGAGTCGTTCGTCGATTGCGTAACCACCTTCAAGGCCCAGTAGTGCGGCGATCTTTCCTTCTGCTGCTATTCGTCGAACATCAGCAGCTGTCGTCGCAAGAACCCAGGTCTCAGGGTGTTTCCTGGCTAGTTCGCGGATTGCTGTGATCTGATCGTCTGCTCGTTTTATTGCATCCGGGCCACCTCCGCCAAACAACTGCGGCTCAACCCAAATAGAAAAGAACTGGGCGTCAAGTCCGCCCTCCTTCGCGCGCGGCGTATCAAAGTGCCCGTCGCGCAAGCGGGTTAGAAGATCAACATGTTCATCCAGCATGCGTTGTACCGTATCGGCATGCATGTCGATGGCGATCGCGCGTTGATGAATCGCGATCGGATCGGAGTTGACGTTAGCGTTTGTGGAAGAGTTCTCTTGGTTGTTAGTCATGTCGTGATTGCGGCAATTTGATAGAAGACCCGTTAGCGCGAAGAGCATAATTAATATGCACTTTCCGCGGGGGCGACGCGCAATTCGCGGAAGGCTTTGTCGATTCGCTCTTTTGTGTATCTGGGCTTGCATTTTCGATGGTAAGAGCCCGTCGTAACGTTAAGCAAGGCGTCTTGCCAATAGCCTCAAAACTACGGTATTGTGCGGTGTCAGACCCATCAATGATTATCAACAGTTTTGTCGCAGCATTTATGGAGATGTGTTTAGACAAAACTTCGGCTGTCTGACCACTCCTCTTTATATCTTTATCCGAGACTGATCACCCAAAGGAGTAAACAATATGTTCTCAAAAGACGGCAAAGCAAAGGACATCGCTACACCGCGTATCTGCGACATCGTTTGGCATAACGGTGAGTTCATTAAATGGGACGATGCGCGCGTGCATGTGATGTCTCACGTGCTCCACTATGGCTCGAGCATCTTCGAAGGAATCCGATGTTACTCGACCAAGCAAGGGCCAGCCGTCTTTCGGTTGAAAGAACATATGCAGCGGTTTTTGAATTCGGCAAAGATCTACCGGATGGACCATCCATGGACTCTCGATCAACTCTGCGACAGCATCACCGAATTAGTTCGTCGCAGCGAAATGAACCAATGCTACATCCGTCCAATTCTCTTCCGCAGTCTCGATGAAGCTCATCCTGCATTTGGCGTCAACCCATTTCCAAATCCGCTCGCCTGCTACATCGGCGCGTGGGATTGGGGTAAATACCTGGGCGATGAAGCCATCGAGCGTGGCGTGGATGTTTGCGTTTCAACCTGGAACCGCCTGACTCCGAACTCAATGCCGGCAATGGCGAAGAGTGGCGCGAACTACATGAATTCTCAGCTAATCAAAATGGAGGCACTGCTGAATGGATTTGCTGAAGGCATCGCACTCGATGACCGTGGCTACGTTTCGGAAGGCTCCGGCGAGAACATCTTCCTCGTGAGCGGCGACGTGGTGCTTACGCCACCGCTATCTTCTTCAATTCTTCCTGGCATCACCCGCGACAGCGTGATTCAAATTTGCCACGAGCTCGGTATCACAGTTAAAGAACGGACGATCCAGCGCGCGGCACTCTATGTCGCTGACGAGTTGTTCTTCTCTGGAACGGCAGCTGAAATCACTCCGATTCGATCGGTTGATCGAATTACCGTTGGCAAGGGCGGCCGCGGTGAACTTACAGCAGCCATTCAAAAGGCGTTCTTCGATATCACGAAGGGTGAGCGAAAGGCACCGGGAGATTGGTTGACTTACGTGAACGCTAAGGAAGCGAACCCGGGGAACAACGGTTACACACCAACAACGACCGATGGCGCAAGCACGGAAAACGAGCCAGCGCTCTCTTACCAAACCGCGGCAAGAGATTAGCAAGTCGTTACAGACACCGATCGAAAGACCACCTGTTTCATACTGGTGGTCTTTCGTGTTTTAGTTCGTGTGCTATAAGAGGATCTGGAGCTAATACACATGCTCGAACTCTATTTTCTTATCTATCGAATCCCAAAAATGATGTCGCAAGCTGCACGTGAGCGACACCGTAGCGCGTTGGCCTGGAGTTTGATTGGAATTGGAGTTTGGTTAGTCTCTGAATTCGTCGTCGCAGTAGCTCTTACACTTGCCTACGAAATCGCGGCGCTGGCGCTCGATTGGCCAGAAAGGATCACGGGAGGCTTCCGGTTGCTCACTTACATTGTCTCACTTGCCGCTGCCATCGTTAGTGTCTCTATATTGCGACGAAGATTGTTGGCTACGCCCGCAGCGGCTCTCTACAAGCTCCCACCTCCACCACCGAATTTCACTTAACAGGTCAGAACGGCTCCCGTGGGACCATCAGATCTTATTGACCGTCCGAGCGCCGTCGCGCTATAGTCAAACCCGCGTAGATGCTCGGTCCTACGCCTTCCACACAGGATTCCGCTGCCCTTTCTGGCGCTAGAAATACTCAGAAAAACCCCAGAACCTCAGTAGTCTTACCGAAAGGCTGTCTTTCTGTCATGTCGTTAAAAATCGACGAACTACTCCGAGTTGCGACTGGTCATGGAGCGTCGGATCTGCATTTAAAAGTTGGTGTCTTCCCCGTAATGCGGATTGGCGGCGAGCTTCATCCCGTAGCGGACGCTCCACGTCTAAGACCTGAGGACACGTTGGATATGGCGTTCGCGATGATGTCGAACCGCCAGAAACAGCGATTCAAGGAGATATCGGAAGTCGACATCGCTTACGGCGTCTCGGGCCTGGGCCGTTTCCGCGCAAATATCTTTCAGCAGCGAGGAACGGTGAGCATCGTTCTGCGCGTCATTCCGGATCAAACCAGGTCGACGGCGGCGCTCGGACTGCCTCCCGTCATCGATAAAATCGCACAGGAACAACGTGGTCTGATTCTGGTGACGGGCGCAACTGGTTCCGGAAAGTCGACGACACTCGCCGCGATGATCGACTACATCAACACCACGCGCAGCGGTCACATCGTTACTATTGAAGACCCGATCGAGTTCTTGCATCGCGACAAGCAAGCTTTCATTACTCAGCGTGAGGTTGATGTCGACACGCGCTCTTTTGCAGAAGCGCTTCGCGGCGCACTACGACAGGATCCGGACGTCATCCTCGTAGGCGAAATGCGCGACCATGAAACGATCGAAACGGCTCTGACTGCTGCGGAGACCGGGCACCTTGTGCTGTCCACCTTGCACACGCTCGACGCAACTGAAACGATCACGCGCATTGTCTCCTCATTCCCGTCTCATCAACAGAAGTCGGTGCGAATTCAGTTGGCTGGAATCCTGAAAGCGGTAATCTCGATGCGCCTTGTTCGTGCAGCGAAAGGTCCAGGTCGCGTACCTGCGATTGAAGTGCTCGTCTCAACTGCCTTCATTCGAGATCACATCATCAACGAAGAAAAGACTTACATGATTCGCGAGGCGATTGCTGCCGGCACTTCTCAGTACGGCATGCAGACGTTCGATCAGTCGCTGTTTCGTTTATTGCAGGCGGGAATGATTTCTTTGGAAGAAGCGCTCAACAACGCCACCAATCCCGACGAGTTCAGAATGCGCGTTTCCGGTATCTACTCAAGAGATCAGCAGACCGGTAACGCTACTGCACCAGCAAAACAAGAAGAAAAAGAAGAGACAATTTTTGTGAAGCATTGATTCACGCCACTTTGCGCTTTGTACTTTGTTCTTTGTACTTGTTCTTAGCGAGTACCAAGCACTCCGTACACAGCACCCAGCGCAAAGGTTAGTTCACTTTCATCCTTCTCATCACCCGCACTCCAGTTCTCCAGTCTTCATTGATATCGAATCGGTAGATCTCGATGTCAGGAGCAATGCACCGGGCCAGTGTGCCAAACGACGGATGCACGCGAAGCGTCGGTGCGACCAGGTAAACGAGTGGCGATTCGTCTCGTATCTCTCGATTGCCGAAGAGCTTTGCCTTAGCGATATGTCCGCGGCGTCGATGAGCTTCCACTCGTCGCCCGTAGTCGGCGCCTTGAAGCACGTGTTCGCGATCATCCGCCACCTTCAGTTCAATGACTACCAATCGTCCATCCTGCCGGAGCGCCAGCATATCGATCGGTCGAATGCCAAGTTTGCCTCCACGTGCTGTGCGAAACTGCGCATGCAGCGGTGCGATGATCAAACCTGGATCGAGTTTCGTAATGTCCTTCCGTAATAGAGACTCAAGCCAAGCTTCGGCGGCACTCCGATAAAGCGCGTGACGATGGTCCAACTCACCCGCGGATCGATGCTCGCGCAACTCGTTCAATAGATTGGTCCAGTCGTCAATGCTTGCGTCGTCAAGAATTCGCCGGTATGCCCCCTCGATGCCGAACCAAACTCGCTCCGCTCCCATAAGCGAACGCACACGCGCGAAGGGTAGGCCGAAATACCTGAGCGTCTCGCCGTGCCGTGCATGAACGACATCAATAGCGTCAGGTGCCTCGTCGATTATTGCGAGGGTCTGAGGTGTCATTGATGCAGGTGGAACAGGTGGGAACCGTGCGAGTCGTTTCTTCCACAGTTCTCTTCGATCTGGACACTCTCTTAGTTCAAGGACTGAGAGTTCGTCGTCCACCACGTGGAGTTTAATTATTTGTCTTAAGCCATCCCGCAACAGTGAAACGCGATGGATGGTTGGGTGCAGAATTTCTTTCGAAACGATTAACCACAATTGATCAATGTAAGGCGGGCGAATTCGTTCTGACGTCCGGTGAAACCACAGCAAAGCCGCCGAAAGAAAAGCATCAACCGCACCAACACGGGTTGGAATCACTGGGGCTGTGACAGCAATTCGATAACGTTTGCGCCGGAGTAGGATGCGCGCGTAACGACCGGGCTGACCTCTGCGTGCGCCGGGGCTCAGCGAAGCGCGTTCAATTCGCGTGTCAGGCTGGAGAGCAGATGCGAGTTCCGCCAGTCGGTAACACCGCGCTTGTCGAGCAGCGCGAATCGTTGCCGTTATTGATGAGGCTGATGTCCGCGGGATCAGCTCAATGAACGGCTGCTCAGCGCCCATTTTGCGTGAGCCGTGAAAAGCGAGAGCCTCTCCGTTCCAGAACCAGTCGAGTAGGCGCCAGGTGCGAGTCCCCTTCTCCGTCCAGCACGACAACATCAGTCGATCAGTCGAGATGGATATTTCAATCTCGTTTCGATGAAGGGAGTAGGCTTCATTTTGATCGACGGAGCAGAGCCACTCCGCATGTCCTGCAAACAACTCGGCAATGTGCCTGTGTGCGTACGAACGTTGTTCGGATGTCGTGAGGCTTTGAAACATGAAGTTAGATTCTGCTCGGCATTCGGATTTCGAATTTCCTTCAGCAGGAGATCGATCGGGAACACAAATCGCAATTCCGAATTCAGAAATCGAAATACTTTCCTATTGCGGTATGAGTGCGGTGTCTGGATGGGTTAGTCGCTGTTATTTCTACCGTGTGCTACCATTTTTCGCAACTCACAACTACGCAACGGGAGCGCAACGACCAATTCCAATGCGAGTTTTTACGCTTCAGTCAGTTGAAATCGGTCGCTGCATTCTCGTTCGGTAGTTGTGAAGCGGAGTCTATGGAAACGAAAAGCATTTATCTCGCAGGAGCAGTGCGCACACCGATCGGAAAGTTTGGTGGAACGCTCGCATCTTTGACAGCGGCCGATTTGGGTGTCGCTGTTGCGGTCGAAACTTTGAAGCGGGCAGGAGTGAATCCAGAGCAAGTCAATGAATCGATCTGGGGGTGCGCGCGGCAAGCAGGCGGTGGTCCAAATGTCGCACGGCAGATCACTTATCGAGCACAAGTTCCGCAATCGGTGCCGGCATTCACAGTCAATCAGGCCTGCGGCTCAGGTCTGAAGGCAATCATTCTCGCTGCCCAGGAGATTATGCTCGGCCGCGCAGATGTCGTGCTAGCTGGCGGCACAGAGAGCATGTCGCGTGTTCCTTATTTCGCTGAAGGCGCTCGTTGGGGCATGCGCATGGGAAACACGCAGCTAGTGGACGGAATGTATCGCGACGGATTCAACGATCCGCTTTCAGGTCTTGTGATGGGAGAGACTGCGGAGAATCTCGCTCAGCGTCACGAAATCTCCAGAGATGAACAAGACGAGTATGCATTGCGATCGCAGTACAGAGCCGCCGCCGCTATCTCTTCGAATCGCTTTAGCGACGAAATCTTAGGGTTGGAAGTCAAAGGGCCGAAAGGTCAAACGATCACTTTCGCAAACGATGAACATGCTCGATCAGAAACAACTATTCAGGATCTCTCGAAGCTGAAACCTGTGTTTGCCTCGACTGGCACCGTCACGGCCGGTAACTCTTCGGGAATCACGGACGGTGCCGCCGCTGTCACAGTTATGAGCGAAACGGCTGTAAATTCCAGCGGTAGTTCGCCGCAAGCGCGAATCGTCGATTACGAGATTACCGGCGTCGCACCGGAGATCATGGGCATTGGACCAGTTCCCGCTGTACGCGCTCTCCTCGATCGACAAAACATCAATATCAGTGATGTCGATCTGATTGAGTTGAATGAAGCGTTCGCGGCGCAAGTGATAGCCTGCGATCGAGAACTCCAGTTTGATCAAGAACGACTGAATGTAAATGGCGGTGCAATTGCTTTAGGCCATCCAATCGGCTGCACTGGCGTGCGTATAACAACAACTC
>JBKPMX010000157.1:0-5526 GCA_046765655.1 Acidobacteriota bacterium
GTCCATTCAGATCCTGTCGCGAAAATCTGAATCCGACAATTGGACACTGACAGTCAGAAATCCGTGGTAACCAAATTAACAAGCGGAGTTTTATGCAATGACCGATTCAAAGATCACTCTTGAATATCAAATGTCGGAGACTGAGTATCTCGCCGCAACTCGGCTCCTGTTCTTTAACACCCGGCAGGGGATGATCCGATTAGTCGTCGTATGCGTGCTGGCACTTATGGTGGCGTTATTGATGAGCATGCTCCTGGCCGACATGTTCGCTCTCGTCATAACCCTCGTGATGGTAATCCTGTTCGACATCGTTCTGGTCTACAACGCTTTAGTCACACTACCGCGCCGGTTTTACCGTGGAGATCCTAAATTTCGCGAGAAGTACCAGGTTACGTTCTCAAACGAAGGTGTAGTGGTCAAAACTTTTCAGATTGATTCGAAACTCGCGTGGAGCCTTTATACAAAAGTGATTGAAGGACGTGAGATGTACCTTTTGATGTACGGCAAGGACCTGAGAATGATGACCGCGGTGCCGAAGCGAGTCTTCCGTAGCCGGGACGAAGAGATGGAGTTTCGCGGCCTGGTGTCACGACACATTGCCGACCACACTGCGTTCAGCAACATTCCGCCTGAAGAGAACACCTACACGCCCAAAAGCCTGACTCCTCCTGATTGGCGGTAATAAACCGGCGTTTCATCGACTATTCAGTCGAAATGGTTTCTTCGTTGTTGAGTGCGGCGCGCATCGTATGCCACGGTAAGGTCGCGCATTTGACTCGCACTGGAAAGTCTCTGACGCCAGCGAAGATTTTGAGATTCCCTAATTGGTTCTCTTCGGTCTCTTCGTTCAGTTCGCCAGTAACCATCGCGTGGAATTCGTTGAAGAGTTGTTCAGCGTGTTCTTTGTCTTTCCCTTTGACGGCCTGCGTCATCATGCTCGCTGAGGCTTTCGAGATGGCACAACCGCTTCCTTCAAACGAGATCTCCTTCACCTCATCGCCTTCGACATTAAGGTAGACATTGAGGTGATCACCACACAGCGGATTGAAGCCTTCGGCGAAATTGGTAGCCGGCTCGAGCTTACGAAAGTTCCGCGGCTTTTTGTTGTGGTCGAGAATTACTTGTTGATAGAGATCGGTTAGTTCAGACATGTGAATCACAGTAAGAGCAAAGAGCGAAGGGCAAAAAAGCGCGGCTCTCTTAGCTCTTTACTTTACGAGAAGATTTCAATTACGCGCTCAATCGTTTTCGCCAACACATCAATCTCTTCCTTCGTGTTGTAGAAAGCGAACGATGCGCGTGCTGTTGCCGGTACTTTGAAGCGTTGCATCACCGGCTGCGCACAATGATGACCGGCCCTGACGGCGATGCCCTCCTGATCGAGAATCGTGCCGATGTCGTGCGGGTGAATACCGTCGATCACAAACGACAGGACACTCGCTTTCTTCCGCGCGGTTCCAATAATTCGCACGCCCTCAATCGCGGAGACTCGTTCCGTGGCATAACGAAGTAATTCCGCCTCGTGTTTAGCGGCCTGCTCGCGTCCGATACTGTTCAAATAATCGATCGCCGCACCTAAACCGATTTGAGAGGCAATCGCCGGCGTTCCTGCTTCCATCTTATTCGGCAGCTCGGCGTAAATAGTTTTCTCAAATGTGACGGATTTGATCATGTCGCCGCCGCCCTGAAATGGATTCATCTTTTCGAGCAGCTCAGCCTTGCCGTAAACAATGCCGCTACCAGTGGGCGCGTACATCTTATGTCCGGAGAATGTGTAAAAGTCGCAATCAAGATCCTGGACATCGACGGGCATGTGCGGCGCGCTCTGTGCGCCGTCAATTAGAACCGGCACACCATATTTGTGCGCCTGCGCAATCATCTCTTTGATTGGATTGATCGTGCCCAACGCGTTCGAGACATGCGTGATCGCAACAAATTTCGTCCGCTCGTTAAGCAGCCCATCGTATTCATCCAGCAGCAACTCACCGGCGTCGTTCATCGGAATGACGCGCAGCAGCGCCCCTTTTTCTTCACACAGCATCTGCCAGGGAACAATGTTGGCGTGGTGTTCCATTGCGGAGATGATGATCTCGTCATCCTGTTCAATGAACTTGCGGCCGTAGCCGTGCATTACGAGATTGATGCCTTCAGTCGTGCCGCGAACAAAGATGCACTCGCGCGACTCGCGCGCATTGATAAATCGCTTCACCTTCTCACGCGCACCTTCGTATGCGGTTGTCGCGCGTTGGCTTAGATAATGAACGCCACGATGAATGTTTGAGTGTTCGTGTTCGAGGTAGATGCTGCCACGATCGATAACGACTTGCGGGACTTGTGACGAGGCTCCGTTGTCCAGATAGATCAAGGGCTTGCCATTGACCGTTTGGTGCAGGACAGGAAAATCAGCGCGAACGCGTTCGACATCCCAAACCTTGGAAGCTTCACGTTCGATTACGGTGTTTGTCGACGAAACCATTTCTACTTGTAACTTAATTGGACGGCTCTTGGCTGGTCGATCACTTTCCACGAAACGACACAATAGTCGCCTCTTTCGATCGCGTCGACGCGAAACAGCGCATAAAAATCTTCTTTGTCATTCACGACATGGGCGACATACATGTGCCCAACAATGGCTTTTACAAATATTGGGTCAATCTTCGGTACACCATCGTTCTTCTTCTTCGCTGGAGGAGCGGGAGTTGGCTCGGGGGTTGGTTCAGGAGCCTTCTGACGCACAACGCCGTCTCCATCTGCGCCCGGTTTTCCCGGCGCTCCCGGTTTTCCCGGCGCACCGTCTGCGCCGTCAGCTCCAGACGTATCAACTGTCACGGTCCTTTGCTCGCCCGGTAACAGTTTGCGACGAGGAGTTACAACAGGGACTTCAAATTTGCTCTCCCAGTTCAGCGCACCAAGATCCTTGATCACGCCTCTGGACTCTCGATCCAGCCCGCCCTGAAACCAGTCCCAATCTTCTCCGGCATATAACAAGCCGTAGCGAAGATCACATGGATCTCTTAGTGTCGTGCTTACACCAGTTTTGAAATCGAGACAGAAATTGCGCTGTTCGTTCCGATACTTATTTGGCGAGTAGAGAGTTGCCGTACCTGATTGGGCCGCGGCGTTCAAAGCAACCAGCATTAGTCCCAAGATACTTACAACGATCAGCTTCATCGCTATTCGTCCAGTTGTGCGTGAATCTGGTTAAGCACTGCCTGATCGAGTTCACTGCGAATTGATTCCAGTTTGATCTTCCCGATCACTTCTTCGGCAAAGCCATACGTCAACAGGTTTCGTGCCAGTGCCGGGTTGATTCCGCGGGCGTGCAGGTAAAACAACTCTTCGGGATCGAGCTGGCCGACAGCCGCGCCGTGCGCACACTTAACATCATCAGCAAAAATCTCGAGCTGTGGTTTTGTATCGACTCGTGCTCGATCTGAAAGCAGCAGGTTTTTGTTCGTCTGCATCGCGTCAGTTTTCTGAGCGCCATGCCTCACGAAGACTTTGCCGTTGAATACCGCGCGACCGTCGCCGTCGAGAATTCCTTTGTAGAGCTGATGGCTGGTGCAATGAGGCTGCTTGTGATCGATGACGGAATGCGTGTCGGCGTGCTGATTTGCGCCAACGATATAAAGACCATCGACCCAGCATTCAGCACCCTCGTGATCCAGGACCACCGAAATATCGTGTCGCGATAGTTGCGCACCCATCGTGATCGACGTTGTGTCGTAACTACTGCCGCGGCCAAGCTCAGTCGCGGTCGTCGCCACATGAAGCGCACTATTGTTCTCTCGTTGGACGCGGTAATGTTCGAGTCGAGCGCCATCCAACAGAACCACTTCCACAACCGAATCTGTGAAGTGCGCTCGATCGTCTATAGATACATAGCTTTCGACTATCGTCGCCGCACTGTTTTCCTCGCCGACAACCAGTAGGCGTGGGAAGTTGGCGCTGTTTGGCTCGCGCGAGTCTGAAATAAAAGTTACTTGTAACGGCGTCTCGACTTTGACGTTGCGGGGAATCAAGACGAACAAACCCGACTGCAGAAATGCCGTGTTGAGTGCTGTTAGTGCGTTGTCGTGGTAAGTGGCGTTGCGCGCAAGATACTCACGAGCGATTTTGCCATATCGCGCATCGGCGATCGCTTCGAACAGATCGCAAACTACAATCCCCTGCTCCGACACTGACGACAACTGCGCGTTAAAGAATCCATTCACCAAAACTACATGATTGCTTGCAGTTTCCGGATAGATGAATCGAGCAACGGTGTCTGCAGCAACTTCAACAGGCGGTGCGGGCGTAATCTTTTCTTTTAGAAAGGGAGCAAGATTCGTGTACTTCCACTCCTCATTCTTGACTGTCGGAAAGCCCAACTGCTCAAAGCGATCCATCGCGCTACCGCGCACTAATTCAGCCCAGGCAGCCGTTGGCCTCGCGTGACGCACTTCACGAAACGCAGACTGATAATTGCTTTCTGATTTGACGAGTTCGGTAATCATTTCTAATTCGCGGAAGCACCTGAACCGGCGCCGTTCGCGTCAGGCGTTTTGATCCAGTCGTAACCTTTCTCCTCCAACTCCAGGGCGAGCTCTTTGCCGCCCTCACGTGCGATGCGGCCGTGAGCCAACACGTGCACATAGTCGGGAACGATATAGTTCAAGAGTCGCTGGTAATGCGTAACGACGATGATCGCGTTGTCTTGAGTTCGCAGTTGGTTCACCCCGCCCGCAACAACGCGCAGAGCATCGATGTCCAAACCAGAGTCAGTTTCATCCAGGATGGCCAGTTTCGGTTCCAGCACCGCCATCTGAAGGATCTCATTGCGCTTCTTCTCGCCACCTGAGAAGCCCTCATTAACTGAACGCGACATAAAGCTCGCCTCCATTTCCACAACCTTCGCGCGCTCTTTTAGGAGATCCTTAAACTCGAGAGGATCCAATTCCTCTTCACCCAGATGCTTTTTCTTTTCGTTGTAGGCGAGACGAAGAAACTGAGCGTTTGAGACGCCAGGCACTTCAATCGGATATTGAAACGCCATGAACACGCCCGCGCGTGCGCGCTCGTCGGGCGACAATTCAAGAAGGTTTCGTCCTTCGTAGATCACTTCGCCGGCAGTTACTTCGTAATCAGGATGTCCCGCCAAGACTTTCGCCAAAGTCGACTTCCCAGATCCATTTGGACCCATGATGGCGTGAATCTCACCCTTCTTCACCGTGAGGTTGATTCCGCGAAGAATCTCATTGCCATCAACGGTGGCGTGCAAATTTTTGATCTCTAACATTCAATTCTCCACAGAGCAGATTTCGGATTTCGGAATGCGGATTCGGGATTCTTTTCCTGTAACAAGAAATCCCAAATCCAAAATCCGAAATCCGAAATCGTTATCCCACACTTCCTTCCAGCTTCAGTCCCAACAGGCGCTGCGCTTCAACGGCGAACTCCATTGGCAACTGTAGAAAAACGTCTTTACAAAAACCGTTAATGATCAGCGAGACGGCGTCTTCCTGGGAGATGCCGCGCTGTTGCAGG
>JBKPMX010000158.1:0-18770 GCA_046765655.1 Acidobacteriota bacterium
AACCTCGTCCCGTTCTATGGGCATTTGATCAGGACAGGTGGGCCACGAGTTTAGACTATTCGCAGATGCCGCTCGGTTTGTCTCGCCAAATCTACCAGGCGACACGCCAGGGCATAATTTACCTGGCTATTCAACATTACAAACGGAGCGGCGAATTGGAATTCATTCACAGCGAAACGGGCCTTCGAACGCTAAAAGATGAGTTCGACAAAGTTGTCTCGCACAACCAGCACCACCTTGATCAAATCGCAGTAGCGCTTAACACACATGATTGATGAATACGGGTTACGTCACGCTGATCGCCAGCCTCTTTCATCCACTGTTCTTGTCATACTTTCGATCGGTGTGGCGTATTTCATCATTGGATATGTTTTCGGCGAGCTCGACGACTTAGGCGTGACTCCTCGTGGCGTTTTCCTTTGGCGCCTGGGCGCATGGGTCGCCAGCGGTTTCGTGTTTGCTGCGCATCTTTGGCTCGAAACCAGACGGTTCCACAACCCGATTCTGGGCGTGGCACTTCATGCGTCGTTGGGTGTTGCTTTCGGTGCATTCCTCCTCGCCGTCCTGGCGACGTTTCACGCCGCATGGATCACATCGACTGCGCCGTTCTGGCGTTACCTCGTTGCACTTGTCGCGTGGCCCATGTTCACCGCTGTACCTGCATTTTTGTGTGGTCTCATCGTAGCGATCGCACTTAAACGTTTTCCTAAACCCATCGCGCGATGACACCAAAGCGCATCGTTCTCGCAACCCACGGCACGCTCGGAGATCTTCATCCCTATCTTGCCATCGCCTCGGAGTTGCAAGCGCGCGCTCATCGACCTCTGATTGCGACGAGCGAATATCATCGACAAACAGTTGAAGCGACCGGCCTGGAGTTTCATCCACTCAGGCCCGACATCTCGTTCGAAGATAAACAACAACATCGACGCTTCATTGAACCCAAGCGTGGTCTCGAACGAGTCATCCGCGAGTTTATCTTGCCGGCGTTACGCGAATCGTACGAAGACCTGAGCGCCGCTGCACCAGGCGCGGATCTGCTTATCTCGCAGGTGCTCATCTTCGCTGCACCGTTGATTGCCGAGAAATTCGGCGTGCGTTGGGTGTCAACGGAATTGCAACCGGGTGCGTTCATGTCAGCGTATGATCCGCCAGTGCTTGCTCCTCTGCCAGCGCTTGCGCGATTCCGCCGCCTCGGTCCGACATTTCATGATCCAGTGTTTCGCTTTGCGAAGATGATCGGTCGTAGCTGGAGTGAGCCCGTATATCAACTACGTAGAGAGCTCGGCCTTGCTCGTGGCCTCGACCCACTTTTTGAAGGACGAAACTCGCCGCATCTAATACTCGCCCTGTTCTCCCGGACATTCGCCAAACCACAGCTCGATTGGCCCTCGAACACGCGTGTCACAGGTTTTCCCTTTTATGATGAAAACGATTTGCATCTTCCGCCTGCACTGCACAACTTCTTAGACTCCGGAGAACCTCCAATTGTTTTTACACTCGGGTCATCAGTAGTGTGGGCGGCTGGAAATTTTTATGATGAGAGCGTTGCTGCTGCGACTACTCTGGGAAAGCGCGCGGTGTTGTTAGTTGGACACGATCCACTGAACAAAGTACGTGAGCCGCTGCCGTCTCACATTATCGCAATCAACTACGCGCCATACGCGCGCGTGTTTCCAAGGGCGGCAATCGTGGTTCATCAGGGCGGCATTGGAACAACCGCCCAGGCTTTGCGCGCTGGAAGGCCGATGGTAGTGGTGCCCTGTGGTGGAGATCAGTATGACAACGCCGCACGAGTCCAGAGATTGGGCGCCGGGCTTACGATAACTCAAAAGCGATATAACCGAGATAGAGCAATCGTTGCGTTGAGAGAAATACTTGAGCACCCGAAGTATGGTGAACAAGCAGGAGCACTCGGGCAACGGATTCGAACAGAAGATGGCGTGCGTGTGGCGTGTGATGTTATCGAAGGTCAATTAATCTGAAAGGCTCAGTGAAAGACTCAAGGTACATAACATCAACGGTTAATCTTCATTAGCACTACTCAATTGACGAAATTTGCAGGTGAGGAAGGGTGGTTTACCCCCGCTCAAGATGCATAGCAACACAACATCAGTCTTATCCTAGCTTTACTGTTCTGCAGATTGAGCGGGGGTAAACCGCCCTTCCTCACCTGCAATTCATTGAGCTTGAGTTATTTCAGTTAAGCTTGACCGTCTAGTATTTAGTACGCCTTTAGCCTCCCGGCTATCCTATTTTCTGCGATCGCGCTTGAAACGTTTCTGCCGAATCCAACACTATCTATATGACCTACATAGCTACAAAACAACGCGTTGCAAATAGAGGCAAGCCGCCCGATGATTTTCTCGATCAGCTCGTCGCCTGGGGAAAAGAAGCTCCGGATGAGATCTTCGCACCGAATCAAATCAACGATATCTATTCGAGTGTTAAGAGCGTTCTCGGTCCGTGGGAAGGTTCGCAACATCGTCGCGCAGTGATGTTGGAAGTGATGCGAGTACTCGCTGGTTTTGAGTCGAGCTGGGATTGGAATGAAGGTGTTGATACAACTAATCCGAGCTCAGTAACTCCAGACACCATTGAAGCCGGCGCCTGGCAAGTAAGCGCCAACTCCCGACATTTCGGCCAGGAGCTCAAGGATCTAATTCTCGAAAAAGTTGGGACGCTTGACGGCAATGCCTTTCAAGCCGCAACGAAATCCAATCACCCGTTCGCGATGGAGTATGTTGCACGTTTGCTTCGTCGGACCACCGAGCATCATGGCCCCGTAAAGCGAAAAGAAATTCATGAGTGGCTGAAACGAGATGCGGTCGTCGAGTTTCGAGGACTGTTGAGCTAGAAATCCCTCACGCTCTTCCGAAGGGTTGTGATAATGATCCGTCCTCATGTGGATCAGAAAGCCGGAAGAGAAGATCTAGGCCTATTTAAACCAACACGAAGCTAAGAGAAACGATCTTCTTCGCCCGTTGTTGTTCGCCTTGGTCCTAACTGCATCCACGTTGATTCTTTATCAGTGGGGATGCCGCGGCGGATCCATGCGTAGCGGAGTGGCAATCGTCTCCACGCCCGGCACTTTCACCGTCGCAAGCCTTCTTGCCGGCGTCCTTGTGTTCGGTATCTACTTCGCATTTTTTGTCTACATCCAGCGCCACAAAGGTTGTATTCACCCTGGGACAGTGTGTTATGCCGACGATGTAAACAACCCTCTCGCGCTAATCCTGAGGGCATGTGTCAGTGTGGAGGGAAATTGGAACCGTTTGAGTTTTTCGCGTGGGTGGAAGAGGTCGAACATTGAGCGCGACGGAACGTTTATCGATTTCATGAACATTCGAGAAGCGACTACCGCCGGTGCGGAATCGATCGCAAACCTTGCATCAGAGTTCCATAACTATCTTAAGGACCTGGGCGATCAAACGAGCTTTTATTTCAACGCTACAACTTATTTGCGTGATGGCTTTGGTGCAAATCCCGCATTCTTCGGATTCGTTGCAGAAATCGAAGGAGCAGTGGTGGGATATCTGCTTTACACTTTGGCTACGACACAGATCTCAGCCGTCGACTCACATTCATCATCGATCTGCACGTTTGGGTGAAAAATACCGCGCGCGACGAATCGGCACGGCGCTTATGAAACGCGCCGCCGAGGCAGCTCGAGATCAGGAGGCGACTGATCTTTTCTGGAGCGTCTATCAGCGAAACGAATCAGCGCTGCGATTCTACGAGGGTTTGGGCGCGCGATACGTAAAAGGCATTCACTTCATGGCGATTGACGTTGAAGCATTAAAGTGAGAAGTCAAAATAACTTCAGGCTACTTTTTTGCATTGCAGCTCTGATAATTCTTGAGGCCGCATGTGGTAAGAACGCACCTCAGCTTGAGTGGGCTGAGCTATTACCGCTGCTCAAAGAAAACGATCTCACAGTTTCTGTTACGCCGGAGTCAAAGAAAGACCTGGTTGAAATCGAGGAGCTCGACGCCGTCCTGTATAGCCCGATTGCGGGGACGACGTTGTACCTTAAATCGCCATCGCCAACTTCTGACAGCCGAGATATGACACCGCATTACTGGCTGCGAGTTGAGGATTACGCGACGCCTGACGCAGCTGCCAAACGCGCTGCTGAGTACAAGTCAGTAGGCACATACGACAGACTTGCGAAAGCCTATGGAAAAGCCAGTAGCTTTATGATATCCAAAACGACCGTGCGTGAATGGGCCTTAGCGAAGGGCCGGCGAGTGTACGCGCTGACAACGGACGCCTATCTGTTTACATTGATCGAAAAACCTGAAGCGTTGCGGAAGTCGATTGCTGCGTTACCGGACAAGTGAATGACGACGCCGTCGCAACAAAGGAATGCCGCTATTAGCATGGCGCCTGTTGATTCAGCTCGGGCACTAACGATCGCCGAGGCGATAACTGATCCATGGTATGGGTGCCAGGCATTGGCCTGGGTCGCGCGATATTGGCCAGATAGTGGCTTCCGAAAGATCGTAAAGAGATCGCTTCGTCTGGGAAGTGAGTCCACTGATCAATATCGAGTTGTTGCTAGTGCGGCGTGGCCAGTTCGCGCGCTTGTGGAGCGGGAAGCGATGAACGATCTGGCACCGGTAATCGGTGATCTGTTGACACGTGCGCCGCGAATTACACCGTTCTCATCTCGATCGGAAGCTCTGTTTCTACTTTTTCAGGCTGTGCTTCCTGCTGGTCGCGATACCTGGCTTCCAGTATTGCAAGCACTACGAGACGCGTCGGTGCCGATGCTAAGTTGGAGGCAGAGGAGAAATCTCCACGACGCGGTTCTAATTACCTGGAAAATAGACGAAGCTGTCGCCACTCAGGTAACGAAGAGTGTCGGCGATGAGAAACTGACGACGAAAATTGCAAAGTCGGTCGCCAAGGAAAAATGGATGGAGCCCCGTCGCTTTTTCTGGACCGGAGATGTCTGATAATCATGAGCGAGCAGTGACTAGAACCGGAACGCCCGACGGAGGTCTAAGTTCACATGGACACCACGAAACCAAAAGAGCTCACAATCCGCGGCCTAATCCTCGGCGCGCTGATAACAACGATATTCACTGCTGCTAACGTCTACCTTGGTCTAAAGGTTGGGCTCACTTTCGCATCGTCAATCCCTGCGGCAGTGATCTCGATGGCGATATTGAGTGTCGTCAAAGACTCGTCGATTCTCGAAAACAATATCGTGCAGACGGTGGCGTCCGCGGCAGGCACCCTTTCGGCGATCATCTTTGTTCTTCCCGGCTTGGTGATCGTGGGATGGTGGACTGGTTTTCCATTTTGGCAATCGTTTCTGATTTGTCTCGCCGGTGGCGTGCTTGGTGTTCTGTTTACGATTCCACTACGGCGCGCGCTTGTCACAAACTCTGATCTCCCGTACCCCGAAGGAGTAGCTGCGGCTGAAGTTTTGAAGGTTGGTTCAGGCACCCGCGGCGAAACGAAAGATGAAACGGGCGAAGCTCGTGAAGGACTAATCGCGGTAATCCTCGGCTCTGTTGCTTCAGCTGGCCTCGCAATAATTACGGCGACACGCGTCGCAGCCGCGACGATAGGTGGCTTCTTTCGCCTTGGCGCCACCGCATCGAGTGGATACGACATTGCCTTCTCACTTGCACTCGTCGGTGCTGGACATCTCGTTGGTCTGTCAGTCGGCATGGCGATGCTGACTGGTTTAATCATTGCGTGGGCCATCGCCGTACCAATCCTTACGTCGATGCAGCCGGCAGCGGACGGCGCAACACTCGCGGCCCATACGATCGCGATCTGGCGCACGCAGGTTCGCTTCATTGGCGCAGGCGCGATCGCTGTTGCTGCGATCTACACGCTTGCAAGGCTTGCGAAACCAGTCGTGGGCGGACTCGTTAGCACGCTCGCCAGTTCCCGAGCAACAGGTGCGCGTGACGATAAGGACCGCGATCTTGCCCCTACCTGGATTCTGATACTCACCGTTGCCTGTCTTGTTGTCTCCGGGTTCCTGGCATTCACATTTTTACGGGGCACAGTGCTGGAACCGTATGGAGTTCCGCTAACCCTGGTCGCGGTTCCCTTTGTGTTGCTCGGTGGATTTCTAATTGCCGGCATCTGCGGCTACATGGCCGGACTGATTGGCGCATCGAATAGTCCGATCTCAGGTGTTGGCATTCTTTCGATCGTGATGTGTGCGTCGTTGCTGATCTTAGTTGTATCGCCGACCGCAACGACTCAACCCGCGCTCGTCGCGTTCGCACTATTTACCACTGCGATTGTTTTCGCTTGCGCGACGATCTCTAACGACAACCTCCAGGATCTAAAAACAGGACAACTCGTCGGCGCTTCACCAATGCGTCAACAGATCGCATTGATTGTTGGTGTTGCCGCAGGTGCATCAGTGATTCCGTTTGTTCTTAACCTGCTTGCGACCGCATATGGATTCGCGGGCGCTGCGAACGTCGGCGTCGTTGCACCGAATCCGTTGCCGGCGCCACAGGCGACGTTGATCTCCGCTCTCGCGCAAGGTGTGATCGGTGGCAATCTCAACTGGAAAATGCTTGGCATCGGCGCGGCTGTCGGTGTTGGATTGATTCTGATCGACACCTTGCTCGGCGCCGCGAAGTTGATTCGTATTCCACCGCTGGCGGTCGGCATAGGTATCTACCTGCCGATGTCAGCAACTTTCGCCGTTGTTGTCGGTGCGGTGCTTTCGTATTTCTATGACAAACGAATCCGTCACACTCCCAATCCGGAACGTGCTGAACGACTGGGGACACTCGTCGCTTCGGGATTGATTGTCGGCGAGAGTCTGTGGGGCGTGATCAATGCCGGAATGATAGTCGGTTTCTCGAACGACGCTCCGATCGCGCTCGTCCCCGAAACCTTCAGACTTGCGCCGTGGCTAGGGCTGTTAGGTTTTGTCGGTGTGATTGTATGGCTCTACTCGTGGATGCTGCGTCGTTCAAAGATTGCAAGATAGCGCATTACGAATCGCAGGATTAGCTGGAACCTCAAACTCGTTACGACGTAAGACAATCACGAAACCGACCAATCGTTAAGGAGTTTTTCGACGATATGGCTACCAATACCCAAGACCCGTCGCTTGTTACTCAACCCCTTATGTCCGAACGCCCTAAAACAAAGGTACGGAAGCCGCTGCGTGTTTGGCCCGGCATTGCCCTCGCAGTACTGATCCTGGCACTCCGATTCATCGCTCCCGCTGTCGGACCCGAGAAGATCGGTGAAATGCCGCTTTCGGTAATCGCGGCGTTTGGTGGGCTGTTCGCCAGTCTGGCCATCCTTCTTTGGTGGCTGATCTTTAGTCGGGCCCGATGGTTCGAACGTGTCGCCGTCTTCGTATTAATGGCGATAGGACTGTTCGTAACTTACCGATTGGTCCACCCGTCGATCGCTGGCGGCGCAATGGGCTTCTTGTTACCTGTGATCGCCTTGCCCGTTGTTAGTGTCGCTTTAGTGGCGTGGGCCACCGCGACTCGTCATCTTGCCGCGGCAACCAGACGTCTCTCGATGGTGGTTGTCATCCTTCTCGCATTCGGAGTGTTCACTGTCATACGTACAGGCGGCTTCAACGGCGACTTCAAAAATGATCTCCACTGGCGGTGGACCAAGACGCCCGAAGAACAACTGCTAGCTAAAGGCGAAGAGGCGACTGTAGCAGCGCCCGTCACTGCGACAGCAACCGGACGTGAGTGGCCAGGATTTCGTGGAGCACATCGGGACGGTGTCGTTCCTGGCGTCAGTCTGGAAACTGATTGGACCAAGTCGGCGCCGAAAGAAATGTGGAGACGGGCCGTTGGTCCAGGGTGGTCATCGTTCGCCGTTCATGGAGATCTTGTTTACACACAGGAGCAACGCGGCAACGACGAGATTGTCGCCTGTTACAACCTGAACGACGGGAAGCCCGTGTGGCGACACAAGGATGCAGCGCGATTTTATGAATCCAATGGCGGCGCCGGTCCGCGCGGTACGCCCACACTCAACAACGATCGCGTTTACACATTGGGCGCAACAGGAATCCTCAATGCGCTGGATGCAACAACGGGCAACGTGATCTGGACGCGTAACGCAGCGGCCGACACGAAGGCAAAAACACCAGGCTGGGGGTTTTCTGGTTCGCCGTTGGTGATCGACGACGTCGTGATCGTTGCCACCGCAGGCACAATGGCGGCCTACGATACAAAGAGCGGTCAGCCACGGTGGGTAGGTCCGAATGGCGGTGGCGGATACAGCTCACCTCATCAGGTGACAATAAATGGCGTTACACAAGTCGTGATGATGGCTGATCCCGGGGCAGTTGGCGTCAACCCCGGCGACGGCAAAGTGCTCTGGCAATATCCGTTGCCGTCAGGCACTCGAATCACGCAACCAGCTGTAACCGAGGACGGCGATCTTCTTCTCAGCGTCGGCGACGGAAACGACGTCTATCGGGTCGCGTTGTCTAATGGAGCTGACGGATGGAAGGCGCAAGAGCGCTGGTCTTCGTCAGGAATAAATCCGTTCTTCAACGATCTCGTAGTTAACAAAGGCTATGCATTCGGGTTCGTTGGTGATGAGATCGCGTGCATGGACTTGAAAGACGGCTCGAGGAAGTGGAGCGACGGCAACTATGGTCACGGACAATTAGTCGTGTTGCCTGATCAAGACCTGCTCTTGATTTTGACGGAATCAGGCGACATCGCTTTGGTGAAGGCTGCTGCTGATAAGTTGACAGAGTTTGGAAGGATTCCAGCCGTTAAGGGCAAGACGTGGAATCATCCGGTGTTGGTCGGCGACGTGGTGCTGGTGCGGAATGGTGAAGAAATGGCTGCGTTTAAGTTGCCGCTCGCACGCAGCTAATGCGATCACGCGAATACCCCCGACGGCAGTCGGGCGATAGTTCAGAATCAACCTATAACTGAATCGCTTGAAAGAATTGGGCGCGCCGCGAGCGAACTTGACGAAACAATTCAACTGAATGCGCGGCGCGTCAGCATTTTCATCCTTGCATGTTGTAGGTTGGGCTTGAACAATCCCGCAACTGCCGTTGCGGGTATTCGAGCTTCTGTAATGAAATGACACTCTCGGCGAGACAACTTTCTCAATCGGACCGTCGTCGTGAGCGAATGATTTCGATCTGCATGAAGCTTCCCGAAGTTACTCACGAGGTGGTGGGAGAGGGCCACATCGCATTCAAGATCAAAAAGAAAATTTTCGGGTATTACATGTTCGATCATCATGGCGATGGAATGATCGCGTTCGGTTGCAAATCGACTTTGAGCGAACAACGACGAATGATACGAGAGGATTCGGAGAGTTTCTTCGTGCCGGCTTATGTCGGCCCAAGAGGTTGGATCGGGATCCGACTTGATTTAGAAGAAGTGGATTGGGACACGGTAAGCGAACTCGCTCGGCAGGCTTATCAAGCGATAGCTCCGCGAAAGTTAGCGGCACTAGTTGAATGATGATGCGGCCGGAGCCTGTCGAAAAAGACGATTTTCGTCGTGGGGTTCGTGTGATTTCGTGGATCGTTGCGTTGGCCAGAAGAAGAAGCACGATCCACTAAGTCACACGAACCAACACGAACAAATCGCATTTCATCGCAGTCCAAACATTGCCAGGAACTCTACATTGCCTTCGGCGCCGTGAATAGGTGACTCAAGCAAAGCTTTTCGCATTAAACCGACGGTTCCAGCAAAGTCACTCACTTCCTTAACGACACGCTGATGCTGCGCGGGGTCTTTGACTATTCCTCCGCTGCCAACTTCTCGCTTTCCAACTTCGAACTGAGGTTTGATCAACGCAATCAACTGACCTGCCGCTGTCATCAACGGTACGAGCGTGGCTAAAACCTTTGTCAACGAAATGAATGAAACATCAACCACAATCAAATCAAACTTGACCGGAAAATCGTCCGGCCGCAAATAGCGAGCGTTAACACCTTCACGCATTTCCACACGCGGATCGTTTCGCAACCGCCAGTCGAGCTGGTTATGACCGACATCGATCGCAAATACACGACTCGCCCCGTGCTGCAGAAGACAATCAGTGAAGCCTCCGGTCGACGCACCAACATCGAGACACGTGAGTCCGGCCGCATCAATCTGAAATTGACGAAGGGCAGCTTCCAGCTTCACGCCACCGCGGCCGACATATTTCGCGGCCGGATTGTCTGCATCTTTGATTCGAACCGGCGCATCGGGCAGAAACTGGTCAGACGGTTTCTCGACTCGCTGATTGTCAACAAGCACAACCCCGGCCATGACCATGGCTTGCGCTTTTGTGCGGGAGTCGGCCAGACCTTTGGCGACGAGCAGTTTATCGATGCGTTCGCGCTTCACGGGGGGCCATTAGACCATAAAGCGCTGAAGGATGACGCCACGTGTCACGCGTGGCGTCGTGAAGCATGCGCCACGGCGCGTGGCATATCGCTCAAGTTGAGCTCGGTTGCGCATTCGTGGCAAAGCCAAACAAGGATGTGGGGGGCATCGGCCCAAAAGAATGAACTGACTCTTTTCGCTACCTGTACGGCTTCATCTATTTGGAGGCGCTGTAGAGCCTGAACGTAGAAGACCCCGTTATAGAAACCGCCTTCGGCGCCATCGTCTCGGTGTACACATTCCCGCTCACGGAACACCTGTCTGCCCATATGATTCACCATTTCCTCGCGCCGCATCGCGCGAAAGTATGAACCGTTTTCGATTATGTCGGGATTATTTAGTTAGTGAGTTGACGGGACAAAGCGCTGCGTAATTCGTCTTGGAGAGAGACTGCAAATCGCTTCCGGCTGATAATGCCACTGGTTTAAGAATACGTCAACATGTTCAACAGTTGCATTATTGTTATGGATTGTTCGTGCGGCGGAGTCGACGCGGACCTTCAAAAATCTCACGAATCCTAAACAGATCACTTGGGTGGTTTTTCTGCATGGGATCGCGCTGTCGAGACACCCGCCGTTGTCGTTTCTCTTCCCATTGATCCACCATTTGAGCCTGGCCACTATTTGCAGACGCGCTCGTTACAACGGTTATCGCAACCGGCGCCAAAGCGTGCTTCTTCGGCCTCTTCTTCTTATCGTCTTTCGGCTCTTCACCTGCCGACGTATCTGCTTGTGCGATTGACTGCGACTCAGTTGGCTCTGCTGCTGAGGGTTCCGAGTCGTTGGCCGTTGCGGCTTCATCTTCAGGTTCAGCGCCATTCACCGCCGCCGGTGCGGCCGCTGTTGCGGGTACACCACTAGTTTGACGCAAGCGAATGAGTGCCATGGCGGCGGTCGCTCCCAACAACGAGGCGATAACAAAGGCTCCAACGAGAATCAATCCGTGCCGGCGTCGTTCCCTGGCGACAGTTTGCAGAGGCACTACGGGCTGTGCGGAGCGAATCGTCCGTTCGTCGTTAAAATGCGGCTCCCCTGAAGTCAGATCGTCGCGCCAGCTATTTTCGGTTCTCGATATTCCTTGCATGTTTGCACACCGCCGGGGAGTGAGTAGCGCTTGTTTAATTGCAATCACGAGGCCACTCCGTCATATGACGGTGGTCACCGTATAATCGACGTTAACAGGGGTTTCGTTGAGAGGCGTTGAACGATTTGGTGCATCGAAGCGACGCGCCCGTCTATCAATCATACGGATGAATCGTACAGAGAACCGGGCAGGAGCCGCGAACAGGAGCAGCAAGAGAAATCATCGATTGAGGATGCGCTTACTGCTCCTGCCCTGTCTGTTACGATTTCAACCGCTGAGGCAGCGTCCGCCGTTCATCGAGAACATCCATGCTCTCTCTGACGCGGTTGTAGATCCCATCTGCGTCTAAACCATACTTCGCAAGCAACAACTTCGCATCCCCGTGAGTTATGAGACGATCTGGAATTCCCATGCGCACCACACGAACTTTGTCTTGCAGTCCATTCTCTTCGAGCAACTCGAGAACTGCTGACCCAAATCCGCCTGCTAGATAAGCTTCTTCAACAGTAACAATCAAACGCTTCGTGCGAGCAAGCGCCAGTAGCAACGGCGCGTCTAACGGTTTTACAAACCGAGCGTTGACAACTGTCGCTTCGATATTGTCCTTTGCGAGATTCTCAGCCGCCACCACTGACGGATGCACCATGGAACCGTAAGCAACAATAGCGACTTCGCCTCCGTCCCGAAGGATCTCAGCTTTTCCGATTTCAAGAAGTTGCGGTTCCCGATCCAAAGAAACGCCAACGCCGTTGCCACGCGGGTAGCGCATCGCAGCCGGCCCGTTGTGCTCAGTCATTGTTAGCATCATGTCGCGCATTTCGCCTTCATCTTTGGGCGCCATTAAAACGATGTTCGGCACCGCGCGCAGGTACGCGATATCCAGCAACCCGTGATGCGTCTGACCATCGCCACCAGCAATTCCGCCACGGTCAAGGCAGAACTTCACATTAAGATTTTGAATACAAACATCGTGGACCAACTGATCGAAACCACGCTGAAGGAAGGTCGAGTAAATCGCGCAAACTGGCTTCAATCCTTCGCAGGATAAACCAGCTGCAAAAGTAACGCAGTGTTGTTCTGCGATACCGACATCAAAGGAGCGTTCAGGAAATTTCTCGAGTGCCTTACAAACGCCTGTACCGTCAGGCATCGCTGCAGTCAACGCGACAATCTTCGGGTCCCTCTCCATTAGTTCGCATAGCACATCGCCGAACACAGACGTGTACGTCGGAGCCTTTGCAGGAGAACTAACTGGTTTGCCGGTTTTCAGATCGAAAGGACCGGTCGCGTGCCACCGATAATAATCGGTTTCCGCACCGGGGAAGCCTCTTCCCTTCGTGGTTAACGCGTGGACAATCACTGGACCATCTTTGATCTGCTTTGCTTCGCGGAACGCCGCTACCAAAGCACGTGTGTTGTGTCCATCGACATAGCCAATGTACTTGAACCCAAGTTCGTGAACCAACGCACCAGGCAGAACCGCTGCAGCAATCACATCCTTCATCGTCTTGGCTGCATGATGCAGTCGTTCACCGACCGACGGGATTGCGAGCAGCTTCTCTTCCACCTCGTCTTTAAACCGGTGATACCCGTGCGCGCCGCGAATGCGATTCAGGTAACCAGTTAACGCACCAACCGCGGGCGCAATCGACATCTCGTTGTCATTTAGAACAACAATCAGTCGACTCTTCAAATGACCGGCTTGATTAATCGCCTCCATCGCCATGCCGCCGGCAAGCGAAGCGTCGCCGATCAAAGCGACTACGTGGTGATCTTCACCTTTGCGATCGCGCGCGATCGCCATACCCAAAGCAGCTGATAAAGAAGTCGACGCGTGCCCGGCTCCGAACGTGTCATATTCAGATTCGTCACGACGCAGAAAGCCGCTAAGGCCACCATATTGTTTGATTGTGGGAAGAGAGTCGCGCCGGCCGGTCAATATCTTGTGTGCATATGCCTGGTGACCAACATCCCAGACAAGTCGGTCATGCGGGGTATCAAAGGCGTAGTGAAGCGCGACAGCCAGCTCCACCGCACCAAGTGAAGCGCCTGTATGACCTCCCACTCGAGACATTGTTTCCAGGATGTAGGCTCGGATTTCATCCGCAACCGTCTGCAGTTGATCCGGCTGCAAATGACGCAGATCGGCGGGCGAGTTAATACTTTCAATCAGACTCATTATGTTCGGCATTGTACCGCAAAGCTCAAAATTTTCGACCGCAGCACAGTGATTTCATCTTCCTAAGTTACGTCGTTTGCGACGCCATTCCTCAGGTACTTGGCAATATAAAGTACTCTGCTCGGCTCGTCCTGTCAAATAAATTCTCGGCCAACGCGTCGCTGTGAACGTCTAAGCGAACAGGCTGACCTTGAGCGTCAGCGCTTCTAATCCCTATACGAAAAGGAACCGTAGTCATGTCTCTGAAAAAATCTCTCCTGTCGCTGTTCGGGTTGCTCGTACTGGGAATCACCGCCTTCGCGCAAGAACCTACCGCTCCAAGTTCGCCTTCAACTCCAACACCGCCAATAGCCCGCGAAGGAATACGTCAACAGCGGATGCGTTTGCGGCAGGGACGGCTGCACCAGGATCGGATACGTGTAGGTCGAGCTCTTCAACTCTCAGACGAACAGCAGCAACTGCGCAGGACGATTCGTCAAAAACGGCTCGAAGCCACAAAATCCCAGCGCGAACAACTTTTTCAATTGCGCGAAAAGCGACGCACAGGAACTTTCAGCGATCAGGATCGAATGATGGCCCAGCAGCTTCGGGCTGAAATGCGCAAAGCCATGGCGACGGCTCGTATGGAAAACCTCAACATGCTCACGAATGAACAGAGGGAACGATTGAAGACAATGCGAGACCAGCGTAGACAAATGTTTCAGCAACGTAGATTGGAGATGCGAAGAAATCGGCCGATAGGCTAACAACGAACGCACGTGCGAAGATATGCGGCGCGAGCAGCGAATGTTCGCGCCGTCTTCTTTTTACGATGAATGTAGAAATCGTCCACCTGACTCAGGAACATTGGGCCGCTGTGCAAGAGATCTATCGCGCGGGCATCGCCTCAGGTAATGCGACGTTCGAGACTGAAGTTCCTGAGTGGGAACAGTGGGACGCGAAGCATTTGCAATTCGCGCGGCTTGTCATACTTGTTGACGCCGAAGTGAAAGGTTGGGCCGCGTTAAGTCCTGTGTCGACTCGCCGAGTTTATCGAGGCGTTGCTGAGAACAGCGTCTACGTTGCACCCGACGCACAAGGTTTGGGTCTCGGACGGCTACTTCTGAATAGACTGATCAACGAGTCGGAAATGAATGGTGTTTGGACTTTGCAGAACAGTATCTTTCCGGAGAACGTCGCCAGTCTCAATTTGCATCGTTCGTTTGGGTTTCGCGAGGTTGGACGGCGCGAACGCATTGCTCAACTCGACGGTGTATGGCGCGACACGATTTTTATGGAACGGCGCAGCACCGTTGCGGGCACTGACTGATTAATTCTGATCTGTGTTTACCTGCGGAAAACTGCGGCTCAAACCTTCCTCTTTCGAACTCTGCCTCCCTTCGCGTCGTACTGAATTCAGCCCACGAATTCAGTAGCACGTATGAAGAAACGCAGGGACTTCAGTTTTGAGCAGTTTTTCAAGGCTCTTGCTGACCACACGCGGCTCCGTGTTATCCACCTATTGGGAACGGAGGAGGTTTGTGTTTGCTCGGTAGTCGCAGCACTGCAGACGAGTCAGCCCAAGATCTCTCGGCACCTCGCGTATCTCAGACGTGCGGGATTAGTCGCGGCAAGACGCGACGGAAAGTGGATGCATTATCGCCTCGTTGAGCCTCCTGATGAATGCGCTGCTGAAATCTTTCGCGAAGTGCGTGAAGGGCTTTCGCAAAATCCGCTGATGAAGCAAGACCGCGAACGGCTGAGTGGATCGAACGGCGTAGTCCACAGATAACGCTTCCTTGACAATACTTCACTCCCGATTAGAATGGTTTCCGCCTGATTATGGTACGGAGATGTGGCCGAGTGGCTGAAGGCGGCGGTTTGCTAAACCGTTAAGGGTCAAAAGCCCTTCACAGGTTCGAATCCTGTCATCTCCGCCAGTTCTTCCCGGTAGTCAGTAGTCAGTAGCCAGTAATCAGTAGAACGAGTTCCCTGCTGAATTCTGACTCTTGACCACTGGCTACTTTTCTTATGACCGTTCGCGTTCGCTTCGCACCATCACCGACCGGCTATCTGCACATCGGCGCAGCTCGCACCGCACTCTTCAATTGGCTGTACGCACGCAAGACCGGCGGCAAGTTTTTGCTCCGCATTGAGGATACTGATCTGCAAAGATCAACTGACGAATCCACACGATCGATAATCGATGGACTCGAGTGGTTAGGTCTTGATTACGACGAACAGCTGGTCTTCCAGTCAAACAACGCACAAAAGCATCGCGAAGCTGCTTACCGGCTCGTAAGAGAAGGCAAGGCTTATCGGGATTTCACTCCCAAAGAAGATCGTGATGACGCAACAATCAAGCAGGAAAACAAGGAACGCGCGCGCACGCAATCCACCGAAGGCATTGACCAACGCGCGAATCCTTATCGTGACCTGCCACTTGAAGAATCAAATCGGCGTGCTGAAACGGGCGAACCGTTTGCTGTGCGCTTGAAAGTGCCGGTCGCCGGCCAAACAAAATTCGACGACAAGGTTTATGGACCACAAGAACGCAGCCATTCTGAAATCGAAGATCTTGTGCTGCTTCGATCGGATGGCCATCCGCTCTACAACCTTTCAGTTGTGATTGACGACATCGAAATGGGTATCACAACTGTCATCCGAGGCCAGGACCACCTCACCAACACGCACAAGCAAGTGCTTTTGTATGAAGCTCTCGGAGCGCCTGTGCCGACGTTTGCGCACTTGCCGCTGATACTTGCTCCGAACAAAGGAAAGTTGTCGAAACGCAAACACGGCGAGGTTGTGTCGCTGACCACTTATCGAGACCGTGGATTTGTCCCAGCTGCGTTTCGAAACTTCCTGGCTTTACTTGGCTGGTCGCCTCCGGAAGGAAAAGAGATTCTCTCGAAGCAGGAATTAGTCGACTATTTCTCACTCGAAGGAATCGGTCGCGCCAATGCTGTGTTCAACTTCCAGGAGAACGATCCGCGTCGCTGGACTGACGACAAAGCGCTGTGGATGAACGCCGAATACATTCGCACGATGTCTCTGGACAAACTGCTGCCAATGGTGAAAACAGAGTTGCGTGCGAGTAAGCTTTGGCGCGAGGAGTATGATGAAGAAGATCGACCCTGGCTGCTCAAGACGGTCGATTTGATCCGTCAACGCTACTTTACGCTCAAAGATTTTTCGGGGCAGGGGCGTGCGTATTTCTCCGACGATTTCGATTTCGATGAAGCAGCCATAAACAAGAACCTTCGCAAAGCACCCGAACTGCGCGAACTGCTACCGCGCCTGGCAGATAAGTTGGAGGGCGTTGATCCTTTCAACGAGGAAACAGCTGAAGTCGCACTTCGCGAGTTTGCCGAAGAGGCTGGCGTCAAACCCGGCTTGCTTATCAATGCCTCACGAACAATGTTGACAGGCCAGGCCGTTGGACCATCGATGTTCGAAGTGTTTGACCTGATCGGTCGCGATCGATCGATTTCCCGACTCCGCAGCGGCGTACCATGGTTTGAAGCCATGGATCAACTTGGAGATGTATAGTTAACTTAAAACACGGGGAGCATGATATGACCAAAACAATGACCACCATCGCGTTGCTGTTGGTTATCGCGCATGTTGTTAATGCGCAGAACTCAAACTCATCAACCACCACACCCCGATCGCGCACTACGAATGTCAACGGATCAACTCCATTACCTGCTAAGTCGGCGCCGCAGAAGACCGCACCAAAACCAACGCCGCCGGCAACCAAAGCGGCATCTCCGGCACCATCTCCACAACCGTCTCGCAAACCCGCACCACCGATCGGCTCAGAAGCAGTTGTCGCTGCTTTCAATCGCTTGGTTGACGGAATCCAAACAGCAGACGTGGAGAAAGTAATGAGCGTGTATTGGAAATCGCCAGCACTAACTCTCTTCAACTACAACGGGACAGTAACGAAAGGGTGGGATCAAGTCAGGCAGAATCGACTGAGCTCTTACCCGGAAATCAAGGATGCAAAACTCGACGTGCGCGACGTGTCAGTAACGATGCTTGGACAAGATGGAGCCGTGGTCAACTGTTTGTGGACCCAATCGCAAACATATAAAGGCACTCCCGAAACTGCGTCTGGTCGGATGACACTTGTTTTCAAGCGATTTGGAACGGCGTGGAAAGCAATTAGCCTGCACACTTCACCTGATGCTCCGAATCCAGCGAGCGTCCCACCATCGGAACAACAACCGGCAGCGAAGCCTTCTCCAACACCTTAGCCTGCGAAGCAGGCATTAGCGTAAAGCCTAGGGCGTCAGCCCTAGGAATGCGGTCGGCTCGATCTAAAAACCTGCGAAGCAGGCGACAGCAAGTGGGTCACAGGTATCGTTCGTCGTATTCAATTCCGTTCTCTTTGAAGAACAAAAATGAACTCGTCGCGGAACGAAATGTTTTGGTGATCTTTCTTTTGCCCAGCCAGGTATCTCTGCACTTGCTCCACGTGTGATTGGCTCACGGTAAATGCTGCGTAGCCACGCTGCCAGGAGAAATCAGCGAGTGCGGCACGCTCATTCATCTTCCGCCCACTTCGCGGGCTCGTTTCGTTAAAACAAACGGGTTCCTAGGGCTTACGCCCTAGGCTTTACGCTAACCACCCGCTTCGCGGGTTATTCGGGTAAGAATACTCGCGATAGCTATCCCTCCGAGCACAGCCAGAAACGGAAACAACTCCACAACGTAACGCGGTTCTGGGTTCTCGAGAGTCGAGAAGAAACCCAATCTCAAAAATATGATGAGCGCGGCGAGCGTTACCCATCGCCGCGCTTCCACACTTCGCGTACGCCATAACAGCCACGCTCCCAAGGCTCCCAACAGCGTGTAGATCCAGGTGAGGCCGGCAAAGAACGGCAGCCAGATGTGCTGATGAATCGTGTAGTCGAGGTCGTCGAGTGGAAATAATTCACCGTCGAACGGGTAGTATTGCGAGTGCGTGTCGAACCAAAGAGAGATACCTCTCTTGAAGGGCAAGACCAGGTAGTAGCGAAAACGTGACCGGGCGATTCTCTCGCGGCCGATTTGTGCGAAGCCAGCATCGATCTCAGGTGTCATCTCGACGTTCTGTTCAGTGCTTTGGTCTGGTGGGTTTTGCTCCTCTTCGGATTGCTCGTCAT
>JBKPMX010000159.1:0-14196 GCA_046765655.1 Acidobacteriota bacterium
ACCTGAGAGTGAAATTCGCGAATCCCTAAAACGCGCAAGCGATGACGAGCTCGATCGAATGCTTACCGAACGACAGATTGAAGCGCTCAGATTCGGTTATCGCGAACGCGTTACAGACACGCTACTGCCACACGTGAAGAACCTGCCGGAAGAGCTGCCCGAAATATTTGCGGCGGCGGCTGTACGCGCGCGCGAAGCCGGCTTTCATGGCGTCGAGTTGCACTATGCTCATGCCTACACAATGGCAGGTTTCCTGAGTGCTTTGAATGATCGCGCTGATGGCTACGGTGGTCCAAGGGAGAACCGGGTGCGCTTGCCGCTCGAGGTTTATGGTGCCGTGCGTGAGCGTGTGGGAAACGATTATGTCGTTGGCGTCAGATTTCTTGCTGATGAAGTAATTGAGGGCGGCAACCGTTTGGAAGACGCGAAGTATTTCGCGGTTGAATTTGCGAAGGCCGGCTTGGATTTCTTATCACTCTCGAAGGGTGGGAAGTTTGAAGATGCACAACAACCTAAGGTCGGCCAAGCTGTTTATCCTTACACAGGTCAGAGTGGTTATGAATGTATGCCGACTGTGCTGTCAGACCAAGTGGGACCGTTCAGTCGGAATGTCCCTTTGGTAGCTGCGATTAAGCGAACGGTGAATAGCGCTGGTTTTGATACGCCGGTCGTTGCAACCGGCGGCATTACTACATTCACTCAAGCTGAAGAAATTCTAAAGCGCGGGGATGCAGACATCGTTGGAATGGCAAGACAGGCGCTAGCGGATCCAGACTGGTTCGTGAAAGTTAAGCTCGGACGGGGCGAAGAAGTGCGACGTTGCACTTACACAAATTATTGTGAGGCGTTGGACCAGGCGCATCGACCAGTTACGTGCAAACTTTGGGATCGAGTCGACCTTGATGAACCGGGGGCTGCGACTGTTGATGAAGGGCGACGAAGATTGTTAGCGCCCGAATGGCGACCGGATGAAATGTAGTGGGTCACAGTCAGTATCAGTACGGAGCGGGCAGTAGCCCGACCGTGAGGGAGGGCTCGTGTGATACATCCTTAGCCTTCCCTCACGGTCGGGCTACTGCCCCGCAGCTCATAGAGTTGAATAAACTCAGGATCTCTCTTCTGAAGATCCTCATAACTCACGCGGCCGCTGCGCATCATCAAACTAAACGCCAGCTCTACAGGACTCAGATGCATGTAATCTCGAGCGTTCTCGAACCAGGTCATACTTTCGAACGCTGCTGCCTGGTAGTCCTCAATAACTGGCCGTCTCGAACTCTCGAATACGCTCAATGCATCGCTTACCGAATCAGCGTTCTTCAGACACGCAGCCAATGCAATCGCATCTTCAAGTGCGAGCTTAGTTCCTGAACCGATTGAAAAATGAGCAGTATGTAGCGAGTCGCCGAGCATCACCACGTTTTCAAAGTACCAACGTGTGTTCCTCACAAGTAGAAACTGTATCCACTTGGAATTGTTAGTTAGTAGTGGTTGGCCGTTCAAATCGTGCTTGAAAACATCGGCGAGATACGCGCGGGTTTGTTCGTCATCAAGTTGATCGAAGCCTGCATTGGTCCAGGTTTGCGGATCACACTCGATAATGAAGGTGCTCGTTGTATCGTTGAACTTGTAAGAGTGCGCCGCAAAAACACCCGCATCGATTTCGCGAAACGTTAAAGTCAAACCATGGAAGAGTTGATTGGTGCCGTACCAGATGTAACGGTTAGGCCGTAAATCGAGAGTGGGTTTGAATTCACTTTCATAATGTCGTCTGACAGTGCTGTTAACTCCATCGGCTGCGACAAGGAGATCTCCGTCCACGCGCAACGTCTCAATGTCGCTAATTTCCGAACGAAAGTGAACCGTGATACCGAGCTCTGCTGCTCGAGCTTGCAGAATTTTCAGCAGACGAATACGAGCGATGCCGGAGAAGCTGTTGCCGTGAATCGAGATCTTGTCAGCGCCGTGAACAACGTCGACATTGTCCCACGCCTGAAAGTTCCTCGTTATTTCGGCGTGCGATTCGGCGTCTGCTTGCCGTAGGTTCGCTAGTGTCTTACCGGAAAAAACAACGCCCCAACCAAAGGTGTCATCAGGTCCATTGCGTTCATAGACAGCGACCTGATGAGAAGCGTCCGCCTTCTTCATAAGGATTGCCAGATAGAGGCCGGCTGGACCACCGCCGATGACGTTGATCTTCATGCTCACAAGTAAAGAATATCCACCGATTACACAGATCAAGAACTTAACGAGTGAAGGTAGCTTAATTGCTCAACTTTACTGCCTGGTAACTTAATCCGTGTAGGCTGCGTAATCGGTGGATATTCTTATTCCTTTGTTAGCTGACTCGCGATTATCAGCTTCTGGATCTCCGAAGTCCCTTCATAAATCCGCAACGCGCGAATCTCACGATAGAGCCGCTCGACGATGCTGCCGCGGACGAGCCCTGTGGCACCGTGTATTTGTACAGCACTGTCGATGATTCTGCTTGCCGCTTCAGTCGCGAATAATTTTGCCTCACTCGCTGCCCGTTTCACATTTGCCGCACCCGTATCTCTCAGATAAGCCGCGCGATAGACCAACAATCTAGCTGCATCCAACTCTGTCGCCATGTCGGCCAGCTTTTCCTGAACGAGTTGGTGCTCGGCCAATAGCTTTCCGAATTGCCTGCGCGTTGAAGCATAGCGGACCGCCTCATCCAGTGCGCGTCGAGCCATGCCACATGCTGCTGCGCCGACGCTCGGTCGAAACAGGTCGAGCGTTTCCATCGCCAAACCGAAACCATCACCTTCATTACCGATCATGTCTTCAGCCGGCACCCGACAGTCTTTGAATTCGATCTCGCCGATAGGATGCGGCGACATCAGCAACGATCGTTCGATAACGGAAAACCCTTCCATGCGGGAACTAACGACAAAAGCAGAAATTGCCGCCCGACCTCCTTCGCGCATTCCTGTGCGCGCAAACACAGTGTAGAAATCCGCAATACCAACATTCGAAATGAATCTCTTGCGCCCATTGATAACGTAAGTGTCGCCGTCACGTTGCGCCGTCGTTTGAATCGACGCGACGTCGGAGCCGGCTTCAGGTTCTGTCACGGCAAACGCCGCGATCGCTTTTCCCTGAGCTGCACGACCTAACCAGAAATCTCCAACATGCTCCGTCGCCGCACGGCTGATTGCGTAGGTACCGAGGCCCTGCATTACAAATGCGAGATCCGCCAGAGAGGATGAATAAGCCAATGCTTCGCGAATGAGACAAACCGCGCGGAGGTTGAGTTCCGATCCTTTCGCGACTACATATTCCAATACTCCCGCCTTGGCAAGCGCCTGTACGTACTTACGCGTGCGATCCTCAACGTCGAGTTCATCAATCGCGTGTGGTTCGACTTCCAGTTCGGCGAATTTAGCAATGCTCTGCGCGAGTGTTCGGTTTTCGGCGGAGAAGAAGGGGAGTTCGTTGATTAGTTGGTCCATGTGCGAAAAGGGCGTGCTAGATCTTGGTTGTTCTTTGGTCCAGCGTTATGCAGGACCGTCGCGTGGCAATTCAGACTCAACTACAGAACGGGAGCGAAGCGACCGATGTCAGGTTGCGTTGAGTCCTCGGTTAGTTCGCATCGGTCGCTTCGCTCCCGTTCTGTAGTTGAAATCTTTGCAAGACGTCCACCTTCGTTCTATCGACTGAACATACGATCTGGGATCAAAGACCAGAGCCTAAAGATCCAAGCTCTATTCAAACTCTGGCTCTCTCTTAGCCACGAACGCTTCGTAAGCTTCGCGATAGTCAGGATGTTGCATGCAGATCGCCTGGGCCTGCGCTTCACATTCGAGTGCGGCTTGAAGATTCATGTTGAGTTCACGATTCAACATCTCTTTGGTTTTTGCTAACGCGAATCCGGGACCTTTAGCGAGCCGTTCGGCAAGTGTGTTCGTAGCAGTCGCTAACTCAGTTGTCGACGGTACAACCTGATTGTATAAGCCGATGCGTTCCGCCTCTTCAGCAGAAATAAAATCGCCGGTGTAAAGGAGCTCAGTGGCTTTGGCGAGTCCAACCACGCGAGGTAGCAGGTAAGCAGCGCCCATGTCTGCTCCTGATAGGCCAACTTTCACAAATAAGAAAGCAATCCGCGAATCCGCCGTCGCGATGCGAATGTCAGATGCGAGTGCGATGCATGCGCCTGCACCAGCCGTTGTGCCATTCAAACTAGCGATCACTGGCTTTGGCAGCAAACGGATATTACGAACGAGTTCACAGGTCATTCGTGTGAACTCGAGCAGTCCTTCAACGTCTCTCGAAAAGAGCTCGCCAATGATGTCTTTAACATCGCCGCCCGAGCAGAAGGCGCGACCGGCACCGGTGATGACTACTACACGGACAGTCTTTTCATCGCCCAATTCCGCAAACGTGTCTGTTAACTCTCGGTAAACTTCGAACGTCAGCGCATTCAAGCGCTCAGGACGATTGAGAGTGATCGTCGCGATACCGCTTTCGGTTTGTTCGTAGATAAAAGTTGAAGGAGTGTTCATTGGTCGGATGGCAACGATGAAGCCGCTTAGTTCCTGCCCTCTTCAACGATCTTAACCGCAGCAGGAAGTGGGCCTGACATTAGTATTTGTGCAAGATCCTCAGCCATTTCTTTCGTGAACTGTCCATTGATTTGTCCCGTATCAAAGATTTGACTCCTGATAAAGACGATGGACTTCACTTCATCATTCAAGACCACGCTGATGTACTGGTTGATGTTTGCGGCTGTCCAGGCGCCGAATTTCGTGGCCGCGTCAGGTTTTAGCGTAAAAGTAATCTGGTAATCCTTACCCCCATAGTCGGGTACTGCTGCAGCCGTTCTCAAATCCCGTCCTTCGATAATCGGAGTCGAATCAATGACGACCCATTTCACTTCACCCTGGTCAAGGTAAGGCAAGGTCTTCCGATCCTGCGCAGGAGCAAGTGCCGACTTCGCGTCGTCTTTTGTCTTGTAAGTCTGACATGGGGCGGGAGAAGGATTACTGACTACGTGGGCCAACTGCAGCGAACCGCGCGCAACGATAAAGTTTTTGAGTCGATGGGGATCTGCGACATCGGGTAGATCTACTCGCAAACGCCCATCCTTCACTGCGCCGATTGCAGCTACCCTAAAAACACCCAAACCTAAATGATTCAGGCGACTGTTCAGAATCTCAACTGTTTCGGTCGTCGCAGCCTCGCGATTTGCTACTGCTGGATCTACTTCGAGTACTAGATGCCACTTGTAAGAGGATCGGCGAAGTAATCCGCAAGCGACAAGTGGCGTGATGAGGAAAAGAATCGCGAATGGTGCGATCAGCTTATTTCGCATGCGGCTCTCGGATTACTGGTTTAACAACGCGATGCCTTCGATTTCAACTTTAGCGGCGTCGTCCAATAATCCTTTCACCTCGACAAGGACCATCGCAGGAAAATGTTTTCCAAAATGGTGACGATAGCGGTCGCCAATTTCCCTCGTTCTTGCGCGATACTCGTTTATGTCAGTGACGTACATGATCAAACGCACAACATCGACCGGCAATCCGCCTGCTTCCAACACGACACTAACGAAGTTTGCGAGTGCCTGATCGAATTGCTCGACAAAATCATTGCTGGTGATCTTTTGCTCGCGATTCCAGGCGACTTGTCCCGAGACGAAGAGTAGTTTTCCTGTAGCCGGTGCAAGCAGACCGTTCGAGTAACCGCTCGGATTCCCGAGAACGGCGGGGTTGATAATCTTGAACGACATCGCGCAACAGGTTAAATGGTCGAATCATGATTCGCAACTTTGGAGTGCGGCGGTCCGCCGCGGCTTTGTTATTTCGGCGTTACCTGACAACTCACCCAATAACAAAGCGACGGCGAGCCGTCGCATTCCAAAAAGAAACGCCGCCAAATTGACGGCCTAGATCGAATTTGTTTTGTTAGCGCAGTTATTAACGAATAAGAATCTTGTCGAGGCGGTCGGCAAGTTGGCCGGCCAGGTTGCCACCCGGATCAAGTCCACCAATCGGATCGCCGGCGACATTTCCCTGTTTGTCGAGAATAATGATCGAGGGCAGTTGATCTACTCCCATCTTCTTCGACACCAATCCGTCCGGGTCGCGCAGCACAGTTACTTTCAACCCGTAGCGCTGCGAGAAGCTTCGCAACTGCTCGTCCGTGGCGTAATTCTTCGACTTCGCGTCTTCCGATTCAGTGCTCACCCAGTAAACTACCACGCCGCGGCTGCTGTACTGGTCCGCCAATTTTCGGACTCCCTGCAGTTGAGTTTTGGAGAGCGGAAGCCAGGATGCGCCAAAGGCCAGCACTACTACCTCACCGCGAAGACTGTCAGAAGTAATCGTCTGTCCGTCGACGGATCGGAGCGAAAACTGGACGGGCCCGCGGCCCTGCGCCACGGCCATACCAGCCAATAAAACCACCAGAAACCCCGCCAAAAACCGTTTTCGACTGCTTAAAAGCATCGCTACTCCTTGCCGAAGCCGAGTGCTTCGGCAACGTCTTAGATGGTCCGGAAGGGGCTTTCGTTGGAACTGTCTCTATCCGGAGGAGCCTGGCCAAAAACGTCCAGGTGAAGGCGGGTGTAATCATCCCACGTATCAATGTCGCGGGCAACGTATTGGGTACCCCCTGGGACCCGGCGCACCGCGTAAGAATGCCGTTGGAAAAATGACTTTAGACCGCCATTAGGATCCAACTGCTTCAGTTCGTCACGCCAACCGAGGTCGACAAGAACCGGATGGCCGCCGCGGTCCTGCCAAGTGGGAATGATCAGTTGTGCTCCTTGTCTCCATTCATCGATGAGTGTTTTCACAACATGCGACGGGACGGCAGGATGATCGACTAGGGCGATCAGGGTTGCGTCAGTATTCAGGGACAGCGTTTCGAGACCGCAACGGATCGATTCGGCCATCTCGCTTGAAGGATCTGGATTTACTGCGAAGTGAACCGAAGCATCTTTCAACCGTGCACGAACTTGATCGGCGTTATGGCCGACGACGACGACGATGGTTTCAATTCCGCCTGCGTGCAAATAATCCACGCATGCTTCGACGACGGTTTGTTTGCCGAAAGGTAGGAGAGGTTTGAACGCGCCCATGCGCGCTGAACGGCCGGCAGCTAGCAGGATAGCTGCGATGGATTGGTTTTTGGTCTTTGGACTTTGGTCTTTGGTCTTTGGAATGTGAGTATCGGATCTGTCAGAGCTCTTGGTCATAGATAATGGATAGTGCGAAGACCAAAGACCTAAGACCAAAGACCCTCAACCCATCGCTGCGACTTCCCGCAACGCTCGCAACGTGTATTGGCGGGCCATCTGCTTTCGCCATTGATAAACAAAGTCGGTGTTATCGAGCGGCCGCGCTTTGACATACGCAGCTTCAGCCGCAACGTGTATTTGATCTTCGGTTAGAGGTTTGCCGGCGAGTGCCGTCCCTGCTTCGGTGATTTCGATTGGGGAAGGAGCAATGCCGCCAAGAATAAGTTTCGCGTTCCTCACGGAGCGGTCACTGCCGCCATTCTCGTAATGCACACAAGCGGCGACGCCGAGCACGGGAAAATCAAAAGCTCCTCGGCGTCGAAGTTTTTGATACGACGCCCGCCAACCGTTTGTCGGCGGTAGCTCAATAGACACGAGAAGTTCGTCAGGACGTTTGCGCAAATAATCGATGCCATCATCATTGTAGAGGCCGGCGGCGTCAACGATGCGTTCACCTAACGTCGAAGCAAATTTTAGTTTTGCTCCGATCGCGACCATTACGGGAACGAGATCTGACGATTGGACGGCCCAACATTTTGAACTTCCCGGCGCCACCCAACAGACGTCACCGTCTTTCTTCAAACAGAAGTTAATACCTTTGCGCCACTCGAAGTTTTGATCGTAGTAGTTGCAGCGAGTGTCGAGCAAAAGGTTCCCGCCGATCGTTCCCATGTTGCGCAACAGTGGAGTTGAGATTGTACGCGCTGCTTGCGCAACAACAGGGTAGTCGCGATTGATGATCGGGTGTTCGCAGATATCGGTGAGTATTACCGAAGCTCCGATCTTCAGACCTGTGCTACCGTCGCCGCTGATCTGATTGAGTTCGTCCAGACGCATCACGGAGATGACTGTCTTCGGCATTTGCTGGCGGCGCTTCATGTTTGGATACAGATCGGTGCCGCCGGCGACGAACTGTCCTGCTGGACCAGCGTCGGCCATGATCTTCACCGCTTCCGCGATTGTTTGCGGAACTCGGTATTCAAATTTAGGTAGACGCATCATGCGGTGAGGGTCCTACTTTTCATCAAGAGAGTCATCGTTGTCCGATTTGCGTTTCCAATTCCTCTAAGCGGCGGTCGACGTATCGTTGATCGGCTTGTATTTGGAGAAGCGTGTCATTTAGCACGTCCATTTTGCGCGCAACACCCCGAAGTTCGTGCTCCATCTTGTGGCGAACGCTCGCAAATTCCGCTTTCATCTCGGTTCGCAAACCTTCAATGCCAGTTTGAAATTCGGAACGTATGTCTGTTCGCAAACCTTCAATGCCAGTTTGAAATTCGGAACGTAGGTCTGTTCGCAAACCTTCAATGCCAGTTTGAAACTCGGAACGTAGGTCTGTTCGCAAACCTTCAATGCCAGTTTGAAACTCGGAACGTATGTCTGTTCGTAAACGTCCCATCTCAGTGTCAAACTTAGAACTCAACTCTGCGATTTCAGCCAGCGCACGTTCCCAAATCGGCTTCGTATCGTATTGCCGTTCTTCTAGGTTTGTTATTCTGATTTCCACTGAGGCCAGTCTTCCTTCAACCCGATCGAACCTGTCATCGACTGCGTCAAATCTTGCGAAAACTCGCTCTTCAAAAGTTCGCGGATCCTTTGTTTCCTTAGTTCTGTCTTCACTCATTTTTGCCTTCCTTCTGTTAGGTGAGGTAATCGAAAGCGAGGCGGCTTTCAATCCGCTGCTCCATTTTAAGCAGCACTAATTCTACGCCGAATTGCAGTCGTCGGTTCGCTGATCACGAATGAATAGCCACATTAGGCAACTCTTTTCCGTCTCCACCTTCCGCAGGTGTCAAAACTCTCAATGGTTCAGGCCAATCAACCGCCGGAACTGCACCCGGACCGAATCTTCCATCGCGCCCACGCGCCTTGTCGCGCAAGGCTCTCAAAACCTTCTCAGGTGTGATCGGCACTTCATCAATGCGCACACCGACAGCATTGTAGACGGCGTTCGCGACAGCCGGCGGCACAGGTAGCAACGGTCCCTGACCGACTTCTTTCGCACCGAACGGTCCATTGGGATCAGGATCTTCGATCAGATAAGTTTTGACATCGCACATCTCCATTGTTGTCGGACTCTTGTATTCCAACATCGACGGAAACTTGTGAACGATATTCCGGTTCGCGCGGTACGCCATCTCTTCCATCAAGATCTCGCCCAGACCCATGTAGACGCTGCCTTCAACCTGCCCCATCACCAACATCGGATTGATCGACTTGCCGATGTCGTGCGCAATCCAGATGCGTTCGACGATAACAATCCCCGTGTCAGGGTCGACGTTCACTTCAGCAACTGCCGCCGAATAACTGTAAGCCGGGGATGGTCCAACGCCGGAGCCTTTGTATTTTCCAGGAGAGCGCGGTGGCGTGTAGGAGCCGACGGTGCCAATCGTTCCGTACTTCGATTCTGCCAGAACAACTGCTTCGGCAAACGATACACCGCGTTCTGGATTCTCAACATCAAACACGCGTCGTTCTGCAAGTGAGATGTTTTCGATCGGCACGCCCAACTTTTCGGCAACGGCCATCGACAACAACTCTCGCGCCCTTTCAGCTGCTTGAATCGCTGCGTTGCCGGTCATGAGCGTGACGCGGCTTGAGTAACTACCGAGATCAACCGGAGTCAGATCTGTGTCGGCAGTCACAACACGAATGTCAAAAGGATCGATCCCGAGAACTTCAGCGACGATGTAAGCGAGTATCGAATCGGATCCCTGACCGATATCCGTCGATCCGCACATCACACAAACGCCGCCCTGGCGATCAAGTCGGAGTTGAACTCCCGACTGCGGCATGTTGTTCCAATAGATCGGCAGACCCGCGCCGCAAATGTACGAACTGCACGCGATGCCGATACCTTTCCCGTACGGCAGCTTGCGCGGTGTGCCATTCCAGCCGGAAAACTTGTTCTTCCAATCTGAACCTTCGGCGACCTTGTCTATACATTTTCCGAGACCCATGCTGCCAATGCGTAGATAGTTTGCGGTGACCGCGTTCGGAGCGACGAGATGTCGACGTCGGATCTCAACCGGATCGAGATTGAGTTGTTCAGCAATCTTGTCGAGGTGTACTTCAAGGCCATAACGCGGTTGTGGTGTGCCGTGACCGCGTTTGGGACCACATGGTGGTTTGTTTGTGAAGGCACGCAGTCCCTCGAATTTGTAGCGCGGCACGTCGTAAGTGACCGTTTGCAACGCACCTGTGTAGAACGTGCTGGCAACCCCGTAGCTGCCATAAGCGCCGCCATCCAGGAACGACTGGAAATGCATTCCCGTTATTGCGCCATCGTTCTTCACACCCGTTTTGAACTTCATCAAGACAGGGTGACGCCCGCGATGACAGTAGAAAACCTCTTCACGTGTCAGCGTCACTTTCACTGGACGGCCGGTGATCATCGCGAGTTTGCAAACCGCAATCTCGTGATTGAATGGATCGCTCTTGCCGCCGAAGCCGCCGCCGTTGGGAGTAGCAATGACACGGATGTGACTTGCCGGCATCTCAAGCACCTTCGCTAATGCGCGGTGGACGTAATGTGGAGTTTGAGTCGAGCTCCAAAGCGTTATCTTGTTGTCCGAATCGTAGTGTGCAACTGCCGCATGTTGTTCCATCGGCAGGTGCGTGTTGCCTTCGTAGAAAAAGATGTCTTCGCGGACGAGGTCGGCTTCAGCGAATCCTTCTTCGACCGTTCCGAATTCCAAAGACACTTTCTTGTGAATATTTCCGCTGTCGCCGTAATCGTGAATACGCGGCTCATCAATCAGCAGGGCTTCATCGATCGAAGAGATCGTATTGAGAGGTTCGTATTCGACCTCGATTAAATTCATCGCGTCGAAGGCGACGTCTTCGTCGATAGCGGCGACAGCGGCAACCGGATCTCCGATGAAGCGGACTTTGTCTATGCAGAGTGCGTGTTCGTCCTGACTGACCGGAAGAATTCCATATGACTTCGGGAGGTCTTTGCCAGTGATGATCGCAAAAACGCCCGGAAGCGCCACCGCTTTCGAAACATCGATGTTTTTGATGAGCGCATGAGGAAGATGACTGCGCAGCATCTTGCAATACAACATGCGAGGCAGAACGATGTCGTCGGCGAATTTAGTTTGTCCGACGCACTTCGCCCGCGCATCGACTTTGCGGAACGGCTTTCCGACGACGTTCAAGTTGTTCGACGTTTTCCCTTTGTTACTCATCTACCAGACCCGTCTTAAAAACTTTAGACAAGACGACAAGATGTCAGAATTACAGGATGTCATGTGAATCCTGAAATCTTGTTTATCCTGTGAAGCGTTAATCCAATCCGTAAACCGCTTCCTTTGGTAGCTCCATTTCTTCGCCTCGCATCTTTGCCGCTGCCAACTCAACTGCTTCATAGATCTTGATGTAGCCAGTACACCGGCAAAGATTCCCCGACAACGCTTCCCGGATCTCAATTCGAGTCGGGTTCGCATTCTTCTTCAATAACTCTTCAGCGACTAACAAGAAGCCGGGCGAACAGTAACCACACTGTGCGGCGCCCGTATCGGCAAATGTCTGTTGCAGTGGATGTAATTCGGCGCCATTCGCCATTCCCTCGATGGTCTTTACATCACGACCTTCCGCATCAAGACCAAGCATCAGGCACGAGAGTATCGATCGACCATCAACCAAAACGGCGCACGTGCCGCATTCTCCTAGCTCGCAGCCATGCTTCGTGCCAGTTAAATTGAGATCCTCGCGTAAGACTTCCAGCAGTGTTTTGTGTGGGGAGAAAGCGACTTCAGTCTCTTCGCCGTTGAGGTTCAACCTTATATGAGTTTTCTGTTTCATTCCCGCTGATTGAGTATATGGAAACTTCCGTCAAGGGCAAGTAACCGTCGATTTAGACAACGGGAGCGAAGCAACGGATTTCAACTACGCAAGCACTCAACGCACCTTGAAATCGGTCGCTTCGCTCCCGTTCTTTTAGATCCTGCTTAAACTTTTACTGCTGCCGCTTCCTTCTTCTTTGTCTTGTTCAAAATCGTGTTATCGATTAGGCGTGTCTTTCCGATGTACGCCGCCAACGCGACCAATATCGGCCGCTCATCAAGCTTATCCAATCGCTCCAACGTTTCAGCGTCAGAGATGCTGACGTAATCCAGACGTGCGCGCGGTTCGTTCTCAATCGTCGATCGAACCAGATCGGCTAATCGACCCGCACTACGCTCTCCATCCTTGTACGCATTCTTTGCCGCCTTCAGCGCGCGATGGATCACCGTTGCCGCCTGTTGCTCTTCGCCTGTCAAATAAAGATTGCGAGACGATATTGCTAAGCCCGAATCCTCACGAACCGTCGGCAGCACAACGATCTCTGTATCGAACGCGAGATCCTTTACGAGCCGTCGTATGACCAGCGCCTGTTGCGCGTCCTTCTGACCAAAGAAAGCGAAATCAGGTCTGACGGTATTCAACAGGATCGTTACGACTGTCGCGACGCCGCGGAAATGTCCGGGTCGCGAAGATCCTTCCAACTGTTCCGACAAACCTTCAACAGTGACGTATGTCGAGAATCCTTTTGGATAGATTTCGTCTACCGTAGGAGCAAAAATGTAATCGACGTTGTAATCAGTCAACAGCGCGGTGTCTTTTGTAAGATCGCGCGGATACTTTTCGAAGTCCTCGCCTGGTCCAAATTGGGCGGGATTGACAAACACGGAGACGACAACAACGTCGCACATTCGCCTCGCCTCACGCACGAGACTCAGATGCCCCTCATGCAGAGCACCCATCGTTGGAACTAACCCGATAGTTTTATCTTGCTCGCGGCGAATTTTGCGCGCGACTGAACCCATGCGCTGACGTCGGTTGATTAACTCCATAATTGAGGGTGATTAGGAATTGTCGACGGTGGAGCTCTTCGCTGGAACCTCAATGTTCAATTCGTGTGCTGCATCGGAAGGCAGAGTATACGATTCGTCGTGCGCGGGGTACGTTCCATTTCTTACGTCATCCGCATAACGCGTGACTGCTTCAGTAATTACTTCACGAAGATTCGCGTAGGGACGAACGAAGCGTGCTTGTTTGCCGAAAGACAAGCCCAACATGTCGTGAAGGACCAACACTTGGATGTCGCAGTGTACTCCCGCTCCAATTCCGATGGTAGGGATGCTGATACTCTCCGTAATCATCTGCGCGATCTCTCGCGGCACGACTTCGAGAACGATCGCAAATGCGCCGGCATCCTCGAGTGCGCGTGCGTCATCAAGCAATTGACGCGCGGCCTTCGCGGTCTTGCCTTGCACGCGATATGCACCGAGCTGGTTGATCGATTGCGGCGTCAAGCCGATATGGCCCATCACGCTGATCTCTTCATCAACCAATCGCTTCACCAAGTGAACTCGTTTATGGCCGCCTTCGAGTTTGATCGCTTCCGCCTCGCCTTCTTTGACGAGCCGCAAAGCGTTCCGAACTGCGTCGTCATCGCCCGTATGGAATGTGCCATAAGGCATGTCAGCGACGAGCAGAGCACGCTGAACACCACGACGAACAGCTTTTAGATGGATCAGAATCTCGTCGAGCGTTACCGGCACGGTGTTGCCATAACCGAGCACGACATTTCCAAGACTATCGCCCACCAGAATGATGTCGATTCCCGCTTCATCAACAAGACGTGCAGTCGGGTAATCGTAGGCGGTTAGACAAACTAGGCGTTCGCCTCGCTGTTTACTCAAAAGCAACGACGGCGCGCTCACCTTTTCCGGACGTTCAGGCTTCAGATAAGGCATGGTTTAGCTCTCTTTACACGATTGGCTTTTTGACAATGGAGCTGTCAGGTAAACGGCAGGCTTTAAATGTCCACGGGGTCGTAACAAGTGGGGGCATTATAACGGCAAACCCAAAGTGGGGAAAAGCGAGCATTGCAACGCGAGAACACGGGGACACGGAGACACGGGGACGCGGGGGACACGGAGACACGG
>JBKPMX010000160.1:0-18040 GCA_046765655.1 Acidobacteriota bacterium
TCAATATACGACGCCCTGCTTTTGCTCCGGAGGAGCCACATATTTATAGCTGGCATTTACTCTGGTAATCAACGCTCCGTCGGAGCGAAATGTCGATGTCTTTTGCGCATCACGCTCCTACGGAGCGCACATCGCAAAGGCCTCCAAAGCTATAAACATGCTGCTCCTCCGGAGCAAAGAAGTGCTACGAGTATATTGAGGCGCTTGCCGTATATTGTCCCGGATCGTTCGAAGATCCAGTGTGTAATCTGCGCAATCTGTGCATAATGCGTTGACTTAAATCGATCAATCACAATCATCGATGTCACTTTCTCCCAATTCGACGCTCGGCTCGTACACCATCCTTTCAAAGATCGGCGAAGGAGGTATGGGTGAGGTTTGGCGCGCGCGCGATTCGAAACTTGGTCGCGATGTCGCCATCAAAGTCCTACCCCCTGCGTTTTCAGCTGACAAAGATCGTCTCGCTCGTTTCGAACAGGAAGCACAGTCCGCTGGTGCACTCAATCATCCGAACATTCTCGTAATCCATCACATCGGGACGCACGATGGCTCGCCGTACATCGTGTCTGAATTGCTCGAAGGTGAAACTCTGCGCGACCGAATGGGCGGCAATCCGTTGCCCCAACGCAAAGCGATCGATTATGCGTTACAGATCGCCCACGGTCTCGCGGCAGCGCACGATAAGAAAATCGTCCATCGCGATCTAAAGCCCGACAACTTGTTCATCACTAAAGATGGGCGCGTGAAGATTCTCGACTTTGGATTAGCAAAGCTGGTTGGAACGGACGGCGATGGATTGCAGACGGACATCCCCACTCGCAAGGTCAACACTGATCCCGGCACGGTAATGGGCACGGTGGGTTACATGTCGCCGGAACAGTTACGAGGTCAACAAGCAGATCACCGTTCAGATATTTTTTCGTTCGGCGCGATCCTTTACGAGATGTTGTCTGGTCGACGTGCATTCCGGGGTCAATCGACAGCCGATACGATTAGCGCAATTCTCCGAGAAGACCCTCCTGATCTTTCTGAGACTAACAAGACTGTTTCGCCGGCACTCGAACGCGTCGTTCATCACTGCCTGGAAAAGAATCCTGAAGAACGGTTTCATTCCGCGAACGATCTCGGTTTCGCGATCGAGGCGTTATCCGGATCGGCCGGCACGACTACTACCGTGTTGTCTGCGCTACCGTCCCGCGGGAAGAATTTCGCGACGTTGCTACCCTGGGTCATCGCTGGCGCGACATTGATTGCGACCGCGATCCTCGCATGGGTGTATTTCCGCCAACCTCCTATGATCGAAAAGCCGATTAGCTTTTTTGTCTCAATGCCGAAGGAAGCGATCGAAGCTTCGAGTCCGGTGATTTCACCTGATGGTCGCACGTTGGTATTCGTGGTCGTTTCCGAAGGCAAGCGATTGCTGTATGTGCGGCCACTTGGCCAGACTGAAGCGCAGGCATTAACCGGGACTGAAGATGCTCAGTATCCGTTTTGGTCCCCTGACAGCCGCCATCTTGCGTTTTTCAGCAACAGCAAACTGAAGAAGATTGATGCTACCGGGGGTCCGATTCAAACACTATGTGATGCGGCGGCAGGGGGGGTCGGAGGGACGTGGAACGCTGACGGCGTGATTCTGCTTGGTTTGGATACTAAAGGAATCCATCGAGTACCGGCCGCAGGTGGTACACCAGTACCAGTTCTTCAGTTGGACGAAGCACGCAAGGAAGTCGCCCAGGGGTGGCCGGCGTTTTTGCCGGATGGTAAACACTTTCTCTATCAAAGCTGGAACGGCCGCCCTGACACGAGTGCGATTTTTGTGGCCGCACTGGACGGCAGTGACCGAAAGTTGTTGTTGAATGCGGATTCGAACGCTTTGTATGTCTCCCCTGGTTATCTTTTGTTTGCCCGCGGTACTACCCTAACTGCGCAATCGTTTGATGTTCGCAAGTTGGAGGTGAAAGGGGAATCTTTTCCAGTCGCCGAAGAGATTGGCTTTAACAATTTCAATAGCTATTCCAACGCATCAGTCTCAGAAGATGGAACGTTGGCGTATTTGGGTGGTGGTGTGCCAAACCGGGAACTCATTTGGTTTGATCGTAACGGTAAACAACTCGAGTCAGTTGGGCCATCCGGCGAAATCAACGACATCGTGCTTTCTCGCGATGGAAAAAGACTCGCGATACAGCGCGCGATGGAGAACAACAACTTCGACATCTGGCTGATGGATCTGGCGCGCGGCGTACCATCGCGATTTACATTCGAGTCAGGCACTAAAGACAACCCTGTGTGGTCACCTGACGGAAACTTCGTCGCCTTTAGCTCAGGCACTCCTGGTGGTGACGCGCTCATCAATATTTACCGGAAGCCCACCAGTGGGTTGGGTAACTCCGAGCTCTTGTTTAAGTCTGACACGGCCAAAGAACCCACCGACTGGTCAAGCGATGGCCGGTTTATTCTGTTCAATCAATACGAACAAAGCGGAGCGGACGTATGGGTGCTGCCTCTGTTTGATGATCACAAACCATATCCACTACTGAACAGCGAATTCGAAGAAACCGCAGCGTTCTTCTCTCCCGATGGTCACTGGTTCGCCTACACTTCAAACGAAACAGGACGCGTTGAGGTTTATATCCAGCCCTTTCCTCGAACAGGCGGCAAGTGGCTCGTGTCGAATGGAGGCGGTGGGCAGCCTCATTGGCGCGGCGACGGTAAGGAACTGTTTTATGTCGCGCCTGACAAGACACTGATGTCGGTGGAAATCAAAACCGGATCTACTGTTGAGATGAGTGCACCGAAACCGTTGTTCACGACGAAGGTTCGCAACTACACTGCGCCGAATCGTTACGTAGTAGCGCCTGACGGCCAACGCTTTTTGGTAAATGCTCCCGCCGGGGACAGTACTGTCGCTCCGATTACAGTCGTTGTTAATTGGGCCAGCGGTCTTAAGAAATGACAGTTATCGTAATCACTAAGAGTAAAAGTAGAGGGTCAATTAAGAACGGACAAAGCACAAAGGTTATGCAAGATGGAATACCAGCCGCATCGTTCCCTTCTCGCGTTGTTCGTAGTTTTCTTTTTCTACAACGGAACGCCTCAGCCTGACGTGCAGGTTAGCGGAATTTGGGAAGTTCGTTTCTCTGGTAAAGTCCAAGGCAAAGGAACATCTCAGGACGACACGTTAGTGATGGAGCTCTCGCAAGATGGTTCTAGCGTCAGAGGAAGGCTTCGCTTCAAAGGCTTAGAAACGACATTCCCAATCAGAGGAGAAGTTAAGGCAAGAACTTTCACCTACTCTGCAAAAGCCAGCGTAGGACGAAACTGTGAAGCAACTGTTGTCGCCGAGACGACTGTCGACGACGTTGCAGGTCGATTCGAAGGATCTCAAACTCAATCCAACTGTGAAGGCACTGCTGTTGGTCGAGTAACTGCCGTGCGAAAGTAAAGTAGACGACATTCTACGGTTGAAGCCCGCGAAGCGGGCGGTCAGCGTAGAGCCTAGGGCGTTAGCCCTAGGTCGACCGCATACATGACCCATGAGTCCGCGAAGCGGACGACAGACGGTGGACTAAAGCGACGCTTACATTTCAAACTGCCGCCCGCTTCGCGGGCTCTTTAACTAATTCGCCTCGGATCCTGGGGCTTACGCCCCAGGCTTTATGCTCCACGCCTGCTTCGCAGGCTCAGCAAATTGTGCAAAGCAAATGTGTCTGGGCCATTTGTATGAATTAGCCGTTCGATCACCTCTTTTCCTTACCGCTTCGGGCACCGCGTTCCCGCAAAAATGCCGCGACCGTTCGGTGTTCTTCGCTCGAATGTGTGTACATTTCGGCTTGGTCGAGCGCCGTGTGGCCCGACTCGTCTTGGGCGTTGAGATCAGCGCCGGCATCGATTAACAACTTCACTAGTTCAAGATCGGCGCTGCTGGCAGCTTGCATGAGCGGAGTGTATTTCGTCGTAGTTGTCAGTAGATTCGGATTTACACCGCGCGCGAGCAGCGACTTCACCATCTCAACCCGCGAGTAATTGACTGCGAGCCGGAGAGCCTCTGGCAGCACGGCCGCGCCCAGCGGATGGTTCACGTAAGCAGCCACCAGCCGTTCAAAATCCTTGATGTCGTTCCTTTCGATTACGTCGTTGAATGCTTCCCGCGCATAGTTGTCTGCGTTTTGTGCGTAGTCTACTGGTTCTTGATCACGCTCGCTCTCTTTCGCACCCGCAGCCTTTAAAAGTTGCGCGATCTCCTCCCGCCGAGATCGACTCTTCTCTATCCAGTCAATCATCGCTGCCTGTTGCCGCGAAAGCACAGGTACGGGTGTCGATTTCTCTCGTTGATATTCGATCTCTATGTCGCGCAAGAAGTCGAGAATTGGAGACTCTTGCTTTACGACGGCTCCATGGGCCATCAAGGTTTTTACCATTTCGAGGTTAGCACTCATCGTTGCGTACATTAAGGCCGATTCGCCGACGTCACATTTCGCAACGACGTTGACATCCGCGCCGCGCGTCAGGAGCATTTGAGCGATTTCGAGAAAATCATTGGCGGGCGTAGCCAATACTTGGTGAAGGTTGTCCGATTCCTCCTTACTACCTGCGCTTTCTTCTTTGGTGTTCAGAAATGTCTCTTTGAATTCGAAAGGCATCTCGCTAAACATCGCGCCGCGAATGGCTACCATCAAGGCGCTATCTCCGTGATCACTGTCACAAATCACGTCCGCCTTGGCGCCTGCGTCGAACAATGTCTGAACGATCTCTTTGCGACCGAACAACGCGGCACGGCAAAGCGGAGCTTCGTCGCCCGGACCCGCGTCGTTCACATCGGCACCGGCGTTGATGAGAATTCGGACCACCCTCGCGTTATTGGTTTCGGCCGCGAGAGTCAACAGCGGCAATCCCTTTTCATCGACCGCCTTAAGATTGCCGCCGCTACCGAGGAACTCTGTCACACAAGCAACGTCTCCATTCTTGATGCATTGAATGATTTTTGGGTCGGCGGTTAGCGTCGACTTCTTTTGGGCCTGGATCAGGCCACTCGTTCCGCAGATTGCCAGACCAGTCGCAAACAACGTGCGAACAATGGGCTTCTTTAAGAATCTCAAATGTTTCGCTGACCTCCGGCGATCTCTATGCGATCACCGTTCCGCAACTAAGTTCTCTAGTGATCGCGAGCATCCGGCATCGAAACATCGATTCTCCGCAACATTTCTTGCACAGAGCTTTTCAAGACACGGGAATTCGAGCGACCTCGACTGCAACGTTCCTGTTCCAGCTGTAATGTTTTTAGGGCGACTTCAACATAAGGCTCAATGTTGTGACAAACAGTCAGTACCGAAACGCGGTAGCGTCGGGTCCTTTCGATTGCGGCGCCTCAGACGGACAGGACCCGACGCTACCGCGTATCGGTACTGACTGTTTGCCGCTACATGACTTCATGACTCAGTTCAACTCACTGACGCAGCCTCCGCATCCTGAGTATCTCGGCGGTTATTTGGGTTGGGACGGAAACCGCAAGATAAGCAGAGAACGCTGAGGTTCGTCACCTTAAGCTGCCATCGAAATCATTCAACGTACGGAACATGAGCTACTCAACTTGCAATGTAAGAACTCAAGGACATTAATTTGGAGGTGAGGAAGGGCGGTTCACCCCCGCTCAATTCACAGCCCCTTCAGGATTCACTGGAAGAATTCAAGGTATCTGATATCAATCACGCAGGAGGCTTCCTCACTCCAAATTGCTTAGCTACAAGGCTGGTAGAAGTTGAGTGGTTCATGTTATGTACCTAGAAACTGTTACGGCAGTGAGCGGGTGGATTTTGAGCGGGGCTGACCTTTCCCCACCGCGATCTGACATCAAGCAATGACTGCAAAGGATTGTCCGATCAAATCGGCGCTGTTGATTCTGTTCGTCTGCACCGCTTGTATAACTTATGCCGGTGTCAAGGAAAGCACGGGCAGCCACGCCGTGCCGGTCCCACAAATCAACTCAGGCAATCCAATCATTCCCGGCTGGTACGCCGACCCCGAAGCTCACGTCTTCGAGAATGAATACTGGATCTATCCTACGTATTCGGCACGCTACGACGAACAAACCTTCTTTGACGCGTTCTCTTCAAAAGACCTGATCACCTGGACAAAACACCCCCGTATTTTTTCCAACAGTGATGCGCCATGGATCAAAAGAGCACTCTGGGCTCCTTCGATCGTCAAGAAGGGTAGCTGGTACTACTTGTTCTTTGGGGCAAATGATATTCAGAACGATCAGCAGGTTGGTGGTATCGGCATCGCGCGCGCCCGTCATCCTGGTGGACCATTCAAGGATTATCTCGGCAAGCCGCTGATCGATAAGTTTCACAACGGGGCACAGCCGATCGATCAGTTCGTGTTCAAGGACCGCGATGGCTCGTATTACATAATTTACGGTGGATGGCGACATTGCAACATCGCGAAACTGAATAACGACTTTACCGGTCTAGTTCCCTTCTTTGATGGCAACACGTTCAAAGAGATCACACCCAAAGGCTACGTCGAAGGCGCGTTCATGTTCGTGAAGGATGGACGGTACTATTTCATGTGGTCCGAAGGAGGCTGGACCGGTCCAGATTACGCGGTCGCGTACGCCATGTCGTCATCGGTATTTGGACCATTTGAGCGAGTCGGAAAGATTCTTCAACAGGATCCGTCGGTGGCCACCGGCGCAGGTCATCATTCGGTTTTACATCAAAGCGGCTCATCGCGTTGGTACATCGTCTATCACAGGAGGCCTTTGGAAGAAACCGATCGTAACCACCGAGTTGTTTGTATTGATGAAATGCAATTTGACGATAAAGGCTTAATCAAACCGGTCGTCATTACGAAGCAGGGTGTATCTCGCGACCCATTGTAAAACCTGTACAGGTCAGGTCGTCTGAACTCACATAACCGCTGAGACCCAGAGAACGCTGAGACTGCGCACAGAGTTCAACGCTGCAGCAAAAGTTTCGAGGTACATATGGATGCACAAGATTCAGGGTGGATTTGACAGCCTCGATATAGCAAACCGATTTTGGGCCGTCCCACTGCAGGATGGGACAATCAAACCAGTAGCGTGTGTTCATTGAGGTCGGTTACAATGCGCCGAACTCGTCCCAGAAAACAGGCTACTTTGACGCACGCCATCTCCCCCAATTCAAAGGTTGCGCACTACACGATTGTGTCCAAGATCGCTGCCGATGACATGGGAGAAGTTTGCCTCGTCAGGCCTCTTCTTAACGCTGAAAATCTTGTAATCCTGGAAACCTGTCTAAGTAAACTAACTCATCGGTGATGTAGAATATCGCGCGCACCAATAGAGAAACATTGAGTCAAGCACTCGCGGCTAATTCAACCATTTCCCATTACCGCATCGTCTCACAAATCGGAGTCGGCGGAATGGGTGAGGTGTATCTCGCCGAAGACACAAAACTCGATCGGAAAGTCGCGTTGAAGATTCTGCCTGAGGCCGTTGCTTCGAAACGTCATCGTATGCATCGATTTGTGCAAGAGGCGAAGGCAGCCTCTGCGCTCAATCATCCAAACATCATCACCATTTATGAAATTGATGAATCCGATTCACGTCATTTCATCGCGTTAGAATTCATCGATGGTCAGACACTGCGTAGCCGGATGCGTCTCAACGAACCAAAACTCGATCAGGTCCTCGATGTTGCCATTCAAACCGCCCGGGCTCTTTCAGCAGCTCATGACGCTGGCATCGTCCATCGCGACATTAAGCCTGAGAACATCATGATTCGTCGTGATGGCATCGTGAAGGTCCTGGATTTCGGACTCGCGAAACTCACTGAACCAACACCAACTAGTGAAGTAGACACCGAAGCTCCTACCTCGGCTGCGATCACTGAACCAGGTCAGGTCATTGGAACAACAACCTACATGTCGCCAGAACAGGCTCGTGGACGTGAGGTCGATGCTCGCACAGACATCTTCAGTCTTGGCGTTTTGATTTTTGAGATGGTCACGCAGCGACTGCCGTTTGAAGGCTCCAACAAAACGGAAATTCTGGCTTCGATTCTGAGCGACAAAGCCACACCACCACTCGCTCGCTATTCTCGAGAAGCGCCGGACGAACTCGAACGGATCGTGCAGAAGGCGCTGGCGAAAGAACGCGAACAACGATATCAATCAGCAAAGGACTTGCTTATCGACCTTCGCCAACTAAGGAAGCGGTTGGAAGTTGATGCAGAACTACAGCGCACCCTGGCCGACAGGTCGATAGTTCCGAATACCGACGCCCTTTCCCACGCGCCAATCACGGCGCCAGCCGAGAGCAGCATTTCACAAACACGGCCGACATCTAGTGCGGAGTACATCGTCAATCAGGTCAAGGGTCACAAGCGTGGGGCGCTGATGACGTTGGCATTACTGATTGTCGCGGTGCTCGCCGTCGGATCGTTCCTGTACCTCAAATCCACGCGGGCGTCAGCGTTGACCGAGAAAGACACCATTGTGCTCGCCGACATCGCGAACACCACAGGTGACCCCGTCTTCGATGGGACCCTCAAGCAGGGACTCGCTGTACAACTCGAGCAGTCGCCGTTCTTGAACATCTTTTCGGACCAACGTGTCAGAGAGACGCTCCGTTTTATGAATCGCTCTCCTGATGAACGCGTCACGAAAGAAATCGCGCGCGAGATTTGTCAGCGGCAATCATTGAAAGCTTTTCTTACGGGCTCAATAGCAAATCTCGGCAGCCACTACGTTATCGCGCTCGAAGCAGTCAACGCGCAAACGGGAGATGCGATTGCCCGTGAGCAAGTAGAAGCTGAAAGCAAAGAGCAGGTACTTTCGGCACTCGGTAATGCTGCTACTACCTTACGGAAAAAATTAGGCGAGTCGTTGAGTTCAATTCAGAAGTACGACGTTCCCATCCATCAGGCCACGACGTCATCGCTTGACGCCCTCAAGGCCTATTCAGTGGGGTTTGATACTCAACTCAAAGGCAAGTACCTTGACGCAATTCCCTTCTTCAAACAGGCGACGCAAACGGATCCTAATTTCGCTCGTGCCTACGCTGCGATGTCGTCGATGTACTACAACACACGGCAGTACGAGCTGGCTGCCGAGGCCGCCCGAAAGGCGTACGAGTTGCGCAATAGAGTCGGTGAGTACGAGCGACTATATATCACTCAGATCTACTACGATAACGCGACCGGGGAACTCGATAAGTATATTGACAATTTGGAACTGTGGAAGCGCACGTACCCGCGCGACAGCGCACCTCACAATAATCTGGCAGTCAAATACAACGAACTTGGTCAGTTCGATAAAGCGGCGGAAGAGGCTCGCGAAGCAATTCGCCTCAATCCAAATTCAGCGTCTGGTCATTCTCTTTTAGCTTCGAGCGCCGTTGGTCTAAATCACTTCGATGAGGCGAAGCAAATAATTGGTCAGGCGCTCTCTCAGAAGCTCGAGAATCTGCGAATGCACCAGAACCTCTACCGGATTGCATTCGCCCAGGGCGATGCAGCGGGAGTTAAGAATGAAGTCGATTGGGCAACGGGGAAACCTGAACAGTACGCGGCTCAAAGTTGGCAGGGTGAGTCGGCCGCGTTTTCCGGACAATTACGTAAAGCTAAAGAGTTCTCTTCAACGTCGATTGAAATGGCCGAGCGACGTGATCTGAAAGAGGTCGCGGCTCAGCTTGCCGCGGGAGCGGCTGCACGGAATGCGCAACTCAACGATTGTGGTTCGGTGAAGGATCAGACCGCAAAAGCACTCCTGCTCTCCCACGATCGAATCACACTTTCGTTATCAGCCCAGGCCCTGGCTATCTGCGGTGGCGATGGTAATAGCGGCCAAACAAAAGCTCTCGTGGACGAGCTGGCTAAGCGTTTCCCCACAGACAGTTTGATCAATCAAGTTCGAATACCGTTGATTGAAGCTAGTGTAGCGATGCAACGTGGGGATGCTGCTCAAGCGATTCAGTTGTTAGAAAAGACCAGACTCTACGGACGAAACATTCTCTTTCCCATCGCCTATCTTCGCGGGCAAGCATATCTCGCTGAAAAGAAGGGTGCCGATGCCGGCGCTCAGTTCCAGGAGATCCTGGACAACCGCGGGTGGTCTCCGATTTCTTATTTTTATCCGCTGGCTTATGTCGGTCTCGCACGTGCTGCAGCTCTTCAAGGTGACACGGCAAAAGCTCGAAAAGCTTACGAGGATTTCTTCGCGCTCTGGAAAGATGCCGATCCGGATTTGCCGATTCTGATCGAGGCGAAGAAGGAATACGAAAAACTCTTTTCCTGATTGTAGGGGCGTTCCGTCCATCGATGCCCCAGTGTTTTTAGAAGGTAATTTCAAGACCCGGGGCGGCAAGTGTTTTAGAATTTGAACAGAACTTCTGAGGCTGGCCTATAATCAGTTCTTGCACTAATATGACCCGCATTCTTCAAGGTAGAGGGTAGCGTTCCGGCATCAACTCCTTATAGCTCGCGTACGCCACCCGCCTCTTTAGGCCCAGAGTTAATCAGAAAATGGGAGTAACGATGTCCCCCAACTCGGTGCTCGGCCACTACTCGATTGTCAATAAGATCGGCGCTGGTGGCATGGGCGAAGTTTACTTGGCCCAAGACCAAAAACTTGATCGCAAAGTTGCGCTGAAAGTCTTACCTGCTGATCTCTCCTCAAATGAGCAGCGCATGCGTAGATTTGTGCAGGAAGCCAAAGCTGCCTCCGCACTCAATCATCCCAACATAATCACAATCTACGAGATTGGTGATCACGACTCGCGTCATTTCATAGTGACTGAATTCATCGAGGGAGAGACGCTGCGTCAGCGAATGAAGCACCAGTACATTCGGCTAAGCGACATCCTTGAATTCGCTATTCAGACTGCCGGCGCCATGGCTGCGGCCCACGCGGCAGGCATTGTCCATCGTGATATCAAGCCTGAGAACATCATGGTCCGCCGTGATGGCTACATTAAAGTGTTGGATTTTGGCTTGGCGAAGCTTACGCAACCGGAAGGCTCCACCACTGACACTGAAGCACCGACAAAAGCTCTGGTCGATACCGGTGCAGGTACGGTCGTTGGAACGGCGAACTACATGTCGCCGGAACAGGCGAAAGGAAAACGCGTTGACGGTCGCACCGATATCTGGGCCCTTGGCGCGGTCATCTACGAGATGGTGACTGGGCATGTTCCTTTCGAAGGCGAGACACCTACCGAAGTCATTGGCCTGATACTCAATAAAGAACCTTTGCCCTTAGCGCGTTACGATCGGGAAGCGCCAGCGGAACTCGAAAGAATCGTCGCGAAGGCTCTTACGAAAGATCTCGAAGAGCGTTATCAAACAGCGAAAGACCTGCTGGTAGATCTAAAAAGACTTAAGCGGCAACTCGAATTTGACGCGGAGATCGAACGCACTGTCTCTCCGGAGCTCAGAACATCCAGCAGCGCACACACACACACAGGGGCTCACGGAGTTGAAACAGCCACTGCGGAAACCGCCGCCAACACTGCAAGCAGTAGCGTTGAACATCGCCTATCAAGCGCAGAGTACATCGTCAGTGAGATCAAGCGACATAAGAAAGGGTTTGCAGTCACCGGCGCTTTAGTGTTTGCGTTGGCTCTTGCAATCGGAGGCTACTTCCTATTCGCCCGCCGCACGTCGGCCTTGACTGATAAGGACACAATCCTTGTTGCGGACTTCGTCAACACCACTGGCGACCCGGTGTTTGATGGCACACTCAAACAAGGGCTTGCCGTGCAACTCGGACAGTCACCATTTCTAAACCTCTTTTCTGATGCGCGCGTGCGGCAGACGCTGCGCCTTATGGGCCACTCCCCTGATGATCGAGTAACTGTGGAGATCGGACGAGAGATATGCCAGCGACAGGGACTGAAAGCGCTCATCACCGGATCTATTGCAACGCTGGGCAGCCATTATGTGCTCACTTTGGAAGCGATCAGCAGCCAGAGCGGCGAGGCATTGGCCAGAGAACAAGCCGAGTCGGAGAGTAAAGAGCAGGTACTTAAGACGCTCAGTCAAGCGGCAATCAACCTGCGCGAGAAACTAGGTGAATCGTTAAATTCACTACAAAGATTCGATGCGCCCCTCGAAGTCACCACCTCGTCGCTTGAAGCGCTAAAAGCTTATTCCCTGGGGGCCGACGAGGCGAATCGCGGCAAATGGCTTGAGTCAATAGAACACGACAAACATGCGTTGGAGCTGGATCCCAACTTCGCCTCAGCATACAGCGGCTTGTCAGTTTGCTATGCCAACACTGGGCAACCCAAGCTGGCAGCGGAGAACATCGCCAAGGCGTATGCATTGCGCGACCGAGTGAGTGAAGTTGAGAAGCTCCGCATTTCTTCGTTCTACTACTTCTATGTCACCGGAGAATTGGACAAGTACATTGAAGTACTGGATCTTTATAAACAGACGTATCCGCGCGATGACCGACCGTATGTTAACCTTTCAGTGGCTTACGACCGTATTGGTCAGTGGGAGAGATCAGCACAAGAAGCCGGTGAAGCCATTCGCATCAATCCCAACACGGCGGCGCCGCATGGGAACCTCGCTCGGGCGCTGATGCGTCTTCATCGCTACGATGAATCCCTGGCTGTGCTTGATCGAGCGTTTAAGCAATACAAGCTCGACAGCGAACATCTCCATACGTGGAGTTATAGCATTGCGTTTATTCGCGGTGATGCCGCCGCAATGAAGCACGAAGCTGAGAGCCTGACTGGCAAACAGAATGAGTACCTAGCGCTTGATTGGCAAACTAATTCTTCAGCGTTTGCTGGAAAGTGGAAACTCGTGCAGGATTTTGCGCGGCGCTCAATTGACCTCGCGGCACGCAGCAAGGCAAAAGAAGTAGCTGCTCAATACGCCGCCGAATACGCTTTGCGCTCTGCAGCAGTTGGCCAATGTGCTGAGACTAAATTAGCCGCTTCCCAATCACTCTCGTACGAACACAATCAAGTCTCACTAACTCGTAGCAGCCTCGCGTTAGCGTTATGTGGTGACCTCACTCAAGCACAGTCGCTCGTGGACGAGTTGACGAAGCAGTATCCGCAATTCACGATCGTTAATTCTATCTGGCTACCAGCAGTTCGCGGGGCGCTGGCGCTTGAGCACAATGCCGCACAGGCAGTCACGGAATTACAGGGCGCCCGTTACGAGGCCGCTGGAGAGTTCTGGCCACAGTACGTGCGCGGATTGGCGAATCTCAAACAAGCCAAAGGTGCAGAAGCGGCGGTGGAGTTTCAGAAGATTCTGGATCACCGAGGCTACGCTCCAATGTCACCGTTGTTTCCGCTTGCCTACCTTGGGCTGGGACGGGCCACTGCATTGCAGGGCGACTCGGCGAAAGCACGCAAAGCTTATGACGACTTCTTCGCGTTGTGGAAAGATGCAGACCAGGACATTCCGATCCTGATTGAGGCGAAGAAGGAATATCAGCGGCTTAAGTGAGACAGCAGGGCGGATCGAAAAACCTGGAAGTGGAAAAAGGCGCAAAGAGATCACTCTTCGCGCCTTTGTCGTTGTCGTTCAAATTTGTAGGGGCCACCCTCCGTGGCCGCCCTACAATTAATCCTTATTCACCTGCTAGAACGTGAATCTTATCGAAAGCTGCACCTGTCTTGGGTCTCCCACGCCTTGTCTCAAGAATCCATCAAAGTTGAAAAGACCAGGAGTGGTTAACGGGTTGATGTTGTTCGCATTGTTGAAGGTATTAAACATCTCGATCGTTGGAATTAGTTCGTAATGCTCGCCAAATCTGAACGGACGAGATACGCGCCAGTCGAACGAGAAATAATCATTGTCCTTACGAAGCGAGTTGCGGTTCGTGGCGGTTCTGACTGCCGGTGTTATTGGCTGTGCACTTCGCGCCTGGATCCGCGGAACAAACTCGAGATGCCATGGCAACTCGGAATACATATAGAAGTTGAACTTATGTCTTATGTCGCGATCTGAAAGCGCATAATCAAGACTTAAGTTCGTGAGATCAAAAGAACGATCCGTAAACGGGTCGCGCTCGTTCGAATCATCATCCTTGTCTTTTGCCAATACGTAGTTCGCTTCAAACTGGTAATGACGGCTGAAGCGTTTTCTCACACCAGCAGTAAATCCGTCGTAAACAGACTTGCCCACGGCGCTAGTCACAAAGACGTCGCCAAACCCTGGAAATAGTCCAATGCGGTTGTAGTTAAGGAAGCGCGTCAGATGAACAGCCTTTGAATGAGTGAAGTCAAAGTAAACAGAAAAATCCTTCGCGACTTCCTGCTCAAACCCAACATTCGCCGTGTAGATCCGGGGGTTCGCATAGTCTTTGCTAAACACGCGGATCGATGGGAACGCTGGAAGACCGCCCGAAGGCGGCACATTCACGATATTGGGCCACACTGGCAAGCCCCCGCCGTTGCTGCAACCGAAAGAGGAACCACAAGCGATACCAAACTGCTGCGCTCCGTTGTCAGTTATCGAGCCTACCTGTGACAACATATTCTGTCGTCCGTAAAACATTCCGGCACTCGCTCGAATCACCGACTTGCCCTGCTTCGAGACATCCCATGCGAATCCTAGCCGTGGCTGGAATTCCTTCTTGGGACTGTGCAGTGTTCCGTCGGATGGAAATTTCGGATTATTCAATAGCGACGCGTAGCCGGTTTGCGATGGCGGAATAACTGGCTCAGGGAATATCTGTGCTTCCCAACGCAGACCGTAGCTCAACGTGAAGTTTGGCCGTATTTGCCATTTGTCCTGCGCGAAGAGGCCGAGATCTTCATTGGAGATCGTCGACTTACCGGGAGGAGGCACGCCCGCAATGCCGGTCGCAATTCCATTCTGCAAATAAAGCAGTAATGGTCCACCAACGCTACTTCCGGCCGGACACGTTTGATTGAACGGAGCACCTTGAGTGATCCATCCGGTAAAGGCGCCTGCGGCGGTAAAACATTCACCGACGTTGCGTCCGAAACCATTAGCGGCTGGTGTAGATGCGTATCGGAGGAACCCCGCGGCACTATCGAAAATGTAACGGCCCGTAAAGAAACCGCGGAACACCTGGTCATTGAGCGTGTGCAACCACTCGCCGCCGAACTTCATTGTGTGACTGCCACGAATCAGCGAGAAGTTATCTTTGACGTGCGTGCGCCAAAGCAACTCGTCAATGTTTGGTTCTAAAAAGAACGGGGCTCCGAAGCGAAACGTTGTAACGAACCCCATAGCGGTATCCGCCGGAACGTTTGACGCCACAGCTGCGCGCGGCCTGTTCTCACGTGTATATGAGAAGTGAGCTTCATTCAGGGCCGTTGCAGACAACGTCGATAGGAAATTCACGTTGAGGTTATTGATCTTCGAGGCGCCTTCGATTCCATTTGCTGAATTGCCATACGTGGCCACGTCGAATGTTTGATTCGTGTTCTTCGAGTAGTCAAAGTTATAAGAAATCCCCAGCTGGTGCGCCTGCGTGACGTTGAAGTCCGTCTTTATTAGCGTCGCGTAGTTCCTGATCGGATGTGGCACGGGCAGACCTTCGTCCTGACCTCTGGTGGTTCCGATGAAGTTCAGCAAGGCCAGACGCGCGCAGTCGTCATTAGAATTGATTAGTCCTTCGTTCGAGCCAATCGTGGGAGTAGAGATCGGACAGGGAGTGGCTCCAACCTGTTCGCTCAGGTTTGCTCTCGTTAGGTTTTCCCTGATTCCCTCAAACGAGCCAAAGAAGAAAGACTTATCTTTTTTAATCGGACCGCCGATGGTTCCACCGAATTGTTCACGGTGAAAATCCGTAAGCGGTTTACCGTCGGAGGTATTCGAAGTTAGTGCCTCGAGACGTTGAAAGTGGAACAGACTGCCGTGAAAGTCATTCGTTCCTGATTTCGAAATGACGTTGATGACCCCGCCGGCAGTACGCCCGAATTCAGCGCTTGCGCCAGTCGCAACGACCTGGAATTCCTTCACAGCATCGAGTGGAATGTCGATCGATGCGCGCTGTCCACCGAGTTGCTCACCAAAGAAGCCATTGTTGTAATCGCCGCCATCCATGCTGACGTTATTGAACACGCCACGCTGTCCGGCGAAATTGATTTCATCGCCGTCCGGTCCCTGCACGATACTAACGCCAGGCGTTAAGGTAAGCAGGTCTTCAAATTTGCGCCCAAGAATCGGAGTCTTACTGACCGTTGTTGAGTTTAGCGTTGAGCTGCTCTCAGTCCTGGAAGCATCGACTATAGGCACATCCTCAATCGTGACGGTTTCTTGTAGCGTCGAAACTTTCATCGTCACGGGAAGCGTCAGCGCTTGTCCCAATGTTAGTTCACGTCGTTCAGCAATGGCCGTCGCGAACCCCTGCTTGGAGACTGTAATCGAGTATGGTCCAGTCGGAAGATTGAGCGCGATGAAACGACCATCTTCATCCGTCGTCAAACTACGGGAGAGATTCGTGTCGAGGTTCTTTATTTCTACGGTAGCGCCGGGAACGCTTGCACCATTGGCATCCGTTACGGTGCCCTGAATCGTTCCGGTTGTGATTTGTGTTTGCGCAAAACTTACTGATGCCACGACGAGTATGATCAGCGTGGCGTAAATCAGCTTTGCGAACTTCAGACGGGCACGAGCTTCATTATTTCGCATGTCTTCTCCTGTTTTCAGGCGGATCAAGAACGGTTGATAAATCAGATCGTCACAACACGACGAGCATTGATTAGCGTCAATGGGATTGGACCAGCGCGCTTTCGGAGACGGAGAGTAAGACGAGGGGGTTGATCTATGCATCGCCGTTAAATGAAGGACCTACGGGGCGGCATCTTATTAAATGCGCGTAAGGCGGTCAATTTAAATAATCGATGGGCGGTGCTACTGTTTCAATCTCTGCGTTACCTAAGCGTTCTCTGCGTCTCGGCGGTGAACTTGCAAGTTTCATTACTCGGGCGATAAACGGAATCACTCAAATCGCTAAGCGGTATTCGACGTATTAAAGATTCCGAGTTGCCGCCGTTTGCGGGCTATGAACTTAATCGTAGAGAAGGGTGAACTCCGCCAAAAAATCATTGGCATTCGAGGTCCAATTTGCCGTAATCATGTTGGTCCAACAATGAAACTCTCGGGCTCCGAAAACGCTTTCTCTACGTGCTCTAAGAACCTTCCCACGTGAAGCCCATCCATCAACGCGTGATGAACCTCGACTGAAATCGGAAGCACCTGTCGCTCATTTGAGTCTGTTATTTTGCCGAATACGATCCGCGGAATTGATTCACCGCGTCCCCCCGTTCGAGCGTGAGCAAAACTCGTAAACGAGATCCACGGTAACGTTGTATGGTAGATAACATCATCACGCATTGTCGGTTTTAATTTACCAGTTCCGCTTATCAATTCAGTAACAGCTTTTTCCATGCCACTCGCAAATGCCGCAAAGTCCGGATCAAAATCGAAATAGGCGTACGAAAAGCTCTCGTTGGGCAAAAGGACCGTTGTGCCTCCGTCGATCTTGTCATAAACGAAAACTTTTCCCTCTTTGAGACGGTAGCGAAAAGGTTCTATTTCGTTCGCAGCGCGCAGTGCGCAGTAATGAAGCACATGGGAGAGTTTTACTTTTCGCGCCCTGATGAACTCTCTTAAGTTTGTGACGTCAATTTGGGCGGTTACATTGAAGTATGGATGCGCGTAACCAATGAAGAAGTCGAACAACTCTTTACGGGACCAGGTCTCAAGATCTAGATACCGACTCATGGCGTAATTCTATATTGTTACTTCACATGTTGCATGCCGGGATACGGAAGCAGATCGACCGATTTACACAAAGTACACAGATTAGTTTTAGACAGCGACGTTGAGTTCTTAGCCTGGGGTTTCGCTAGCTTTATATCATCTCAAGAGGGATCTTTCGTTTCGGCGGCGGAAACGCATGGTCCACCTGCTGAAGATCGTCGTCCGTGAGTTCGACGTCGAGCGCAGCACGGTTCTCGCGAATGTGTTCTGGTTGTAAAGCCTTGGGGATAGCCACGACATCCGATTCGCGAAGCAACCAAGCCAGAGCGATTTGCGCGGGCGAAGCATCATGC
>JBKPMX010000161.1:0-13923 GCA_046765655.1 Acidobacteriota bacterium
GGTCGAGACACTGCATACAGATTGGGGAAACAACAGCCGAAAAAATCAAGAAAGATCTGGGTGCGGTCGCCAACGATGATGGGTTTGACGAGATTGCTGGCTACGAAGTTGTTGGCAAACATTTGCTGGACGGCTCGGCTAGCGCAGTTGAAATCAACGGAGAAGAGATTCGTGAAGCTCTTGAACCTATTCTTTCTGAGATCGTCAACGGTGTGCGGCGTCTGATTGAAGACGCGCAACCGGAAGCAGTTGCCGACATCTACTATTCCGGGGTCATCCTTACGGGAGGCGGCGCGTTATTAAAAGGCATGCGCGAGCGTTTACGCTCCGAGCTCAAACTACGCGTCACTATGCCAGAGGATCCGAAAGTGACGGTTGTTCTCGGCGCGGGCCGTTTACTTGCCGCTCCCGAAAAACTTCGGCGCGGAGCGATTCGTCAGAATTTGCCTGTGTGGCAGGCTTCCGAAGAGCTGGTCGTCACTTATTAACGCCAGGGCGTATCGCGATTGTCCATGGGCCATCCCCGACGGCGATCGTGGCGACGACCTGCTTTGTCGCCACATCAATAACCGACACATTGTTCGAGAGACTGTTGGCGACGTAAAGTTTTCGTCCGTCGGGCGACAGTTCCAGGCCCCACGGTCTCTGGCCAACTGGAATAAGTTGGACCAACTTCTGAGACTGTGCATCGATTACAGCTACTGAGTTTCCGCGTCCCGTCGCCACATAAATCGTTTTTGCATCGGGTGAAACAACGATGCCCTTCGGCTTTAGCGGAGAAGTATCATCACCTTTTGGCAGGTCGATGGTTCCGACCACATTGTGCTCGTTTGCATCAATGACCGATACAGTGTTTCCGTTTTCCGCAGTTACGTAAGCTCGCTTCCCGTCACTGGAGAACACAGCTTCTCTCGGTCGTGCACCAACAAGAAAAGTTTTCACAACCGAATTTGTGTTGGTATCGATCACTGAAACGGTACTACTCGTCTCTGATGTCACATAAACCCAACGTCCGTCATTGCTAATTGCGACGCCCTCGGGCTCTAGGCCGACAGGCATTACAGCAATGACTTTGTTTGTTTTCACGTCGGTGATTGAAGCCGTCCCGGCGTCTTCGTTGGCGGTGAAGAGATATGCGCCATCATGGCTGATAACGAATTCCTCCGGGTCTGTGCCGACTTCGAACCCATTGATCGCGTTGCCTGAACCTGCATCGATAACTGAAATCTGATCCTTTCTTGTTGATTGATTGGATGGATAACTCACCGCAACCCAAACTGTCTTTCCGTCTCGTCCGAGCCGCAACCCTCTCGGCCTCCCACCAACCTTGATTGTGGAAATTACGCGGTCGGTTTCTATGTCGATGATGGTAATAGTGCCGTCGCGTTCATTCGAGACGTAGGCGAGTGGCCCGTTGTGCGGCGGTGTACACGCACACAGCAAACATAGGAACACGATAAGAATTCCGAGGGAACGATGTCGCATTAGTTTTCCAGTCGCCTGAGCTCAGTCGCAGAACAAGTAAGTTTTGGATGACCCGGATCGGAAAGATCGAGTTTGTTCCACGGTACGGCGTAGCTCTTTTTTATCCATGAGCCAAACAGGTTCAGGATTGGGCGGCCGATAGCTAGAGCGGCGAATCGTTCAAGAACTGCATAAGAGCCGATATGAAATTCAGTTACGTAAGCTTCGCCCCTTCGTAGTTCGGCGGTGATCTCCTCGATCCGTCCAATCTTACGATTATTCAGTCCGGTCACTTTCTTACCCAGTAACAGTTCTACATTGATTTGGTTTGGCATAGTACCTTGCCGGTTATCGGTTGATCTGGGATACCACCGACTTCAGGCCGGTGGTGCTTCAATTTCAGCCTACAATTCTTCGATCTCCGGTAATCGCAAATGCGCAAAACAGGACGATGGGCTGAGCCAGGTTTCCATAGCGAATAGTCATATCACGCACCGGGTATCTTCAGGATGACTTTCTTCCGCAGCCAGAGCTCCCAATCCAATGCACCTGATTTCTCGGCGTCGACATCTGCAATCACCTCGATTGCCGAGGAGACTGCTTTGTCCCATTCAATACGACACGGATCGTTCCGCACAACTCCCATCTTTCGTCGGAGATTATCGACCCATTGCCCCAGGCGCGGATGGACTCGTCGCCATTGACTTACCGCTCCGACTTCAATGGCTGCTACTCGCGGTTGTTGGCCGGTTGTCCATTCCACAACCACTCCATCCACTCGCCCCATTGGCTTGCCGTGTTTATCGACCAGTTGTTTGTCGAGACAGTCGCGGATCAGATCCATCTCAGCCGCCTCCAAAGATTTGAAGTGGAATTGTTACAAGCGCGACGATTGAAGCGAGCGCGATGATCAAGATCACAACGGTGTTGCTGAACCAACCATTGCGGTAGGTTGCGACATAATGGGGATCGTTCATGAGAAACAGAAACGGAGCAATCGAGATTGGAAGCGTTGCTGCGGTTAAAGCCATCGACATAATCGTTAGTTGTAAAGGATCTAATCCCGCAGCGATTATCACAACACCGATAATAATGACCGCCATATAGACCAGACTGAATCGTGCTTCTTCACGCGGTCGCTGGTTCTTGCTCCAGTTCCAACCGAACCCTTGTGCTGCCAGGTATGCGAGTTCCAACGCGATTTCCAGTGCAGCGCCGAGACAAGAAATTCCGAGGGAGGCAGTCAGGAGAATAAATCCCCAGTAGCCGAAAGCGTCCTGCAGCAGTAGCGCTAGTTGAGAGTATTCGTCGACTTTTAGACCCCGCGGCGGAAAAACGAGCGCGGCCAGAATCAGGACTGCTATGGAGATCAAACTGCCGAAGCTCATACCCGATGCTGCGATAACTCGGTTTGTATTGATGTAACTGTCGTCCCAATGATCCTCAACGGCGCCGGATGAATAGAAGAAATACAGATACGGCGAAATGGAAGCGCCGAGAATCGAAACGGCAATAAACCAGTAACGTGCAGAATCGTGAGCGGGCAGACTGGGCAAGGCACCGCGCGCAACTGACGACCAGTTTGGGTGCATAACAATTGCGCCGACTATGAAGCTGATGGTGACGAGACCCAGAAGGGAAGTACCTTTTTCGATCAAACTGAACGGGCCTTTCCACATCAACAACCACACAACAAGCCCCACTGGGACGGCCCACCACCAATAGCGAATGCCCGTGGCAAATTCAATCGCAATGCAAACGCCGCCGAGCTCCGCTGTGAAAACCAACAGCGATACCAGACCGACAACAAGGAACATTAGAAGAAAATAGTTGAACCCAAAACGTTCTCTGATTGCTCCGGGTATCGTGTGTTTGCTGACCGCTGATAATCGTCCGCCTTGTTCAACCAGAAAGATGATGCAGATACCACCGAGAGCGATGGCCCACAGAAGTTGATAGCCAAACTCAGCGCCGGCCTGAGCAGCGGTTGTGATCGAACCAATTTCAAGGAAGCCGCCGATACTCGTGACTATTCCCAGACTGATTTCAAGTATCTTCTTCATTCAATCGATCGCTTAACCTTTGACCATCGCACGCTCTCGTCTGATCACCTGTGCTTCAGATTCACGCAACCAGCCGGCGAATAAGGCGAGTCCGGAAAAGATGTAGACGAGACTCGCCGGAATCCACATGATCAATCCGCCAAGTTGCTGATCTTCAAGTGGCGTGAAGCCCCACGACTCCGTGAGACCCAGGTAACTTGGAAACCAAACCGAACGTGAAAATGTGATAACTGCGCCGAGGAGGCCACTGTGAAGCGAAGTGGTGAATACGTACAGAACTGCCGCGCCATAGCCCATCAGCCCTTGTCGACCGTGAATCAGCGCCCACCAAAAAAGAAGAGCGGAGACGAAGAAACTGAAGTGCTGCAGGGTATGTACTGTTTCATACTTCAACACCGCATCGAATAGCTTTGGAATGTGCCAGGTCCACAGTGCAATCGCATGGACCAGCCAAGCCACAAAGGGGATCGTAAGGAAGCGCCACGCGCCGTTGAGCCAGTTCGTTTTCGCGATCACGCCAGCACGCCGCGACCAGCTAACTGGTATTGCCCAGGTGAACGCGATTAATGGACGACCTAAGACCAGTAACGGTGCAGCGACCAGCATCAGCACTTCGTGCTGTGTCATATGGGCAGAGAAGAGAACGCGGCCCCACGCATGCAGCGGCGAGACCAGAGCAATGAACAGCGAAATCCAACCAGCGGCGAATGCGACTGCTTCCCAATAGCGAATGCCGTGGCCGTTCCCTGACTTCCGCCAGAGACGAATCGCTCCGGTCATGAACAACGCACCGGACACTAGCAGAGCAACGACAACGAGTGGTTCAAAAGTCCAGGCGCGCGAAAGATCGGACCATGTGTGTGGCTTTCCACCGTGTGCGAATGCTGTTTGAACATAGCATCCGCAAATCAGAAGAACCGCCGCTGCTTTTCGAGATCTCTTCAACAAGTCCATCAGCTCTTTGTGTTATTGCGAGGGATTCGCGAAGTCAGCGCCAGCAGGGATGCAACATCGCTACTGCGATCGTTGCTGCGATCGCAACGAGTGAAAAGAGACTGCTGCCCATCAACGCCAGCACTGACATAAAAGCGATGTGCGACTCGACTCCGGTGCCTTCGTTCGGCCAGAGTCGTCCGACTCTCTGCCAATTCACGAACGCCAACATTCCAGCAGCGAGCGTCAACAGCAGAGCGCCTGTCGTTACAAGGAAAATCGGCAGACGCGTGCCGCCGTAACAATGAAACGGGACGAGCGAGTATCCAATCTCCCATTCCAAGCCCCAAACGATTGGCGGACCAAGCAATGCGACCCAGAGCGATAGTTCGCTGACTGGTCTCTGTTGTACTTCTCGCTTTAGCGTTTCGTCCGTCGACATTGGAACACCTTACAGCCACCGGGGTGACCAATAGACCACGGTGTAAACAACTAACCAGATGCCAACTACCCAGTACCAGTAGATCGCCAACGCCGTTAAGTCGAGGCGGTGCTTCAAATCAAACTCTCGAACAAAAATCCAAATCGTCAGCAATACTGTTTCCGACATCAGTGTGACCAGGTGGGCCAGATGCATTCCGAGTAAAAACCAGACGACTGATCCGTAGCTGTTGCTGTCCCAGCGAAATTTCACCGCCGAAAATTCGAAAGATCGCAACGCGATCGCACCGGCGCCGCACAGTAAGCAGATGACGAGTCCAAATTGCGCGCCGGTGCGGTAGCCACGCCTTGATGAAAGATCTGCCAGCGCGATGGGCAAAATGCTGAATAACAACAGGACCGTATTCCAGGTGCCGGGGCCCAAACTGGGAAGAGGATTCAACGGCGCGGTCATAAGCGCGATCGGGGGTGGCCATTCGGTGAAATTCTGACGTAGGTAGAAATAGGTGACGATCAGAATCACGAACATCGAGGTCTCGATCGCGAGCAAACCGTTGTTACCCCACCACACGGGATCGACAGTGTCGAAATCGTGATGCGGTAGCTCACTCACATCTATGACGCGTCGAGTGCTCATGCTTCTTCCGCTCGCAGTTCTTTTGGTTGCGTCGCAGGTCTATGACCTTCTGTCTGTTCGATCACTTTCTTGTTCGAGTGATCAGGATCCGAGAAGAACCAACCAGCTAACGCAGCAAATGCCAGCACTGCCCCAATTGGGAATGCCCACGGTGTAAATATCCCCACGATAAAACCCTCAGCAGTTGCGAGCGCTACCATGAAAGGCCAGATCGATGTGCCGGGGACGTCGAACCGCAGTTCTGGATTGGCGGCGATAACGCTCGTAACAAGCGTCTCGCGCTTCTGAGTGCTCAGGCCATAGACGATCGGGGTTTTATCGGTTTGACTCCACAGAGCGTATCGCCCTGAAACGGTCGGCAAGTAGAGAAAGTTGTAATCCGGCGGCGGAGAGCTCGTGGCCCATTCCAACGAATCAGCAGCCCACGGATTGTCACCGGCAACTTCGCCAGCTCGCAGTGCCGAAATTGCATTCACGATGAACACGAGCACTCCAATCGCGAGGATGAATGCTCCAATAGAGGCGAGGAGATTCAAATTGCCCCATCCCGTCTCTGGCAAATAGGTGTAGACCCTCCGCGGCATTCCCTTAAGACCGAGTTGATGCATAGGGAAGAACACGAGATTGAAGCCGATGAACATAAGCCAAAAATTCCACTTGCCCAATCGTTCACCGAGCATTCGTCCACTCCACTTTGGAAACCAGTAATAAAAGGCGCCAAACAGTGGGAACACTGAGCCGCCGATCAATACGTAGTGCAGATGGGCCACGACAAAGAAGGTATCGTGGATTTGCAGGTCGAGAGGAACCGAGGCGAGCATCAAACCCGTCAATCCACCGATGACAAAGATTGTGAAGAAACCCAGCACAAACAGCAGCGGCGTGCGCATTTGCAGCTTGCTTCCCCACAGAGTCGCGAGCCAGCAAAAGATTTGTACACCCGTGGGGATCGCGATCATCATGCTCGCCGCAGTGAAGAAACTCTCACCGAGTTGTGGGAGCGGAGTTGCAAACATGTGATGGACCCAAAGCCCAAACCCGATGAATGCGGTTGCTACCAGCGACAGGACCATCGCTGTGTAGCCAAAGATCTTGCGCCTCGCGAAGGCAATTATGATTGGTGAGATGAATCCGAGCGCAGGAATGAAGATGATGTAGACTTCCGGATGTCCGAAGAACCAGAACATGTGCTGGTAAAGAATTGCGTCACCGCCTTCAGCAGGATTAAAGATGTGAGTGTCAACCAGCCGATCTGAAGCCAACAGACCACTTGCAAGCATCACCGAAGGCATCGCGAAGAGAATCATGAACGACGTGACGACTTGCGCCCACACAAACAACGGAATGCGATTGAGCGACATGCCCGGCGCGCGCATCTTGAACGCGGTTCCGATTATTACGATCGCGCCGGCGAGTCCGGAGATCTCTGTGAACGTGATCATCTGTGCCCAGATGTCGACGCGTTTTCCTGGTGAGTAAGAAGGACCAGCTAGGGGGACGTAGCTGAACCAGCCTGCGTCTGGTCCAGTGTTCAATAGGAAACTTGTGTACAGCAGAATCCCGCCAATCAGATAGACGAAGTAGCCGTAGGCGTTCAGCCGCGGGAACGCCACATCACGTGCACCGATCATCAGCGGCACAAAGTAGATCCCCATTGCAGTGACAATCGGTACTGCGAAGAGAAACATCATCGTGGTGCCATGAACAGTGAATACCTGGTTGTAACGATCAGGATTAAGAAAATGATTTTCCGGAAAGGCGAGTTGGATGCGCATCAACGCGGCTTCAATCCCGCCGAATAAGAAGAAGATAAATGCGGTGATGATGTAGCGAAGTCCGATCACTTTGTGATCAGTTTCAACTAAAAACCCCCACAAGCCTTTAGGTCGTCGCCAAGCCCGCTCCATCTCACGTTTGTCGCGCGTGATGTCAGCTTCTGTCAGTTCGATATCGACCAGTTGTACTGGTTTGGGTATTGCTTGCGCCACTTAGTCCTTCCGATTCACTTCAGTGTTTGCATGTAATCGATTACCGCCTGAAGGTCTTCGGGGGAAAGATTGTGTGGGGGCATACGATTGCCGGGTTTGATCTTCTGAGAATCAGCTATCCATTGCGACAGATGATCGCCAAGGTTCGTCATCGTTGCGGCCCCGATTGTTTGCCGACTCGCGACGTGCGTCAGGTTTGGGCCAATGTTTGATCCGGCTTCAGTTCCGCTAATGGCATGACACATGTTGCACGTGCCAGACATGAAGATCTGTTGTCCGCGCGCGGCCGTTGCGGATGAGGGTTGAATCGCCGGCTGCGTTTGATTATTTAGCCACGAGTTGAATTGCTCTCGCGGCTCCGCGATCACGATCAGACCCATGTGTGCGTGTTGCAGTCCACAATACTCTGCGCACTGCCCACGGTAGGTTCCCGGTTTGTCGGCTTGAAACCACATCGTCGCGATTTTGCCTGGTATCGCATCAGTTTTGCCGTGAAGATTAGGTACCCAGAAACTGTGGATCACGTCCGATGCTTTTAGCGTCAGCGTAACCGGAGTTCCGACGGGAATGTGAATTTCATTCGCAGTAGTAAAGATGCTGCTGGCATCATCGTTAAGATAGCGAACCTCCCACCACCATTGATGTCCTGTGACTTCAACTATTACGCCCTGCTTCGCTGATAGCTCCGCAGACATTCCGCGACCGACAAAGAAACTCGCGACTAAGAATACGAAGAGAATGACAACGGTGAAGGCTGTTGCTGCGGCAACAATGTTTCGTCTTCTGGTTTCCGCTTCCGGTGGCATCTGGAGTTCAGGAGCGAGGTCTTCAGCGCCTGAAATTTTTCGACTACGATTAATTGCGAGTCCTAAGACGATTGTTACTACAATGAAAACTGCCGTACACACGCAGAACATCAGCCACCACAGCTTGCTGATGTTGTTAGCTTGTGGGCCCGCTGGATCCAACGCCGACTGAACTCCGCTGCAAGCAGTCGAGAACACGGTCGCTAATGCGGCGATGGTTGAAGTAAACAGTTGTGAATACTTCGATCTCAAAATTCATCCGTCCTATTGTGGCGGACTGCTGTTCTGGGGAGTTTTCTTCTCCGAAGCCTGCTCTGATTTGTGCGGCATCATGTCGTCACTTCTATTCGGCGAAACGTCTTTGCGAAGTTGCCCGCTCATTGAGCGAACGTAAGCAGCCAATTGCCACACCTGAGAATCGGGAACTTTGTTCCGAAACGACGGCATGCCATTTGGTCTGCCTTCGATAATCGTCGAATAAATGTTCACTGGTTCGGAGCCGTAGATCCATTTCTCGTCCATCAGTGCTGGTCCGATGCCGCCGCCGCCATTCGCATGACATCCGGAACAGTTGTACTGCGTGAAGAGTCTCTTGCCCTCGCTTACATCATAGGCTCGATTCTCTGCATCGTTGCTTGCAGGCGATGCCGCAGTTTGTGCTCCTGGTCTAATTTGACTTAGCGTGACCTGACTGGACTGTGCGGGTGGTGGCGACGGTTCAAAGACGCGTTTCTCCCGCTGGCACGAGACGCTCATCAACGCACAGACAATTCCCGCGACGTTTACTGCGAATAACAATTTCAACCGAAACACCTTACGAAGCATGTTTTTCTTCCTATCTGTCGACGCGCGGAACGCCATATTCGTTTAGCAGCCTGTCGATATCACCGCGATGTTTCTGGATAACTTTTTCGAGCTGGTCTTTCAGCTCTTGATCATCGCGCCGCACACCCATTGAAATGTCATAAACAAAAGGCAGAAATGGTTGATCGATCTGAGGTGACACGAACTCGAGTTTCAACGGAACACGTTGTCGACGAGCGAAGTAACCGGCAAGCGGGCCCCAGACGATCGCAACGTCGATCTCTTTACGCGCAACTGCGTCGACAATGCGTGCCGGTGGATTCTGTTCGGCGTAATCGCCGTAGACTGTGTAGCCTTTGACGTTTTGAATTATGTTGCGGCGAGAGAGTGCGTGTGCTGGCGGAGTATTACTGAAGTCGTCGCCGATCATTTGAACGCCCAGCTTCAACGCACGCAACTGCGGATCATCCAAAGAGTCGATCCGCAACTGTCCCTGGCGATAAAGAAACACGTACGAGGAGCGGTAGTAGGGGATCGTCGTTAGCGCCATCTCGAATCCTGACGGCACACCTATTACCACGTCACAACTTCCAGCTTTCAATGTGTTGCGAAAGAAGCCTCGCCGTTGTGCCCACCACGTGTATTCGAGTCGCCAGCCAAGATCACTCGCTGCCATCTCTGCGATTTTATTTTCGAAACCCTCGCCGCGGTTGTTAGAGAAAGGAAGATTGTTTGGATCGGCGCACACTCGCAGGACACCGGCTGGTCGTGTGATTTGCGGTTGTGCTTGCGCGCTTACTACCGGGTTAGCTTTTTTCGAACAACCTGTAAGAAAAAATAAGGCGCAAACTAGCGTTAGCATTGAATTAGGGAAGCGCAAAAACATACAACATGCCTCCCTTCGTAGTGGCTGCCGGAAGATCTGTCATTGCGTTGGCGAAGCCTAGCGCTGCAGTCGCATCTCTCGGATCAAGACCGCCGGCTACAATTGCACCAGCCCATCCACCGACACCGGCGAGAATCGCAACGTATTGCTTTCCATCCGGTCCGCGATAAGTGATCGGTTGACCGATGATTCCGGAACCACACTTGAACTGCCACAACAAATTTCCACTGTGTGCATCGACTGCTTTGAACCAACCATCCATGGTGCCGTAGAAAACAACGTCGCCCGCCGTCGCAAGCGCGCCGCTCCACACCGGAAACTTCTCCGGGATGGCCCAAACCTTCTGCCCATTTACCGGATCCCACGCGAGAAACTCGCCACGATTTCCTCCCGGCCCTCCGTACATTCGAACATTCATCCCAACGTAAGGTGTTCCGGCGATGTAGTTCGCTTCAATTCCTTCCTCATCCATGCAGAGGTTTTGATGAGGGATGTAGACCAGCCCCGTGTTTGGTGAAAACGCAGATGGTTGCCAATCTTTTGCGCCTGGCGCCGCGGGACAGATTTCGCGAACGACTTTTCCGACTTCGGGCTTCTTTTCGGGGTTCTCAATCAATTTGCCTGTGTTGAGATCGACACCGTTCGATGCCGTGATGTAGGCGAATGGGTTCGCCGAGAGTACCTGCCCATTCGTACGATCCATCACGTACACGTATCCATTACGATCAGGTCTGATGAGAACTTTTCGGGTTTGTCCGTTTATTGGAAGGTCCAGAAGAATCTGTTCGTTGATACCGTCGTAGTCGTGCAAGTCGTGAGGTGTGAACTGATAGAACCAGTGCGCTTCACCGTTGTCAGGGTTTCGCGCAAAGATGCCGCACGTCCACTTGTTATCACCCGGCCGCTGGTCCGGGTCCCATGGTCCGGGATTCGCGGTGCCATAGAAGATTAGATTCTGATCGGGGTCGTAAGATATCCATCCCCACATAGTACCGCCGCCGATCTTCCAGGCATCCGCGGGCCAGGATGAGATGCCGAGGTCCTTCCCCTGATCTTGTGGATAGAATGGTTTGAAGTTTGGTCCAATCAAAACATCCGCATCAGGACCGGTGTGATACGCGCGCCAGGCAATGTTGCCACTGCCGGCGTCGAGCGCGGTTAGCCAACCGCGGACTCCAAACTCGCCTCCGCTGTCTCCGACGAGCACGCGGTTCTTCACCACCAAAGGAGCCATCGTGATGGTTTCCCCTTTGTTGATGTCGCCGACTTTCGTTCTCCAAAGTTCCTGACCTGTGTTGGCGTCGAGTGCGATCGTAAAGTCGTCGAGCGTGTTGAAAAAGATCTTTCCGTCGGCATAGACGCAACCGCGATTAACGAAGTCACAACACGCGACGCCCTGGGCTGAGGAAGACGGGTTAGGTTCAAACTTCCACTTTACCGGAGCACCCGGTTGTGTGAGGTCAAGCGCGTACACGATATTCGGATACGGAGTCACCACGTACATCGTGTTGTTTGCAACAACCGGTGCCGCTTCGTGACCACGTAGAACACCGGTTGAAAAGCTCCACGCCAACTTCAGACTACCGACGTTGCTTTTATTGATTTCGTTAAGGCCACTGAACCGCGTGCTGGCATAGTCCTTCGCCGGCATGGTCCACTGGCCATCTTCCGACATGGGTTGTGATGATTGTGCGCCCGAGGATTGGGTTACAACGCGGTTGGGTGATTGGGATGATAGTTGGGCTTTACGGCCGCCGCACGAAAAAATTGAGAACGATGCGGCCGTGAGAATTAGACCTGCAAATACACCCGCCCTTGTTCGTATCATGGCCAACCGTGAAGGTGGTCCTTATTTATGGACCACCCGTCACAACTGTACAACAAACCCGCGCGCTATTTTTTTGCGCGCATATAGATTTATCTTGTCAAAACATCACCTGTGCATTAACAGCGGACGTAACCGAGCAACCAGAAGACGATGATGAAAATGAGAATGGTGGATATGCAACCACCGCCGAACTTCCATGCTGCCGCGCCCGCCAGGAGCCCTCTGAGTGGTCCTTGCATTCATTTTCCTCCTTGTTCTGAACGTTAAGCCCCAGCTGACATCGCAGCCTTTTCTTCTTTCTTCGCTTGTTCCAGGCGAGCGCCGAGGGTTTCCTGGTCTTCTTTACTCAAGACTTTGCGCGCCTTATCAAACATTTCGCCTTCTTCCTCTTCGACGTGGTGCTCGATGTTTTCCTTCAATACTGTGAACTTAGCGGTCCACTCTTCATCGTCTTTCGACATCGACTCCAGTTCGCCGAGTAGTTGCTTTACAAGGCGATGCTCTTCAAATGCTTCAAGCGTTATGTCGCGTGTGTCTTCTTCGTTTTCAAGAGCAGGATAAAAAATCGTCTCTTCGATTTTCGCGTGAACGTCGAGCTCGTTTTTAAGTTTGGCGAAGAGATCTTCGCGTGTCTTAACCCCACGCTCCGTGGTTTGATCGATCTTCTCTAGAAGACCGGCAACTGTTTGATGATCCTGTTTTAGAAGTGTAAATGCATTCATTCCGTTTAATCCTCCCCAGTGCGTATTGCAATTTGAACCGTATTCGGACAGATTTCTTCGTCGCAGTAGATTTGGCAAGAGCGATGCCAAGGCAAGCTCGGTCTCCGCCCACGTTGTGTGCGCCACCGTACGTTTTAGACTAGTACCGAACGCGGTAGCGTCGGGTCTACAAACGTTATCTTCTCGGAAACTTGACCCGACGCTACCGAGTTTCGGTACTGACTTTGTTAGGCGCGCTGCAGGAACCTCAAAAGCGATCGTTCAGCCTTGTGAAGATCACGTCCTCTGAACTGCTTGAAGTCGTTGAGTGTTTGAAAATAAGTGCCTATCGTTTTGCCTTCAGCGTAGGCCGCGAGAATCTGAGGGCAAATGTAGGATCCGCGGCAGACGGCGGGAGTGTTGCCTAAAATCTCCGCCGTTTCCTTGATTGCGCTAACCAACTTTCTCTTCCGCGTTGCGACGTTGTCCGTCTCATCAATTCCTGCGCGCGCCAACGCAGAGGCACAGACAAGTGTTCCGGCCCACGTCCTGAAATCTTTCGAGCTGAACGACACTCCCATCGTTTGCTTGATGTATTCGTTGATGTGACGACGTTCAACTTTCGTAAGCTCTCCATTGCCATTCTCAAACTTGAAAACTTGTCCCGGCTTCTTGAGCAGAGCGCGTACCACCCTGGCTACCTGCTTGTCGCGAAGTTCTCTGACTTGCCGCACTCCGGACTTGCCGGGGAAGTCGAATTCCACCACGTCGGCTTTCACATTCACGTGTTTCGGCCGAATCGTCGAAATACCGTAACTTCCATTTTCACTCGCATAAACCTGACTACCTGGACGCATGAAACAGGTGGAAAGGATGCGCAGAATACTCGCAAGAACTCTTTCGCGCGAAAGCCCGGGCTGCCGGAGATCGCGTGCGACTGTCTTCCGGAGTTTAGGTAACGCGTGCGCAAACTTCACAATTCGCCGAAACTTTCGGGCCTCCTGAGAACGCGTGTGGCTCTCGTGATACAGGTATTGCCACCGACCCGCCGCGTCCATCCCAACCACCTGAACTCTTCCGTTTGGTGACGGGTTGATCGCCACGTTCTTCCAAGCCGGCGGAATCCTGAGCGCGTCTATCCGCTCAAGGTCGCTTTTGCCCACCTTCTTGCCATCCGCAGTCCGATAGCGGAAACCGCGGGCGGGACTTCCCAGTCGTTTTATCCCGATTGACTGCAGCCGTTCGAGCTTTGTCATAGCAACTCCAAAAACACCGGAATGAAATTTGTAGTGAGAAGTCGCAGGTCAGTCAGTCGTGGTTGTATCCAGAACAAATCCCACCGCACTGATTCGAGATTTTGAGTGGCCATGGA
>JBKPMX010000162.1:0-35103 GCA_046765655.1 Acidobacteriota bacterium
TATTTCACGTCTCCATACCGGTGTTGCATGAGCGCAGTAACAGTGATCGCCGCCGTCTCGGCTCGCAGGATCCGTCCGCCGAGGGTCACGATTTTCCACTCGTGTTCTTTCGCGGCTCCAATTTCTTCTGGTGACCAGCCACCCTCTGACCCGACCAAAACACAAACTCGTGGTGTTGTAATCGAGGTCGGTAACAAGGTCATCGGTTGACCATCCCGTTCGGCAAACATCACACGCAATCCGTGGTTCCTTTCTTTTTCCATCAGTTCAGCGAATGCGATCGGAGATTCGATGTGAGGCACCGCGGCGCGACCCGATTGTTTAGCCGCCTCAAGGGAAATCCTTTGCCATCGAGTTACGCGTTTCGCCGCGTCGGACGGATCGTGAAGACGAATGTCAGCAAACTTCGTCATTACCGGAACCAACTCGCTGACTCCCAATTCAGTCGCCTTCTGGACCACGAGATCAAACTTGTCACCCTTGAGCAATGCCAAAGCGAGAGTCAGGTGAATCGGCGATTCAGCACTCACCGGCTCAGTCTTTTCACCGATTTCGAGGACTGCTGAGTCGCGCATCGCTTTTACAACGATTGCGTTGTACTCATTTCCCACGCCGTCAAAGACCCGCACAGCATCGTCCGTTTTTAGACGCAGAACTTCTCGTAGGTGCCGCGCTTCGTCACCGCCGAGCGACACTTGCTTATTATTGAAGTCGAATGCTTCCGGTGGCGCGTGGAACCTACGTCGAGTCATAACACTAAACGATCAGCGCTGCCCATTCACCGTCATACAGCTTCTCTACCTCATGTGATACGCCGCACTCGAAGAGACGGTCCGCAACGGCAGTGACTTGCTCAACGAGTATTCCTGACAGTATCAAGCGACCGCACGTCACCTGTAGAAGAGTGGGTGCGAGTTGAATGATTACATCTGCGGTGAGGTTTGCGCAGACCAGATCCGCCGAAGCGGTTTCGTCGTTAATTGAGCCGACTGTAAAGGTGATCCGGTCGGCGACCTTGTTGATTCTCGTATTTTCAATGGCGATTGCAACCGCCTCCGGGTCTGTATCGCATGCGTGGATTCGCGCGTTCGGACTCATCTTCGCAGCGGCAATTGCGAGTATGCCCGTGCCGGTTCCAACGTCGAGTAAGCTGTTGCCGGTGAAATGATTTTGAAGCGCCGCTAAACACAGTCGGGTGGTTTCGTGTGTTCCCGTTCCGAAAGCCATACCCGGTTCGATCGCAATCACCAGGCGTCCTTCGGTTTCTGGAACTTCGATCCAGGGCGGCGTGATCACAAACCTGCCAACATTAACTGGCTGCCAACTCTCTTTCCATTCCGCGAGCCAGTCGCGGTCAGGCACAGTTCTTACGTTCATGTCGCGAACAGATGAAGTCGGTAGCCCGTAAACTCGAAGTGCCTCAGCTAATTGGTAGCGCACGAGTTCGCGTTCAGGGATGTTTTGAAAATAGGCGGTGATCTGAATGACCCCAGCGGTCCCATCGATTGTCTCAGTTCCTTCCGCGCCTGCTTCCATCAGTGCGTACTCAACCGCTTCCCGCGCAGGGGGTTCAACGTCTAAATCCAGAGCATGCCATTCCATCTTGGTTCAAAAACATCGAGAAGAGCCTACTTGACTCAGAACGGGAGCGGAGCGACCGATCTCAACTGGCGGTGTACTGAATCTAACTTGTAAGCGGTCGCTTCGCTCCGTTCTGAGTCCCGTCTATTGCTGCTTTCGTACTTTTTGAAATTCTTCAATCAGAAAAAACCAATCGGCTTTCCCCTCATCAACAGTCCCACCCGGGCGAACTATATACAAGTCGACTTCTGAGCCTGATTAATCTCGCGTTTGAACAGTTCGAGAATGCTTCAATTCAGTCCCATTTCATCAAGCAGCGCGTCGCGGTTGCGCCAGTCTTCCTCCACCTTCACAAACAGCTCGAGATGGACGCGATGGCCCACCAGCTCTTCGATGTCTCGCCGCGCATTGATTCCGATCTGTTTCAAACGGCTCGCGCCTTTGCCAATGACGATCTTCTTCTGTGAAGCACGCTCAACAAGAATCACGCAGTTGATTCGCGCAAAATCTTCTCGCGTTTCCTCAAAGCGTTCTGTGATCACGGCGGTCACATAAGGAATCTCCTCGCCAGTCACTTGCAGAATCTTTTCACGGACGATTTCAGAAACCATCACGCGCAGCGGCTGATCAGTCAACTCATCCTCCGAGAAGATGCGTTCGCCCGTTGGCAGGTTACGCACCATCGCGTCGAGCAACACGCCAGTCATGTCATCTTTGAGCGCAGAGACGGGAACAACGTCGCGCCAGTCGTACTCGCTTGAATACCACTGCATCAATGGCAACAAAGCCGATTTGTCTTCGAGCTTGTCAGTTTTGTTGAGAATTAAAATGGATGGTTTTGCGGCGTGCTTCAGCAGATCGAGGACAAACCGATCACCATTGCCGGTTGACACTGATGCATCGCGCAACAGGCAAACAAGATCCACGCCCAGTAGTGCATCCTGCACTGCAGCCATCATTCGCCGGTTGAGTTTGTAACCGGGCTGATGGACACCGGGAGTATCAACGAGGACAACCTGACCAACAGTCCGGGTGATTACGCCCTGAATCTTAAAGCGTGTAGTTTGAGGCTTGTCTGAAACCGCAGCGATTTTTTGACCGACAAGTCGATTCAATAACGTCGACTTGCCGGCGTTCGGTCGTCCGACGAGGGCTACGTAGCCACTGCGATAATTTGTGTTTTGTTCAGCGTCCGTCAACTTTTTGCCTTTTCGGCAAATATCTGGACGAGATTAACCAAAGTTTCAGTAGATTTTTCCAGACCACGCCGGGAGTTAAATTCCAGTTTGCCGTGGAAGTTGTGGCCACCAGTAAATAGATCAGGTGTCGGCAGTCCCCGGAAAGTTAGATTAGAGCCGTCGGTCCCACCGCGAATCGGTTTGAGAAACGGTGTCACGCCCGCGCGTTTTGCCGCTTCCATCGCATTCGTTGTCAGCTCAGGAAAATTCTTCAACACCTCTTTCATGTTCTTATAATTCTCTTTGACGTCGATCGTGATCTTTACGTCAGGGAATTTCGCTTGGGTTTGCGTAACCATGTCGCGCAGTAACTTTTCCTTCGCCTCGAGACCACCGATATCGAAATCGCGCAGGAGGATCTTCACTGTTGAAGTTTCGACATCGATCGTACCCGCATAGGGGTGCACAAACCCGACCCGTCCTTCGGTTGTTTCCGGCAACATGTCATGCGGAAAGCGCCCCAGGTAGTCGCCCAGCGCGTACATCGCGTTGATCATGATTCCTTTCGCTGTGCCCGGGTGCGTACTCTTGCCCTGGAAGGTAACAGTCGCCGTGCGCGCGCTCCATGTTTCGTCGCTGATCTCACCCAGTTCCTCGCCATCGACTGTGTAGGCCAATGTCGCGCCGAATCCCTTTACATCAAATTTTTCGATTCCTCCTCCGACTTCTTCATCCGGAGTGAAAGCTACCGCGATCGTGCCGTGCTTGATCTGCGGGTTCTGCTTCAGCACATCTATCATTGTCATGATTTCAGAGATGCCGGCCTTATCGTCCGATCCAAGTAAGGTTGTTCCATCGGCGGTAATGATGTCGTCACCGACCAAATTCTTTAAGTCAGGGTTCTTCGCAACGGAAATAACCTGTGCCGGATCCTTCGGTAGCACGATGTCGCCGCCTTGATAGTTCTTGTGAATGATCGGGTTGACGTTCTCACCTGACACCGCAGGCGATGTGTCCATGTGACTAATGAAACCGATCACTGGCACTTTCGAGTTGTCGGCCAGATTACCCGGCACCGTGGCGTACACGATTCCAAACTCACTTACGCGTACGTTCTGCGCGCCCAGTGCGGTTAGCTCCTTCGCCAACAGGTTCGCGAGATTGAGTTGCTTGCGAGTGCTTGGCACTGTCGTTTGATCTTCTGCCGATTGGGTGTCGATTTTTACGTAGCGCAGGAAACGATCGAGTACGGATTCGCCTGGCGATTTGAGTTGAGTCTGCGCTTGCAGAGATGCGGCAAGAAGCACGACCACAAAAAGAACGAGGATTGACTTCATTCGAACTACCTTTCAGAGCATTGAGATTATGGGAGAGGGTTATGATCAACTATGTCGATGCGGAAAAGCAAAAGCCAAGATGCCCGCTGAACTGAGGAGCACGAGGCAGAAGCAGGAAAAAATCATCGGAGATTGAGATTGGACATTTGAGATTTGAGATTTAGGCTACGCATCTCCTTTTGCATGAGAGCGATAAATGTCAAATCTCAAATGTCCAATCTCAAATTTCCAATGATTTTTTACTGCATCCTGCTACTGCGCCTGCTCCTCAGCTCAGTCTCGCGCGCCATTCGTCCGTCTTTACGTTTAGATCATCGAGGGTGGCTTGCAGTTCATCGCGCTTCGCATTCAGTTCGCTTTCGCCGGCATCGGCTGTGACGTAAATCGGAGGCGCCACGTAAATGCGAGCTCGTGTGAAAGGTTTCGGAATTTGAAACTTGTCCCAGCTCGGCACAGTCCAATAACGTTCAAGTGCCATCGTTACGGGCACTATCGGATGTCCTGATTTCTTCGCCAGGAGCACTGCCCCCATCTTTGCTACGTAGCGCGGCCCTTTTGGCCCATCAATGGTGAAAGCAGTTGTACATCCTGCGCGCATCAGTCGGACCATTTCTACAACCGCACCGACGCCACCGCGCGTACTCGACCCGCGAATTGCACCGTAGCCAAACCGTTGAATGAAGCGCGCGATGTATTCTCCGTCGAAACTGCGTGAAGTCAGAACAACGATCTTGCGATCACGCCACCAGTAGGTTGTCAGGAAGATTCGGTCGTGCCAAAAAACATAAATCGGTAGGCCACCATTTTCTTCCGCCTTGTCGTGATTCTCCCAGCCGACGACTTCGAACCGCGCCGTGACTCCGATCAATTTGATTAGCAGATAGAACATCAGGTCAGCAGCTCGAATTTTCAGTCGCTCACTGAACGAGTAGTCAGATAAGTCGGCAAACTCATAGACGCGTCGCCGCATTTCATCACTGGACCGCGTGCCTCTGAATTTTCGTTCGACTGCTTGCATTGTCGGCTCGCGAGTATAGCTGAGAAGCACGGTAGAAAGAGAAGAGTGCCGCAGATACACGCAGATGATTTGTGGCCGCGATTGTAGGTCGAAATTGAAGTAACACCGACGTGAAATCGGTGGTCCGCAGTTTCAGCTAATACAGGCTCTTCTCACCAGGCGGCCGGGTTTTCCAGCGTTTGTGAACCCACAGCCACTGATCCGGATATCTCCTGATCTCTTGCTCGTAGAGCTTCGTTAGACGCGTGGTTAAGTTTCGAACGTCCGCCTCTTCATCACCAGAATGCTCACCTTCGATTGGTTCAGTTACTTCAAAGAGAAACTTTCCACGGGTCTTATCCCAGGGCGCAAAGATGCCGATAAGCGGCACGTTATTGCGTAACGCGAGTTTTGCTGTCATGAAATTTGTCGACGCCGGAACACCAAAGAAATCGACGAAGATCGCTTCATCATCGAGCGCGTTCAGATCGAAAAGGAGACCAAGAAAGTCGCCAGCTCGGAGCACCTTCAGCATCGTTCGCGCTGCGGAGAATTTATCGAGCGTTGTGTTGCCTGTCCTTGTCCGATAGTAGTCAACCATCTGCTCGATCTTCGGGTTGTCTATCGGGCGGACAAGCTCACTCATCGGATAACCGAAATGTGCCGCCGCAAAACTCGTCAATTCCCACGCTCCGAAATGCCCCGTGAAGAAAATCACCCCGCGACCTCGCTTTGCCGCTTGCAGCCGTTCGACTCCGACGGGTTCAACTACGGACAGAATAGATTCTATCGGGTCAGTAAAATGGCTGAACAAACCCATTGCACGTCCCAGGCTCTCAAAGCAGCCCTTCAGCAATTCGTGTCTTTCCTCCGCAGTCTTTTCGGGAAAGGCGAGTTTGATGTTTATTTCGCCGGTTCTTCTGAGTTCGCCTGCCAGAAGGTAAGCGATGAGCCCAAAAAATCGTCCCAACCGTATGGACTGTCGGATTGGCAATGCGCCGACGAGAGAGAGAACAATCCTTGCTGCCGCGTATTCGAGTGAAGTTTGAAGCTTACCGTGCTTTGCCATTTACTGAAGGATGGGCGGGTAGTGTAGCAGGAACATGGGACATCGGTAGTAATTGGGACCGCAGAATACTGACCTTCCGACGTTCTTTCTGATATATTTCGAACGCCGCAGGACCACTTTTCGTACAGTTGCTCGTGGAATCGTCTCTCGTGCGGCTGAATCTCCTCGAAACAAGTCATCTGGATTGGAGTTTGATGGAAAAACGCCGGATCCTCATCGTTGACAATAGCGATGAGTTGCGTGATTTGCTCGAACAAGCTCTGGGCAAACTCGGTCACCATGTCGTAGTGGCGGCCGAACGCGAAAAGGCGCTCGAACGAACTGATCTGGACACTTTTGATCTAGTGATCAGCGACCTCACTGAAGCCGAAATCAACGGGCACTCAGTCAGCGATCTGCACCGGAAGCACCTCATCACCGCCACTCAATCCGGATCGGGACCGAGCATCATTAAGGCCTTCAAAATGGGTGCGGCAAATTATCTACGGCTGCCATACGACGAAAATGAGTTGCGAGAAATCGTCGAACAAACTCTTTCTCACAAACTCCGCCACGTGGACGACCCGAATTTGCTTCCGCATATACACGAGAAGATCGAGTTCGAGCTCCCCAGCGATTTGGGTTTGATGAATGGCGTGCTTGAGTATCTACAGGAACGCGTCGCAAAGCTCGGGTTGATTAGTCCTGAACGGTCCAATCTATTTATCGCGCTCGACGAAGCGTTTGTAAACGCAGTTAAGCATGGCAACAAAAACGACCCCACCAAACTACTGAAAATCACTGCCGAACTCTCACGCACTGAAGCCTGCTTCACCGTCGAAGATGAAGGCGAAGGTTTCGACATCAACGGGATTCCCGATCCATGTGACCCCGCCAATCTCTTCCGAACATCAGGCAGAGGCGTGCTGCTCATATACAACATCATGGATGAAGTTGAGTACAATGCGCAGGGTAATCGCGTGAAGATGGTGAAACGACCGGATCTCACGGTCGAAGCTCAACTCGTTGATCCAAACACCCCTGACGACAAACACATCTGACTCCCGTCTCGATTCGGCTGAAGCTGAATTGTGCTCCAAATCATTCTGGTCACTCTGGCATTGGTGGTTGCCACCTGCGCTGCTCGCTCTCGCACTCGTACTCTACTTCGTCGATCCTTTCATCGGTGATTGGGACGGCATGGATTACACGATGCTCTCGCTTGCCGGATATCCGTCATCGATGGCCCTGGGACGAAACCTGTTCATTTTCGGCAATCACACGTTGTTTGTTATTGCACGATCGCTGTTCGCACTGTCCCCCGAAAACGCGTATCTGCTGTTTAAGTATGCAGTCGTGGCCCAAGTGCCTTTCGCGGTGGTGGCAGTTTGGTTGTTAACTAAACAACTGAGTCAGTCAGTTTACACCGCCACAATTGCGTCATTCCTGGTCGCGTGCTCGCCGGTATTTGTTTTATATGGCGGACAGGTGATGACTGACGTTCCTTCAGTGCTTCTCCTTGCTGTTGCGCTTCTCATTCATCTTCGCGGCATCACAACAAAGAACGTTTGGCTCATTATCGCCGGCGCCATGTTGCTGGGTTTCGGCGTAAATCTGCGCGAGACGGTTGGTCTTTACTTGCCGTGGTTTTTGCTTGGTCCATTCGTATGCGGGTGGAAGCTGGGCAAAAGAGAAGTTGGATATGTCGCAGCATCCCTGGTCGTGTTTGCGCTTTGCGCCTTCGGTTGGTTTGCGTACTGGTTCATCACAGACTCTTACTACCGGCATATCTGGTTTGGTTGGCGCGAATCAATGCGACAAGAGTCGGCACGTCATCCAGTGACGATCGCCAACCTCCGTCCGTTCGTAATGTACTTCTTTATCAGTGCACCGCTGGTGTTCGTGAGTTTGCCGATTGCTCCGGTTCGAGAATGGCGGCTTCATCGATTGTCGCCACTGTTGTTTCTTTGGCTGACAGGATTGTTTGCGAATCTGCTCTTGTTCTTCAATTACAGTACGACCGTCAACTGGCGATACTTTTTAACGGGCCTGCCGGCGCTAGTTCCACTCGGTGCGCACTCGCTGCTGCATCTGTTAAGACGATACACCGGGACAACTCGCCGCGCGTTTGTTAGTTGCATTGTTGCGATTGTGACTCTCGCAGTGATCTTCGGAATTTACGTTCGTCCTATCAGCTATGAGTTCGTTCAGCGTCGCGCAATGAGTAAGCAGTACAAGCAACGACTGGAGGGCATCCCTCCTGATGCGGTGATGATTTCGGGTTCGCAGACAATTGCAGTGACTTACTGGGCAGCGATTGGGATGGGCCGTTGGAAGACAATTGGCACAGGCGGAGGCTGGCCGGGCGATCAACTCGTGCCCGTCATCAACAACTATTTGACTGAAGGGCGGCGTGTGTTTCTGGATAGCGACCCACGCTGGTGGTTACCTTGTGGCTGGCAACGGGATGAGATTCCGAAGATCGTCGAACTGGAGAAGCAGTTCAATTTTCATCGGGTGACCGACGCGATTTACGAGCTCCGGCCATTGGAAGACTCGAGTGCGACTGATAAGCCAAATCTCAAACGACTGCTGCCTGAGAACAGACCAGAAGATACAAAAAAGTGTCCAGCTGGGCGGACGTGATTGTTGTCGGGGCAGTAGCCCGACTGTTAGGACGGCTCTCTGTTGTGCATGCGATCGCCCGGTTGACCTGAGCCCTCCTTGACAGTCGGGCTACTGCCCCGCCTACGCTAAACACATGCCTTACGAATTCTTTCTCGCCTTTCGATATCTCCGTTCGCGACACAAACGCCGGCTCGCTCGAGTGACGGCGTTTGCCGCCATCGTCGGGATCGCAATGGGTGTAGCGGCTTTGATCGTCGCCTTTGCGCTAGCAAACGGTTTTCGTAACGAAATGCGCGACAAAATTCTTCAAGGCACCGCGCACATCAGCATTTTACGATCCGATGGCTTACCAATCTCTAACTATGAATCTATTGCCTCTCGTGTTCGACAAGTGAGCGGAGTTGTCGATGCATCACCGACGACTTACGACGGAGCGCTGGCGAACGGGCCGACTGGTTCTACTTACGTGGTATTACGAGGCGTTGATACAGCCACAGGACGGTCCACTCTACCTTCGCGGTGGATTCGTGAAGGGTCGTTCGACGCGCTGTTTCAGTCGAAAGCTGACAATGCTATTCCGCAGGGTGTGATCGGTAATGAACTCGCAACGCGTTTGGGTGTGAAGACCGGTGACACGATTCAGTTGATGTTGCCAAACGGGGCCAACAGTTCGCGGCGATTGAAAGTTGCGGGCATCTTCAGTTCGGGTCTTTTTGAATTCGACTCAACGTGGATCTATCTACCATTGGAAACAGTATCAGCTTTCGCCGGTGCGAATCACGCTGCGGTTGTTGTCAGTGTCCAAGTCGCAAATGTGGATGATGTAAAGAGCGTTGCCGCTGCAATTCGTTCGAATGTTGGCAGCGATTTCAGAACCGTCGATTGGCAGGACGCGAACCAACCGTTGTTTTCCGCGCTTGCCCTCGAACGCCGGATGGGGCTGTTCATTATTGGATTGATAATCGTTATCGCAGTCATCAACATCACGACGATGTTGATACTCGTCGTTGTCGAGCGTCGTCGAGACATCGCCATTCTCAATGCGCTTGGAGCAACACGACCAAGCGTAATGGCGTTGTTTCTAATTGAGGGCGGCGTCGTCGGCGCAATCGGAGCAGTGGCGGGAGTTGTGTTGGGACTTGTCGTTTGTGTGATCGGAAATCACTACAAGCTGGTAAGTCTTCCAGCTGACGTCTATTCGATTAGCAACGTGCCGTTGACTGCCGGAATCAGGGAAGTTGTGCTTTCTGCGCTGCTTGCTTTCGCGCTGAGCGTTCTCGCGACAATCTATCCAGCGCTCGTGGCGTCGCGGCTGAGACCAGCTGAAACATTAAGAGACGCGGGTTGAACATTAAGGGCAGTGCACCTGGAGCTTCGTACTTTGTGCTTTGTACTTAGTTCTTTCTGGAAGCGTCGAGTACAAAGCATTAAGGTCTAAGTTCAAAAGAATGACCTGGTCATCACAAGAAATAACAGACGGACTGCATGTATTTGATCTGCGGAAGACATTTGTATCGCCGGCCGGACAGCGAATCGAAGTCCTCCGGGGATTGTCGCTTTCGGTTCAACCCGGTGAAAGCGTAGCCATCATGGGAGCATCCGGCTCCGGTAAATCGACGTTACTGCATCTTCTCGGCGGCTTGGACGAAACCGATCATGGCTCGATCAAAATCGGACAATGCGAGATTGGTTCGCTGAGCGCGACACAATCCGCTTATCTGCGACAGTCGGACATTGCGTTTGTCTTTCAGTTTCACTACCTGCTCGGCGATCTGACTGCTGTGGAAAATGTCGCAATGCCGCTCTTGATCCGCCGGTTAAATAGACGCGAAGCGCTTGACCGCGCTGAAGTCCTGCTCGCCGACGTTGGATTGGAAGATCGCGCCGATCACCCGGTGACCCATTTATCTGGAGGAGAACAGCAAAGAGTCGCCGTTGCCCGCGCACTGGTGACGGAGCCTCAATTGATTCTCGCCGACGAGCCCACGGGTAATCTGGATGCCGCCATCAGCGAGGATATTGCAAGAACCCTTGTAAACTACACGCGTAGACACTCAGGTATGGCAGTAGTCGCGACCCATAATCGCGATTTAGCCCACAGATGTGACCGAATTCTTAATCTCGAGGAGGGCCGCCTTCACGAGTCAATTCACGAACTCGAGCAACGTTCAGCCCATACGCTGCATTTAGGAAAACGTCCGTAGTTCATCTTATTTACACTTAGAACCGACAAAACTTCTTGACGTTGAATTGATGGGTTATAATGCGGCCAGTTGCCGGGCGGTGGTATTTCGCCCGGCATGGTAATCATAAGGACCAATCGAAAATATGTTCGAACGCTATACCGAAAAGGCGCGCAGGGTAATCTTCTTCGCGCGCTACGAAGCGTCACAATTCGGGGCTCCCGCCATCGAGCCTGAACACTTGTTGCTGGGCCTGATGCGGGAAGACAAAACACTCACTGGTCGATTCTTCCCCCGCGCGCAAGTTTCGATTGAGTCCATTCGCAAAGAGATTGAAGGCCGCACGTTGTTGCGGGAAAAAATCTCCACGTCTGTCGAGCTGCCTTTAGCTCCCGAGACAAAGCACGTACTGGCTTACGCTCACGAGGAAAGCGATCGTCTTCAGCATCGCCACATCGGCACTGAACATCTGCTGCTTGGTTTGCTGCGCGAAGAGCGTTCGATGGCGGCGGAGATCTTGTACGAGCGTGGTCTGCGCTTGAATGCAGTGCGTGATGAGATTGCGCGACAGTCTGGCGCTGACGCCCGAACGTCCCAGAAGAAAGACACGCCACACCTCGTCGAGTTCTCACGCGATCTTACTGAAGACGCGTCGAACGACAAACTCGATCCATTGATTGGTCGTGAGGCAGAAATCGAACGCGTTGTTCAGATTCTTTGTCGTCGTACAAAGAACAATCCAGTACTCATTGGCGAGCCCGGTGTTGGTAAGACTGCGATCGTCGAAGGCTTGGCCCAACGCATCGTTCGCGGTGATGTACCGTCGTTTCTGGAGAACAAGCGAATTCTTTCGCTCGATCTTTCACTGATCGTTGCCGGAACCAAGTATCGGGGACAGTTTGAAGAACGGCTCAAGCAGATCATGCGCGAGCTGGTTGAGAATCCGCAGTACATCGTATTCATCGACGAACTGCACACACTCGTTGGCGCGGGTTCGGCTGAAGGCTCACTCGATGCGGCCAACATTCTGAAACCGGCATTATCGCGCGGCGAGATTCAGTGTATTGGCGCAACAACGCCGGCTGAGTTCCGCAAGTCGATCGAAAAGGATCGATCCCTCGAGCGACGCTTCCAGGCTGTGAAAGTTCCGCCTCCGTCCGAAGAAGAAGCTGTTGGAATTCTCGACGGTGTGCGCGAACGCTACGAGAGTTTCCACCAGGTTCGGTATACCGACGAGGCGCTTCAGGCTGCCGTCTATCAATCGCATCGCTACATTCCAGATCGTTTCCTGCCGGACAAAGCTATCGATGTGATCGATGAGGCCGGTGCGCGAGTGAAACTTCGCGTTAGACGCGAACAAGGAAATCTCGCGGATTGGAACGAATTGAACGATTGGTCCCGTTCGTATGGAAACTCCTCAACTCTTATGCAGGAAGACACGCTCGTCTCAGCTGAAGTGACGCGTGATGATGTCGAAGACGTAATTGCGCGCTGGACTGGTATCCCGGTCACGTCACTGAAAGAAGAAGAGACGCAGAAGCTACTTCGCATCGAATCTGAACTGCACAAACGCGTCGTATCTCAACGGCCAGCTATCTCAGCACTGGCTCGCGCAATCAGACGTTCGCGTGCAGGTTTGAAGAACCCTCTGCGTCCGGTCGGTTCATTCTTGTTCCTCGGCCCAACCGGCGTTGGTAAGACCGAGGTGGCGCGTTCCCTGGCTCAGTTCCTTTTCAGTACTGAACGGGCATTGATCCGCTTCGACATGTCAGAATTCATGGAGAAGCATTCGGTTTCCAAACTCATCGGCTCACCTCCAGGTTATGTTGGTCATGAAGAAGGTGGCCAGTTAACTGAACGAATCAAACGCTCGCCTTATTCAGTGCTTCTCTTCGATGAAATCGAAAAGGCACACCCAGACATCTTCAATATCCTGCTCCAGGTCTTTGAAGACGGCATCCTGACCGACGCGCTGGGCAACACTGTCGACTTCAAGAACGCGATCATCATTATGACGTCGAACATCGGCGCTCGCTTCATTCAGAAGAAGGGAACGCTTGGCTTCCAGGCGAACACCGATGCTACTCGCGAGAAGATGGAAGAAATGGTGATGTCAGCCGTGCGCCAGACATTCAATCCCGAATTCATCAATCGCCTGGATGAGATCATCATTTTCGATCAGTTGATGGACGACGAGTTGTTGGAAGTTGTTTCGTTGCAGGTGCAGCTGATCAACAAGACGATGGGTCGGCATGGATTTGAAGTAATCCTGACGGACGAAGCGCGTCGCTGGGTTGTAGAGAAAACGTGCGCGGATCGCTCTTACGGCGCGCGACCTCTGCGTCGAGCGTTACAGAAATATGTAGAAGATCCACTTTCAGAAGCGCTGATTCAGGGTCAGCTGGCGGGTGCTTCGCAGGTTGAGGTATTCCTCCGCGGCAATGAGCTCGACTTCCGACCTGTTGGTGTCGAGCCTGCTGAGGAGGACGACGCGCTGCTGATTCACTAACAAAAGCAATTAATTCAGAAGTAAATGGCCGCCTGAATACGTTCAGGCGGCCTTTGATTTTGTGTGCCTCACATGTTCGATAGTTACCGGTCAGGGATAACAGTCTCGAACTTCGGCTATCGTTCACTAAGGCAGCACAACCGATCCAAATGTCGGCAAAATCCATCGAAACGTGAGACTCATAGCACTGTTTTCCGTGTCTATGGGATCGGCCGGGGGATCGACCTGACGTTTGATTGATACGAGCGTGTCTCTTGGTGGGAAATTATTGGCGCTCAACGGATGGTTTGCAATGGCTGCAAGTCAATTAGCCAGTTAGATTTCCCACTTTGGACTTTACTGTTTTTTGCCGATATAATGCGCCACTTTGCGGTGTAAATGCTGGCAACGGGGTCTGAGAAGGCTGAATCCAAGTTGGCGTCTTAAACCCCAGTTTCGTTAGCGGATTTTTACCCGTTATTATTCAACGACAGATTATTTTCATCTCTTAAGCTCCCCGAAGTTTCTGAGGCCCGGAAGAACTATTGAGGGAATTGGTGCCTATGCACTCATATCGCGCGTGGTTGCTCGTGTCTGTGAGCGTTTTCTGCGGAATCATATTCATCTTCGGCTCAAGCCAGCCCGTTAAAGCTCAACAACCTCAGCAGCGCGTCGTCGAAAATGTTGACGTCACCGGCAATCGCCGTTTGCGGAAGGACGACATCCTTTACTGGGTGCAAACCCGTGCGGGCGACGTCTACAACGTCGACCAGGTCGAGCGAGACTTTCAGGCGATACTCGCTCTCGGGTTTTTCGATAAGACTGCCACGCGCGTGCTGACGGAAACGGGTCCGCGCGGCGGCGTGAATATCGTCTTCGAAGTCAAAGAACTGCCTATCATCCGCGACCTTATCTTCGAAGGACTCAGTAGTGTTCCCGAATCGGACGTGCTGAAGGCTTTCCGTGAGCGACGCGTCGGTGTTTCTAAGGAAAGTGTTTACGATCCCGTGAAAGCTCGCGCCGCGATGCGCGTGATCAAGGAACTATTGGCGGCGGCGGGTCACCCGAACGCAACTGTTGAAGAGCGGAGTGAAGAAGTATCCGCCACATCTCGCGCCATTACTTTTGTCGTTGATGAAGGCGATCGGGTTCGTGTAGTCGACATTCAATTTGAAGGAAACACGAATTTTAGCGATGGCGAACTTCGCGGCGCGATGAAGTACGTTAAAGAAGCTGGACTCATCACGCGTTTCAAAGGCAGCGACATCCTCAACAGCGAAAAGCTCGAATACGACCTACGTCTCGTCGATAACTACATGCGTTCGAAAGGTTATCTACAGGCTCGCCACGGTGACTATCGGGTTGAAAGCCTTGGGCCCAAGCGAACTGGATTTCCGGTTTTGCCTTTGCCGTTCTTGTCATCAGTGGACGAAGGACTCCGCATCACCGTACCGATTATTGAAGGTAAGGTTTATCGACTTGGCGAATTGAAGGTTGAAGGCAACTCGATCTTTTCTGAGCAAGCGGTCCGCGCCGTTATCGGTTTGAACAAAGGTGATGTCGCTAACGGCGAAAAGATCAGCAAAGGCTTGTTTGAGAACCTGAAGAAGTTTTACGGCAACCAGGGCTTCATTGAATACACTGCTGAGCCTGTTCCGTCGTTTAAAGACAATCCACAGAACCCAGACGAAGGTATTGTAGATTTCGTCGTCACGATCGAAGAAGGCAAACAGTTTTCGCTAAGGCGACTCGAGTTCATCGGCAACACCTTCACGCGCGATAACGTCCTGCGACGTGAGGTCCTGATCAACGAAGGCGACATCTACAACGAAGGCTACTGGGAATACTCCGTAATAAAACTCAACCAGCTCGGTTATTTCAATCCAATCGATAAAGATAAAGACGTTGACCGCAGAACGAATGAGGAAGAGGCTACAGTCGACCTAACCTTAAAGGTAAGTGAGCGTGGACGTCAGCAGATCTCGTTTAACGGCGGCATATCTGGCGTTGGCGGTTCCTTCTTCGGGTTGGATTACTCGACGAACAACTTGCTCGGACGCGGTGAAGTGCTCTCATTCAATATCGCCGCCGGCAACCGGCAGCGCTACTTCCAGTTCTCATTCACTGAGCCATACATCAAGGACCGGCCGATTAGTGCAGGCTTTTCATTGTTCGCCTTTTCGCAGAAGTTCTTTGGTGAAGGAACATTTCTTTCACAGAACCTCGTTGCGCAAACCGACCTAATCAATCAGCAGTTCGCCACCAACAACATCGATGAAGCCAATCTTTTCACTCGTGACTCGTACGGCGGTTCGATATTCGCGAGTGCGCCGCTATCGGAGTTCTATCGGAAGCGTCGCTTCACTCAGTTTTCGCGTGTTGGTGCTTCGTACCAGTTATCGATGTCGAGCGTTAAAGATCCGGAAGTAAACAACGCGAATAACTCGCAGAACTTCATTCCGGTTATCTACAGTCAGCCAAATATTCTGACCAGCCGCGCAACAGGGACCTTTAGCTACGACACGCGAAACGCCAGCATCGATCCAACTAGAGGTCGTGAGCTCTCAGTGTCGATGGCGTTGGCGGGTTTGGGAGGCGATGTAAGAACGTATCAGCCAACGATGTCTTACACGCAGTTCATACCGGTGCGACGAAAGAAATCAACGCATCCGGAAGTTTTTGGTTTCCGCATTATTGCGGGCACGGTGGGGAGTTTTGCCACTTCGGAGAAAGTTAAGAACTCAAGTTCGTTAGCATTCGTCGATGGTGTTCCGATCTTTGAGCGTTACTTCCTTGGCGACGAATTCACCATTCGTGGTTATAACGTTCGCTCAATCAGTCCGATTGCTCCGCTCGATACATTTATCACAACGCAAAACGTCGTGCTTGCGGAGAACGCTTCGGGCGCGCCAGTGGCCATCACGGGATTTCCTCCCGGCGCAGCTGCTCTCGGGCTGTTTACGGGTCCCGGTGGCAGCAATCCAGCCCAATTGCCACGCACGTTCACTTCAGTCGGCGCCGATTCGCAGCTACTCGGTAACTTCGAATACCGCATTCCGATCTTTGCAGACTTTGTAAGTCTGGCGGCATTCGCCGATATCGGCTCGGCATTCAACATCCGATCGAGTCACGATCAGACTTTCAGTAGTAGTTTTCTTGACGACCAGCCATTTCTTTCGAGCGTGGGCGCGGTTGCTTGTCCGCGGTTCGCCACGGGCTCTGCGCCTGTTAGTTTGAGTACACTGGCACTTTGCAGCAATCCGCGTTTGGCAGCGTCACCCTTCCTGAGTCTAGTAGCTCGCGATAACCGCATCGTCAGCCAGGCTGAATTGGAATCCGCCGGTACGGGGGACGTTGATCCGACAACTCTGCTTCCGCGCGGTTTCCTGCCCGTATTCCTGCGCGGCCAGGCTCAGACCAACACGGTCGTTAAATTATCTGAGAGTTTGTTCGACCAAATCACCGACTATCGGTCCAGTTTAGGAATGGAGGTTCGCGTACAGGTCCCCATTATCAATGTACCGTTCCGTTTGATATTTGCGTATAATCCGAACGCCCGTCAGAACCAAGTCATCCAGGGTTTTCCGTTCTTCTTTAATGAGAAAAAGCGTGTCATCAGGTTTAGTGTCGGACGTACCTTTTGATGTCACTTAGAAACAACCAAGGCGGTCGGAGCAACAACTAACCGACTTAACTTACCGCCTCAAAAGTAAGGAGTATTACAAACTAGTTATGAAAATCGACCGTTTGATTGCTGCCGTCGCGTTGCTGATGACCGCTGCAATTATTTCCGTTTCAGCCCAGCAACGAGGGGCAGCGCCTGCTGCGAACACGCCACCATCCGCCGCCCAGACAGCGTCGGCGAACGTGCCGGAGAGCAAAATGGCCGTTATATATTCGGACGCGTTCCTCGATCCGAAGAACGGTATCGCCAGATTTACGGCGCTGCTCAACACATTGAATCGTGAGTTTCAGCCGCGCCAGACTGAGTTGCAGGGCTTGCAAACCCGTATTAACACACTTACCAAAGAGATTGACGATCAGGGAGCGGTGGCAGCGCCAGACAGCCTGCGTCAAAAGCGAGACCAGCTCGATCAATTGAACATTGAGTTCAAACGCAAAGGCGAAGACGCCCAGGCTGCTTACACGAAACGGCGGCAGGAGATCTTCACGCCGCTTCAACAGGACATCGGTAAAGCTCTTGAGGTATTCGCCAAGGCACGTGGCATCAACTTGATTGTTGATGGTAGTCAGGTTCCGATGGTGTATGCCGCGGACGCGCTCGATATCACGACGGCGTTCATCGCTGACTTTAATTCTAAGAATCCAGCGACTGCCTCCGTAACGCCGCGGCCCTAACCGCTGGCAAATTTTGAGCGGCCTCGAATTGTATTCCGGGGCCGCTTCAGGTCTGACATATGAATAAGAACCTTCTGCTTCCTGCCGCCGCATTACTTGCGGCGATTAGTATTTCGGCTGTGGCGCAGCGTCCAACTGCTCCGGCCGCACAACCAACCCCCGCACCGTCTGCTGCTGCCCCAGCAACGGCTGCTCAGTTGCCGACAGCGAAGATGGCCGTAATCTATACGGACATGTTTCTGGATGCAAAAACCGGCATCGCTAAGTTCACCACAATCGTGAACAAGCTGAACGGCGAGTTTCAGAAACTCAAGGATGAAATCACTGCGATGCAGACCCGCGCTACCGGGCTCGAGGCAGAAATCAATAAGCTGCGAGACGCGCCGGCTGGCACGCCAATAGATCAGCGATCGCTGCAAGCGAAAATTGATCAGTTGGAGCAACTGAAGAAAGACATTCAGCGTAAAGGTGAGGATGCTCAGGCAGCTTACAACCGGCGACGGCAAGAGCTGTTTGCCCCACTTCAAGACGAGATCGGGAAAGCACTAGAGGCATTCGCGAAAGCTCGGGGTATCACCGCGATAATCGATGCGGCTCAAGTGCCTTTGCTGTACGCAGCCGACAATATCGATATCACGCGCGCTTTCATCACAGAGTTCAACACCAAGAACCCGGCAACAGCAGTTACAACACCGTAAGCACGTTGCCGATGCCGGTTGTCAATTGCCGATTAAAAAACATTGTGCCACCGACTTATTGAATTATTAACACGCACGACCTTAAGCATTACCGATCGGCACTTGGCACTTGGCAATCGGCAATGAATTCATGGAAACGATTCTCGATTCCCAGGCAATACAAAAACTCCTTCCGCATCGCTTTCCCTTCCTGCTTGTCGATCGCATCGTCGAACTTGTCCCGCGCGAGCGCATCGTGGGCATCAAGCAGGTAAGCATCAATGAACCATTCTTCCAGGGCCACTTTCCCGGTGCACCGGTGATGCCCGGAGTTTTGGTTGTTGAAGCGTTGGCCCAGGTTGGTGCTGTGTTAGCCCTGCGCGAAATTGCAGATCGAGATCAAAAGCTTGTGCTGTTTACGGGGATTAAAGAGGCGCGCTTTCGCCGGCCAGTTGTGCCGGGTGATACGCTCGTGCTTGAGGTCACTGCTTTGCGCATTGGTTCACGCGTACAGCGAATGCACGGTGAAGCCAAGGTTGACGGCCAGCTCGCTGCGGACGCAGAGATAATGAGCATCGTCGCCGGTCGAGACATGGGAAACGGAAACACCTGACACTCTCCCGATTAGACCATGTCAATTGCTACCCATCCGACTAATATCCACCCGACTGCCGTCGTCAGTCCGACTGCCCGTTTGGGCTATGACTGCTTTGTTGGTCCATACTCGATCGTCGGTGACGAAGTTCAATTGGGCGATGGCGTGCGTTTGGAATCGCATTGCGTTATCGACGGCCGAACATGGATCGGTGACGGAACACATGTATTTCCATTCGTTTCGATCGGCCTTGCGTCTCAGGATTTGAAGTACAAAGGCGAACCGGCGGAAACACGAATTGGCAAACGAAATAAAATTCGCGAGTTCGTCACCATTCACCGTGGTACGGCAGGTGGTGGAATGCTCACAAAGACAGGCGACGATTGTTTGATCATGGCGCAAGCCCACATCGCGCACGATTGTTTAATCGGTGATGGCGTAATCATGGCGAATGCCGCAACCCTCGCGGGACACGTGGTAATTGAAGATCGGGCAAACATTGGTGCCTATTCCGGCGTGCATCAGTATTGTCGTGTTGGCCGGGAGGCCTATGTCGGTGGTTACTCGGTCATTGTTAAAGATGCGTTGCCATTTGCGTTGACTGTCGGTAACCACGCGAAGTGCTACGGTCTAAACATCACTGGCATGAAACGACGTGGTTACGGTAGGGATGTAATCGCTTCGCTCCATCACGCGTTTCACCTACTACTCTCTGCAAAGCTCAATACAACTCAGGCCGTTGAACAAATACGCAACGAATTGAGCGGTTCTGAACAAGTCTCCTACCTGTTAACGTTCATCGAAGGCTCGCAACGCGGCGTTATCAAATGAAGTTGGGGTTGATCGCCGGCAACGGTAAGTTTCCTTTCATGGTTCTGGAGGGTGCGCACCGGTCTGGGACTCAGGTGGCTGTCGCTGCTATCCGCGAAGAGACCGATCCGCAAATTGAACAGCTAGCCGACCGTTGTACCTGGGTTGGTATTGGCCAGCTCGGTCGCATGATTCGGTTTTTCAAAGATGAAGGCGTTGAGAAGGCGATCATGGCAGGGCAGGTAAAGCATGCGCAGATATTCAGCCGTGCCGTTCCGGACGTGCGAATGCTCAAGGTATTGTTGAAACTGCCACGGCGTAATACCGACTCACTGATTGGCGCCATTGCTTCGGAGTTGCAGAGCGAAGGAATTGAACTAATCGACTCGACCTTCTTCCTCCAGGACTATCTGCCTGAAACGGGCTCACTCACGCGCCGGCAGCCGGACAATCGTGAACATCAAGACATCGAGTACGGCTTGGAGATCGCGCGCGAAATCGCGCGTCTCGACTTGGGCCAGACGATCGTCGTTCGTGCAAAAGCGTGTGTGGCTATAGAAGCGATGGAAGGGACGGACGAGACGATTAGACGTGCGGGCACGCTCGCTCACGGCCGCCTAACTGTGGTGAAGATTGCGAAACCCGATCAGGACATGCGCTTTGATGTGCCAGTGGTTGGAGTTCCGACTATTCAAGCGATGGTTACTGCGGGAGCGACTTGTTTGTGTATCACTGCGGGAAAGACGTTGATGTTTGATCGGGATGAGATGATTCGATTGGCGAATGAGAAGAAGATCGCGATAGTAGCCGTATAAGCCGCAAATATACGCAGATAACACGATAAGAATTAAACAAGGGACGCTGAAGCACTACGTTACTCAGCGTCCCTTTCTTATTCTTATCTGCGCATATCTCTGCGGCTTAGGCTTAATTCGCTTGCCTGGAGTCGGCAGTGGTACCCGCCTTCGGATCGTACGGCGTTGCCAGGTAACGCTTTGCTACTGCTTGCGCGTTGTCGTAGTTGTCACCTGACTGAACTGCTTTCTGATACTCCAATACTGCACGTTGCCGCTCGCCTTTCGCGTCGTACGCATTGCCACGTTTGATGTGTGCCCAAACTTCAATCCAGGCGGGCTTAAGAGTGCCGTGAAGCGATGCCTCAAGGTTGTCGAGCGCTTGTTGCCAATTGCGTTGCTCGAGAAACAGCAGGCCAAGATTGTAGTAGACCCAGGAGTTTGACCGATCCAGCTTCAACGCCGCTTCGAACTGCTGTTGCGCTTCAGCGTAAACGCCTTCCTTCATCTGCTCGATACCACGTCGCGCAATGATCGACACCCGCAGATCATCTGACATGCGCAGGATCTTATTGTTTGGATCTACGACGACTTCAAGTGGCTGACCGTTCGATTCGAAATCGAAATCTTCACTGCGACCCTCAATCCGAATTGTCGTGGTTTGATTGTCACCCTCGGCCCGTAACAACAGCTCGACCGGCATTCTGAGGTTTTCCAGGTTCTGTTTGGCAGTACCGCGGGTGCGGAACTTACCGGCACGCGTTCGGATGATCTGATAGTCGACTGTGAATTCAGGAACGCCGGTCCCTTCTACCCACTGCGCAAAGAAGTAGCGAAGACTCTCCTCGTTAATCTTCGAAGCTAGTTTTTCGAAGTCATCAATTGACGCATTCTTTCCGCGAAATTGCTCCAGGTAATTTCGCAGCAACTGATCAAACTTGTCCTTGCCCATGGTCTCTCTGAGCATTCGGAAGACCATCGAGCCCTTGTAGAAAACGATCGATTGATAGGCCGCTGATTGATCGTCGAGCGCACCTGGGGCACGTGCGATAGATGCCGTTTGCTCGAATGTTAGTGCTCGTTCCTGTTGCTCCCGTTGCGCCGCGTCAAGACCACCGGCCGTGAGCGTCGACTCTCGGAATGCGAACGCACTCCATTCCGCCAGGCCTTGAGACAGCCACGCATCGTCGAACGACTTAAGCCCAACGCTTTGACCCCACCATTGATAAGCGATTTCACGTTCCAGCTTCTCTTCCGGTACAGGTCGCGTGGATTCAAACATCTTCGTGGAGAGGAAGATCATTCCCGGTCCCGAGTAGGTGTCTAAGCTCTCATCATCGATCTGGACGATGACTAGCCGATTTCCAAATCCTGCATCACCATATTTCTTCGTGTAGAACTCAAGAACACGACCAGTCAGTTCGGCGAACGTCTCGATACGCCGCTCGCTGCCAGGCATCGCGTAAAGATTCAATTGATAATTGCCATATGTCAGGGATTTGTTGATGTACTGACCAGCGGCGAAATTCCCAACGAGCACCGGGTGCCGATGCACAAACTTATAGCGAATCGCGCCTTCCTTTGGTGCTGGCTGCGCGACGACCGGATCGTCGCTTGTGCCGGCGACCTGAAGTCCAGCGGGAACGATGAACGTTATGTCTGACGTTGCGCGATCAGCTGCGTAATCATGAAAGGGAAACCAGCGGGAGGCATACATCAGGTAAGACCCTTCAGTGCCGACGTAAGCCAAACGGCGTGTCGCGAGCGGACCGCCCTCGGGCGAAACCAGCGCGCCGCTCCATCTAACGCGTACAGTTATCGGTTGATTGGCAGGCATCACCTGGCCGAGGTCAACACGAACATTCGGGCCGATGGAACCCACTCCAACATTGTCCTGAACGAACCCCGTCAGGGCCTTTCCATTCATTTCAATGCTCTCGACCTTTAATGATCCGTTTAGCTCGAACACGACTGAACGAGTGGCGTCGAGAGGCACGAACGTGATGTCTGCGCCCGCCCGAAGCATGTGCTGGTCGGGAATGATCTGCGCCTCGATACGATAGTTGGTTACGTCAAAGCGGCTGGCGGCCTGTTGAGGGGCTGGTTGCTGCGCACGAATCCCCGCTGAAACGGTCAATAAGAGCGCCAAACTTGCTAAAGCGGGGACGATAGACTTGATTCTTGACATAGCGTTTCGTGGTGTCTGCGAACGATTATACAGCCGTTCTACTGGCAGGCGTCACCCCTGCGAGTACTGTTTCTACCCGTTGCTGAGAGAGCAATTTATTGGTTCTTAAGGCTCGCTCGATGGGACTCACGGGCGGGCTTTCCTGTGCTCTTTCGACTGTTTTGGATGGTGATTCGCCGTAGCCGGTTGTACCGGACCGTCGGTCTTTGGCCTTCGGCCTTTCGTCGTGGCTCTTGGCAAACTCAGGCTGCGGAAATCACATGATCCTTCGTACTGGAACATCAAAGGCCAAAGACCCAAGACCAATGCCGAACCCAGGGAGCGCTTGCTTGACACTCCTTTGACTAGGGCATACAGTCGGCTCGCACGCCAGCGAGCGTCGATTGGATTCCGCGGATAGCCGCGAGCCGCACCGGTGAACTCCAAAGATTAAAGTAGTCTCCCTCCTTTTGATTCGGCAGCCACCCGTGTGCGCCTGAGAACCGTCTATACCCTCGGAGCGCGCCGACGTGTCGGCTACCGATAGTTGATTTTTGATTGGCGATTGATTCGCACCCTCGGAACAGTTACCAGCGCATCAGGACTCGCCAATCGGCAATCAAAAATCAACAATCGCCAATACACAAGAAGGAGTTTGTTTATGAGACGCGTCTCAAAGCTTTTGTTTCCGCTCTTAATCTGCGCTCTTGCTGTTCTTAACGGCCAGGCACAGAGCAACCCGCGCGTCGACTTCAAAGACACCACTTTGAAGAACGGCCTCCGCGTTATTACCGTCGAGGATCACTCAGCCCCGGTAATCGCACTCTCGATTACTTACAAAGTCGGTTCTGCGAATGAGCGCCAGGGACGCACCGGTTTCGCACACCTTTTTGAACACATGATGTTCAAGGGGTCTGAGAACGTGGGCTCCGGCGAACACTTGCTGCTCGTCTTCAACAACGGCGGGAATATGAACGGCACCACGAACCAGGACCGCACTGTTTACTACGAAGCATTGCCGGCAAACCAACTGGATCTCGGACTCTTCCTCGAGGCCGATCGGATGCGCAGCCTCGCGATCACCAAGGACAATCTCGACAACCAACGAAACGCTGTTCAGGAAGAACGACGTTTAGGAGTTGATAATCAACCATATGGCAGAACATTCGAGAAGCGACTCGAGCTGCTTTACGACAACTTCGCTTACAAACACTCCACGATCGGTTCGATGGACGATCTCAACGCAGCGAGCGTTGACGACGTCGCTTCGTTCTTCAAGATGTATTACGCGCCTAACAATGCGGTGCTGGTGCTGGTAGGCGATTTTAAGACAGCCGAAGCTCTAGCAAAGATTCGAACAAGCTTCGAGGGCATTGCGCGTCAACCGGATCCGCCAGCAGTTGATTTGACCGAACCGCAACAGAAGAGTGAACGTCGCGCGACTCTCGACGATGTGCTTGCTCGCGCGGCGAGAGTGGATATTGCCTACAAGGCCGTGCCGGGTAATTCAGCTGACTTCTACGCTCTGCAAGTTTTATCGACAGTGTTGGAGGGCGGCCAAAGTTCTCGTCTATATCAAAAAGTTCTCAAGGAAAAAGAGATGGTAACGGGCGTTTTTGGCGGCATCGATGAGAGGCGAGGAGTCGGCGCGTTGATTACATCGGCGACGCTCCGGCCCGGCATCAAGACAGAAGATGTCGAGAGTGCAATCTACGCTGAGATAGAGCGGCTGAAGAAAGAGCCAATCGCCGACTGGGAGTTACAAAAAGCGAAGAGCAACACCAGACGAGGATTCATTGAAGGTCTTCAGAGTTCGCTTCAGCGCTCGCTTCAGATGGGTCAATTAATCGCGTACTACGGCGATCCAAATTTGATCAATACGCGACTCGACAAAGTTCAGGCTGTGACCAAGGAAGACGTGCAGCGCGTGGCCAACAAGTATCTTGTCGACACAAGCCGCACGGTTGTCATCACGATGCCGGCAAAACCCAAGTCCACCAGCAGCGCCTCCGGGCAGTAAGGAGTAAGCAATGAGAATCAATAACTATCAGAGAAGAGTCGCGATGATATTAGCCTTAATAGGCCTGATGTCGTCAGTCGTCTTTGGTCAGGTTTCCGGGCAGGCGCCGACCCCAACGAAAGGCGCAGTTATCAAAGGCAAGGCGCCAGTAAGCAAGGACATCCTTAAGGTTCAACTGCCGAAAGCTCAGGAAGCAACACTGAAAAATGGACTCCGAGTGGTTCTGCTCGAGAGTCATAAGATCCCGACGTTCGCCATGCAGATGGTTGTACTCAGCGGTGGTCTATCCGATTCCGCAGACTCCCATGGTCTCGCTTCATCGACCGCAGCGTTGCTTCGCGAAGGCACGACCAAACGTTCGAGCAAAGAGATTGCCGAGCAGACGGAGGCAATCGGCGCTTCTTTGTTTTCCAGCTCGGGTCTGTCGTCAATGACAAGCACTGTGACAGTTAGCGGCCTCACCGATAATCTCGATCAGATCGTCGACATCTTCGCTGATGTCGTTCGCAACCCCTCCTTTCCACAGGATGAGATTGAAAAGTACAAGAAGCGGACGCTCGCTAATTTGATGATTCAAAGATCGAGCCCGCAATTTCTCGCGGATGAGCAGTTCAGCAAAGCAATCTACGGAGATCATCCAGCGGCTTTAGCTTCCCCGCCTGCTGAATCGATCAAGAAGCTGAGCACCAAAGACCTGGCGGCATTCCACTCTACTTACTATCGGCCGAACAACGCGATGTTGACTGTTGTTGGCGATGTAACGATGAAGAGCATTTTGCCGGTGATCGAAAAGGCGTTTGGCGATTGGCAGAAGGCGGACGTGCCCGCGACCACGATACCTGCGGCGCCGGTGCAGTCGGCCGCCAGGATCTTTTTGATCGATCGGCCGGGTTCTGTGCAGACGGTTATTCAGTTGGGCACGTTAGGAATCGAACGGACCAGTCCCGACTATTTTGCCGTCTTGCTCGCCAATCGAGTGTTAGGCGGTGGACCAACGGGCCGACTCTTCTTAAATCTGCGCGAAGACAAGGGGTACACCTACGGAGCTTACAGCAGTTTTGGAGGCAGCAAGTATAGGGGTACTTGGACTGCGAGCTCCGAAGTGCGCACTGACGTAACCGAAGGCGCAATGAAGGAGTTTATGTATGAACTTGATCGACTTCGCACTGAGCCAGTGACAGCTGAAGAGCTGGAAAATGCGAAGCGTGCAATTGTTGGCAGTTTCGCGCTGTCGTTGGAATCACCGACATCACTATTGGGGAACATCGTCACGCAGAAGCTTTACAACTTGCCGGCCGATTATTGGGATACATACCCTCAGAAAGTTGCGGCCGTGACTGCCGCCGACGTTCAGCGCGTAGCTCAACAATATCTCGACAAAGAACACCTGCAAGTGGTTGCAGTTGGTGACGCGTCGAAAGCTCGCGACGTTCTGGCGAAGTATGGAATCGTTCAGGTTTATGACGCGGACGGTAAACTGATCGGAGGCACTGAGAACAAGTAAGTTTGCTTCAAGCTGAAGAATTGCGGGGCGCCGATTCGTCGGCGCCTCTTTTTGTGTTCGATATACTTCAGTTTGTCGGAAAGGTTATACAGGGGTGCTATTCAGTACCATTCGCGGTAGCGGATGGCCAGCGCTCAAGTTCCATTAGCGCGTTGAGTCCTGGCCATGCGCTACCGCGAATGGTACTGAATAGCTCTCGATAGGAAAGACTCAACGGAATTCGATTGCCCTTGAACTAGTGAACCATTAACTCGCGGACGATATCGCTCGCCGCATTCGGCTTTGCCACTCGCTTCACGTTCCGTCGCATCTGGTCCAACCGCTTCGGATCATCAAGCAGGGCGTCAATTTTGAACGCAAGCGCCGGCAGGTTATTGCATCTGATCGCGACTCCCTCCTCAAGCAAGTGATCTGAATTTCGTTCCTCCTGTCCGGGAATGGGATTGACGATCACCATTATCAAGCCCTTCGCTAATGCTTCGGACGTCGTGAGACCTCCGGGCTTGCCCAGAACTAGATCAGCGGCAGACATGAATTCATCCATCTCAGTCGTGTAGCCGACGATCTTTATAAACACCTTCGATCTGCCTCTGTTTTTGTGGACTAGAGAGTCTAAGCGGGTCCGAAGCTCTTCGTTGCGCCCGGCGATCGCGACCACTTGCGCTTCGTGTTGAAGCTCCATCAGCGAGGTGAGTACATGCTCGATTGAGTCAGCGCCGAAACCACCCGCAGAGACTAGTATCGTCGTTCGATCCGCTCTTAAGCCATGCTTACGTCGCATCTCAGATTTGTCTTTGCGCTCGGCAAAGACAGGATCGATCGGAATGCCTGACACAAAGATCTTCGACTGTGGAATACCAAGACGCTCCAGGTGCACTCGCGTCTCTTCGATTGGCACGAAGTAACGAGTGTAGTTATGACAAAGCCACATGGCGTGAATATCGAGGTCGGTCACGACGATGGCGGGCGGCTTATCTATTCGTTCCTTTGCTTTCAACCAAGAGATGATCTCGGCAGGCAGAAAATGCGTGCAGACTGTGAGGTCAGGCTTGTATTCTTTCAACAGCTTCACGAACGGGCGTGTATTCAAGCGATCAAGCGCAAGCCGCCGTCGTTCTTTTTTCCAGGGCTGATCGAGATAGTCGTATAACCACCCGAGCATTTCGGGAGATCTGTTAACCATCTCGAGGTACGTTTGTGAATAGAGGTGACGAAAGATTTTGTTGGTGTAATCAAGAGTATCGACGTGGCGGATCTCGCGGGCGGCATTCAGCTTCATAAAGGCCGCTCTCAGTGCTTCTGCTGCGCGAACGTGCCCAGCACCGGCGGAGGCAGAAAGAATCAAGACGCGATTGAACATGAGACTAGAATACCAATACTGAGACGATTTCGGATTTGGGATTTCGGAAGTCGGATTTCAACCTTATACAGTTGCACATTTCAGTTGACGTGCTCACGGTCGGTGATACGTTGTCATAAACGAGCATTGGTTCAAAGCACGAATTTCGAGAATCGTACCGTACCTTTCGGGAACTCGGGCGCGGCTCAGGTGTGAACACAATGCATTTCCCTCTCCCTTTTGCAATACGCTCAAACCCTAACGCAAGGAGACCTAATCACATGCGCTTCAGGCGATTGTTTATCCTCTCGGCCCTTTTTCTGTTGGTTTGTGGATCTGCGTACGCCCAGCAACCCGGTCCACAGTTTTGGCGACGTCTCAGTTGTGAACCATATGAGGGACGCAATAAGCTTGAAGCGCTCGACCTTAAGTACGAAACACTCCTGGTCAAAGGGTTCACCCGCATTACAACCGTTGAAATTAACGGTATCAGAATCGACGCCGTCGACGTTCGTGACATGCGAACGTCAGCGAGAGCGATGGGCATCGTGATCTCCATAAGGGAAGGTGGGGAACGGCCGCGGGATGCCCGTGCTCTCATCGACTATGAGGAGATAGATCCATTTCTCAGAGCAATCGATGCGGCATCGAAGGTAGGCGAAGCGGACACCCGGTTTGTTGGCTTTGAAGCCCGTTACAAAACACTCGGTGACTTGGAGCTCGTAGTGTTCCGGCAAACGCGATCAGGGATCGCGGTCACGTTAACTGCAGGCATATGCGACAAGATTACGGAATCGCTAACACTCGATGAGTTGGCAAAATTCCGCGCGATGATTGCTGAGGCAAAGATGCGGCTTGATGAAGTTAGATAAGTCCTACTGACGACCAGCGCTGCCCACGAATTCGATATCTTTCTGATCATCGAACAGGCCTGCAAACGTGCGATCGACGGGAGTAAAGATGAAGCCGTCTTTGGACGGAATCAGCCGGAAAGATTTCTGAGAGGCGGCGACTGTGAATGAATAGTTGCCGTTCGTATCTGTAGTTGCAGCGATGACGCTGCCAGATGGACTGATCAACACGACTACTACGTTTGCAATACCCGACCTGTTTACGTCAACAACACGACCAGAGATCTTGATAATCGAACGCAGGCGTGATGCGGCTGCTCGCGCCGAATCTTCGGTAGATCCCGAAGTTGACGTTTCAGGAGACGAAGTTGCTGGATTACTGCGTGGAGGTTCAGTTGGTCCTGCGGGCGCTGCGTCTGGGGGAGTTGAAGGCGCGCTGTTAGGAGTCACGGGAGTTACGTTTGGGTCACTCGGTTTGCTATCAACGCGATTCGTTTCAGAAGAAGATGAGGCTGATGCTTTTTCCGCCGTTTGAGTTGAGTATGGAGTGACAGCATTGGGTTCACGCGCAGCTCCTGACGATGGCTGGTTTGAGGCGGCTGTCGTGTCGGCCCGGCTCAGCTTTTCATCGAGACCCTGCAGCGAGCCGTTGACGCGCCGGTAAACCTGTTCGATCGTTACACGGCGGATGTTATCGGGGTCACCAGCTTTATAACTGAGAATGTAATTCTCCAGTGCCGCCGCATCGTTACCCGATTGCTCGAGCGCCGCACCTAAGTGCCAGGTAGCCGTGCGCCATGCCGGTGTACCATTCGGCAATACAGACACGGCCGTTTTCAAATGAGTGAGCGCCGGTTCATACTTCGCTTGATTGAAGAGCGACCAGCCCATCAGATCGTCACTGCGTCCGCGAAGAATACTACTCAGCACATTGCGCGGAGCATCCGCGACACCCGGAACGTTTCCTGAAGCGATAGCAGTGGCTCGCAGTTCGCGAAATTCGTCTGCCTGAACCGCGAGCGTCAGCAAGGGAATGTCGAGTGCATCTTCTCCAGACTTCTTGGCCTCCTCCGCTAATTCGAAAGCACTCTCATATCCAACGCTGTTTCTGAGCAAACGACTCGCAGCATACAGTTGACGGAACGCGCGCATGTTGTCGGTTCCCGATGCGAACTCTCGCGCAGCTGCAACCGCGGCTGCTTCATCTATCTTTTGCGAATCCGAAGCGGACGTGGTTGCGTTTGAGAAAACGATTAAGTCTTTCAAAACCTTTGCATCGAGCGGAGAATCGGCTGCCGTGTTTTGATAGATGCTTCCGCGACGTTCTGGCGCCAACAGGTCAATAAAGTTTCCGTTGGTAGCTGGGAACCGTGCTGCAAGACGCGTTTGTATTTGACCCTCACTAACAACAAACGATTCACGCAGCACCTCAAGCGCCTCGTCGTAAAGACCCATCGAGCCGAGCAAGCTCCCGAGTTCATAATTGAGCGTCGGAAACTTTCCATACTGCCGCGCGTATCGTAAAGACCTCTCGGCATCGAGAGGTCGTTTCAAACCTCTCAATGAACGAGCAAGAGCAACATGAGCCCACGTGTAACGCGGCTCGATCTCGACGGCCTTGCGCGCAAGCTCGAACGCCCGCTCGTATTTTTCGTGTGCAGCAAACCAGTAGGCAGCGCCAGTTAGTAGCGCGAGGTTCCGGGGCTCTTCCGCGAGGGCGGCGTCGAGCTTAGTGTTGGCTTCGTCGCTGCGGCCAAGATCCAGCAGTGAAAGAATAGCGCCGTTGGCGGCGGTCTTGTCTTTTGAATCAGCTTTCAGCTGTTCAGTGTACAGTGCGAGCGCCTCATCCGGTTTACCAATCCCACGATCCAGGTCAGCCAAACTGTTGCGTGCTGCGGTTGAGTTTGGCTCGATCTCAAGAAGCTTTTTGTAGGCTGCCACTGCTTCATCCAGCCGCAGGCTCAAGTGCAAACCGAGCGCGTATACCCGATGAGCTTCGGGTAAATCGGGCGCAATCTTTACTACCTGCTCCGCGACCCGCGCTGCCTCATCGCCGCGCTCAACGGCCACGTAGAACGACGCCATTGCCAGAAGTCGCCTCGGGTCACTTCCGAACTTTGTCTCGATTGCCTGCGCGGCTTTGAATGCTGCTGCCTGCTCATTTCGCAAGTACAAGTTACTCGGGATCTGAGAAACTACTCCGTTGAACAACTGGTCGGAAATTGTCGGATCAGCCTCATCAATCGCGTTCAGCAGGTCGTCGACTCCAGTTCGATCTCCGTTCTTCAGTTTCTGATCTCCGAGACCCGCATGAGTGCTAATCAGCAACTCTGTCGCGCGCGGCCGTGCTTTGGAGTTCGGATGGGTGGCTAAGAATTCCTTAAGTTTGAGAGCTCGCTTGTCGAGCGGAAGCGTCAGGGTTAACTCAACCTCTTCTGCTTCTGCGTCATCGTCTACAGGAGGAGCCGTATTCTTTTTTGCTGTTGGACCAGAAGAAGTGGCTCTGGTCGTTGTCGCATTCGCAATTGTTGTTGAAGCCGGTTTCGTCCGCGTATTCTTCGGCTTTGGCTTCGGCGCCAGTGCGGGATTGGAGGCTTCAGCCGTTGGAGGAGGAGCGGACTCACTCGTCTTTATGACCTCGATCGGTTGAGGGGAGGGTTCGGTAACCAATCGCGGGCGGGTTTTCGCCACTTCATTTGCCGCCACCGGCGTGTCAGTGACTGACTGTGTTGTCTGCGATTCAGGATTGGTCGCAACTACCGACGTTCGATCAAGATCTCCGGCATTGAATCCAAGCTTCTGGCCCAGGACATTGACGAAGAGATCGATGCCAACACTTAGAGCTTCATTGAACTCACCAGTACCGATCGGAGTTTTCATTCGCTGGGCCATTTCTCCGAGAACGCCGTCTGGCAGTTCCGGCTGGACCAGCCGGCTGAACTGAGTAAAAGAACTTCGCGAAGCGACATCAATTACCAACAGCAAACTTTTACTGCCGGTGGTGCGTGCGCCGATGTTCCACTGAGTGGCTAATTGGCGAGAGAAATCAAATATGTCAGCGTCGCCGGTACTTTGAACGGTCGCGACGTAAAAATCGATCTTGCTCTTCGCTTTAAAGTTCTGCAGAAGCGTCTCAAGCCTGGTGCGGGTGTTCTCATCGAGCACACTGGCAAAATCGCTGATATGAACGGTAGGCGAAGGGTACTTCGACTGTGTTTGCGCTTGCTGGTTTACACTCGTGAGGCAAAAAGACAATCCGACGAAAATGGCTACCAGGCTATACCTCAGAGACGATTGAGATCCTGTCATGATTTCCGAATAGTTCTACAACTGATCTGGAATTGCACTAATAGAGCCAGACTTCTGAAGCTTGGTGGGGGACGCGGCCATGATACCATCGCCCCCCGCAGGTAGCGAGAGAGCAGCCATAGCCGATTGTCTACCTCGAGGTGGTGCTGACCTGCCACATTAGTAGCGATGCCTCATCAGATTGAGACGGATCCGTCTATATGAGCGAACTGGACGAAGCATGGGCAGTGGCCCTTCGCGAAGCCGAACAAAAAGCGCGTCTGACTGGACGCCGGGATGTTGCCGAATACTTGTCGCTGAAGAACTCAAACGATCTCTTGCGGCAGGCCGGCATTGACTGGCTCCTCAACAGTTTTACGATCCTCGCTGGCGAAGCGAATCGCAAAGGTGCAAGTCTTCAGATCGCCACTCTCCCGGGCCATCGTTTCAAAGTCGCCAACTCTACGATGGTCGGCAAACTCCTCACGCTCACCAGCGGCGTTAGAACCCTGTACGTCGAAGCAGGATGGCCGCGTGTTCCGCGCGATGGAATTGTCCGGGGCGGTGGGTTGGCATGCGCGAACATTCGTCACCTCGGAATCAAAGCAGCGAGTGACGAGCTGCGGCTGCTCAAGTCGAACAAGGGCAACCCGACGTGGTCAGTAATTTCCGCTCGACACAAGCATTCGCTGCTCGAAGCTGATGTGCGTGAACACATCCGGATCCTGATCGATAGGAAGTAACGTCAGGAGCACGAAGCAGGAGCAGGAAGCAGGACCAGGAATCAGGACCAGGAATCAGGAATCATTTGAGAATTATTATTTGATATTTTCGATGTGAGATTTGGTTGACGTTTCCTCCAGTGACGCTTTTGCTCACGCTGTTCGTTCCAATCTCAAATCTTAAATATCAGATAATAATTCTCAAATGATTTCTGCACCTGCTCCTGCTCGCTGCGGCTGCTCCTGTTTCCTGTGCAGGCTCCTGACTCATGTCCCCCTTCAGCCACAACGATTTCCGTTAGTAGCTGCACCTTTTCGCGCGGAAAAGCTCGTCTAATAGGCCTCAGTTTTTGCTCTTCATCAGTTTTTCTTAAGCAAATCACAAGCTCGCAAAATCAGGCACGGGGGTTGCCAAAAGATCGTCGGCGAAGACGCTGCCAGGACGAATCCCCGGAGCAAGCGTTCATGAGTACCGCGTTACCGGCACCACTAACCGGTAGGCGAATTGAGGAGACAATTAAATGTTCAAACGCACCACAATGAAGTTTTCGATTTTGAGCGCAGCATTCTTAGCACTGTGCTTGCCGGCAATCGCGGCCGCTCAATGGGGACGCTATCCGGATAATCGTTATCCAGACAACCGCTATCCTGATAATGGCCGCTACGATGATCGCTATGTGCGCGATTCAGCTCAACGACTTGATCGGTTAGCAAAAGATTTCGAGCGCGACATGGATCGCTCACTTGATCACAGCCGTGCGAACGGTACACGTCGTGAAGATCAGATCAACGAGTTGGTTCATGACTTTCGTCGTGCCGCCGGCGACTTCAAATCTCGCGTTGGCAACGGACGAGATTTAAATCGCAGCTATGGTGAAGCGCAACGACTTGTTCAGCTTGGTGATGCGGTCGAACGTCAGACGCGTTCGCGCTGGTTCGATTCGCGGTTGGCTTCGGATTGGTCACAGATTCGTCGAGAGTTACAGACCATCGAGAACATCTATGGTATCCGTGGCGGGCGTGGTCGGGTAGACGACATCTATCGCGACCGTCGCAACGACGACATCTATCGTGATCGGAATCGAAGCAACAACGATTGGCTACGTCGACTTCCGTTCCCACTTCCGTATTAACCCTACCATCCCTTATCTGCTTCGTTGGACCTATCTTCGAAAGCCTCGGTCACACCGGCCGAGGCTTTTGCCTGTAAAGCAATCATTCGTCAATTATCATTCGGGAATTCAGTTTGGAAGTGCAACAGTTTTCCCAACTTGATGAAGCTTGAATTGTCGTCGTTTGATCTTCATTGGGTTTAGCTTTGGTAACTAGCAGCAGTGGCTGTGGAAAGTGTGGGAAACGCGACGCCGTTTGTCGAGTTTTCCAAGCGGCTGTGGAAACAGTGGGAAAACAGTGGTTGGTTTTTCCACTGTTTCCATAGCGCGGCAGTTTCCATAGCCAACATATCTTGGCCTTGAGCAGTCAGCACAGGGACATTCGTTGTTTGAAACATACTTCGTTCGGAGTGCGATAGCCAAGCGTCTTGCGCGGCCGATTGTTTAGCCGTTGCTCCACCCGTTTGATATCACGGTTCGTGATTGCCGTGAAGTCGTGCTTCTTAGGGAAATACTGGCGCACCAGTCCATTAGTGTTCTCGTTCAAGCCGCGTTCCCAGGCTGCGTACGGACGGCTGAAATAAATCGGAGCCTGCAGCGCCGCGGTAATCTCTTCGTGCAGCACGAACTCTTTGCCATTATCGACGGTGATGGTATGTACCCGATCAGCGAGCGGGGTCAGTAGCGCAATGGTGCGGCTCTTTACTTCGCTAGCGCTTTTGGTTTGCAGTTTGTGCAGCCGCGTCAGCTTCGACTTACGTTCCACGAGGCTAAGAATGGCGCCCTGATGTCTTGCGCCAATGATCGTATCGCCTTCCCAGTCGCCGAATCGTCGTTTGCTGGCCACAATCGCCGGCCGCTGTTCGATGCCGATACGATTAGGGATCTGGCCACGACGAACATAGCCACCATAGCGCTTGCGCTGTTTCTTTTGACTGCGCAGATGGACGTGCAGTAAGCCACCACGACGCTTGTCGGCATAGATGTGAAGATAAATCCGCTCGTGGCTGACAGTCCGGTGTCGTTCAAGTGCCAAGCGCCCGCTGATCTGTTCCGGGCTCCATTGTTGACGTAAGAGACGTTCTACCTGTCGCCAGGTCTTGCGCGGGATCCGAGGACCATGACTGTGACGCCGGCGACGGCGCGCTATTCCGTCCGCCTGATTAGGAAAGTAGCCATGTTCGCCACGGTTCCGTCGCAGCTCACGAGAGATCGTGCTCTTGTCAAAACCCAGCAGCAGTGCAATCTGCGTTTGGTTGTATCCTTCTTTGATCAGTATCTGTATCTGGTATCTTTGTTCGCGGGTAAGCTGTCTATAGCTCATCGGTGTGCTTCTTTGACTTGGCGGTTGAAAAGCACGCTAACGCTACAGCAGCTTGCCTTTTCTCCGCTATCTCAAAGTTGCACTTCAAACTTGAATCCGCC
>JBKPMX010000163.1:0-19850 GCA_046765655.1 Acidobacteriota bacterium
GCTTTATTGCCAACCGCAAACTTTTCCAGTCGGATTCGCGCGGACGATCTCGAGGAAGCGCGGCTCATAGTCCCTGGCGTACAGATCGACGCTGTGCCTGATCCTAGTGAAGAGTGAACAGCGCATGCTTTCGTCGGTAACCCTGTCGCGCAGAAACATCATCGCGTTAGCTTCACCCCAGTATTCACGATCTTCCCAGATCTGAACCGGAGTGCCGCCAATCTTTTGAGCCAATTCCACGAGGCGGGGGTCCTCGGCGTTACGACCGTTCGTTAAGAAGATCTTGTTGTACTGTGGCATCAGTTGGGTTTGCAGTTGATAGACAGCGCCATCAGCTTTTTTTGTTCTGTTCACATGACCAAATTCATGAGCGATCTTCGTGGCCGCTAAAGTACTGCCGCCAATCCGTAGACTCAATTCTCCTCCGGGAAGGAGTGAATTCATAACCGGGAAGTAAATGGGATTGGGATAGCCTTCGTCGATACGGATACCTAACGCAATCGTAGCTGACACCAGTTGACCGGCATCGTTCCATTTGTATCTTCCCGTAGTCGCCCCTTCTGCGTTGTCACGTGCAACAGTGATGATTAGGGTGAAATTAGGATTGTTTTGATATGAGCTCCACTGGTTTCGTCCAGCTTCGGTGGACAGAAACTCTTGCTTCCACTGGTCATATCGTGAGCGATACTTCTCTGGGATGTCTTCTCGAATGCCACCGGTTTGGTCATCACGGCGACTGACGGCGAGTGGCTCGCCTCCATGATACGAGGCGATTAAATCTTGTTCAGTTACTGCATTGGCGTTTGGCTGGCTGGAGGTATGGCCAGCGGTAAACGGCATCAGCAACATGGCTGTCAAAACAAAAACAGCCAGCGGTAAGAATCGGGACGATCTCATTGTCAATGTCCTCTGCGTCACGCGACGCGGTCGTCATTGGAGGTGCGGGGCTTCAGAAGTGTGAATGACAACTTTTCTAAACCAAGTACAGGTATAAGTCAATGATTTTGGGCCCTCAGATTTGCCGCAATTCAGTGATGTTGATGGCGGGTTACACAGACCGGTTTTAAAGCCGGCGCGGCCGGAGCTAATCACGCAACTTTGTATAAATCCCTGCCTGCGTCTTTGACTATCAACGTATCGGGATCGTCGCGTAAGCTCTCGTAATCAAAGCCTCGATAATCGACGTACCCGAGATTCACTTGTGTGCACGTTCGTTCGTCTAAACCACTCGCCATTGTGATTCGATAGCGCGGGACGACATGTCCATGCTCGTCGAGACGACCTGCATAGGTGACATGCGCAAGGTGAGCAGCGATGCAAAGATTCTCACGAAGCTCTTCGGAGACTCCCAACATATCGCGGACGCTTTCGAGTGGTGCGTAACCATATTTTTCAATCAGCTCGCCATGTGTCTCTGATATTTTCGTGAGATGGGGCGCATAGATGATCAACTCACCACCATCTTCGATTATTGCGCCGAGTTTGTAGCTCGCTTTGCCACCGACCCACAACTCATCGTAATGAGGATCAAGAAGCGCAACTACGCGCTTATACTTTCGACCTGTGTAACGAATGTGCACCCGCCGGCTAACTTCTACTGCCTGACGAAACGCTTCACGAACATCACCGGCAAATAGGGCATGGGTAATCAACCGGCCGTCATCTGCTCGCGAGACTACGCTATTCAAAGAGATGATGCGTGCTCCGATAAGGTCAGCGGCCGCTTCGATCAAATGACGAGTCGGAGTTTCGGTTTCGCCAATGATGTTCTCTATCCCTGCAAGCGCTCCAAGCCAATGGGTCGTGTGCGTGAGTTCTGGTCCCGCCACTCCGGGAAAGAAGTACTTGGCGCCGCCCGCAAACCCAGCGACTTCATGCGGCACAGTCGCACCAAAAATGAGCACAGTGTCGTAAACGCCGGGCGCAAGGAGTTTGTTGATAGTGACGGGGACTGCGTGTGTAATCAGCTCTTTTGTCAGCCGGCGAACTGTGTTCTCACCGAGCATGCCAATCTTCACTAACTCATCCGGAAGATCCCAACGGTGATCATAGAGATGTCCTGAAAACGGTTTGTTGTCTAAGCCGAGCTTGGCAATTTTCTGTGACTCAGACATCGCCGGATGCGTTCCCTGCGCGACGAGCACATCAAACTGCGAGACGTCCCGTGCCCTTAGAACATCAGCCGTAAAAGGAAACAGCACGTCTGTGTTGTCGTCGCGTGTTTTATCAGGAACGATGGCGAGCACACGCTCATCCGCGAGGATTTGCTGGAGTGCTTGCTCGACGATTGTCTGGAGATCTTGTTCGGTTAAGTCGGATTCGGCCGAGCCTTCACCGACGAGTTGGGATGGCAGAACTTCGGTGGACACTGAGATTAGGGTCTTTACAAAATCAGAACAGGAGCGAAGCGACTGTTTTCAAGTGACGTGATTGACAGCACGAGACAGTCGCTTCCTCCTGTTCTGATTTGTTAGTTAGAGAGAAACTGTTTGCTCAGCCCAGAACTGGAATTCCCGGTGCTTGTGTTCCTCGGCCTTCGCCTGGATACCGTCGGCAACTGCTACGATATGATCGAATACGCGTTGGCCAACTTCGTCGATCGTTTCAGTACCGTCGATCACACCACCTGCTGACAAGTCGAGGTCATTCGACATTCGCTCAAACACGGGCGTATTTGAAGCTAGCTTGATGACTGGACTAATCGCATTGCCGATCGTCGTGCCCCGGCCGGTTGTGAATACGATGACGGTGGCTCCAGCGGCAACGAGACCAGGCGTTGATTCCTGATCGTAGCCTGGGCCTTGCATCAAATTGAGTCCGCGATTCCGCGGTGTTTCGGCATATTCGACTACGCCTTCAACACGCGTGGAACCTGCCTTAGCAATTGCGCCGAGCGATTTGATCGTGATGTTCAGGAGTCCACCCATTACGTTTCCAGGACTTGGGTTATTGTTGAGCACTGCGCCAAATTTCGACGCATAGTCTTTGTACCAATCGACCATCCGATAAACCGCGCGCCCGGTCTCGACATCTTTTGCACGACACGCCAGCAAGTGCTCCGCGCCACAAAACTCAGGCACTTCTGTTATCAACACAGTGCCGCCGGATCTCACTAACAGATCAGCAGCGCGACCCAGTGATGGATTCGCCGAGATTCCTGAGAAGCCATCAGAACCACCACACTTAACACCGAGCACCAACTCGCTTGCCGAACATCGTTCACGCGCTGTTTGATTAACTTGCGTCAGCATCTTTTGAACTTCGTCAAGACCGCGCTGAATCGCTGCCTGTGTGCCGCCGACTTCTTGTATTCCGATCTTCGCAACAGGTTTGTCGAACGACTTCTCGCGTTTGAGCAGATACTTCTCCACCTGCGAGAGGTTCGTCTTTTCACAACCCAGATCGATCAAGATCACTCCGCCAACGTTCGGGTGATCTGCGTAGTTCGACAGAGTCCGCAACATCACGTCGATTGTCGAACCATCCTGGCAGCCGCAACCTTTGTTATGGGGAATCGCGACGACTCCATCCACGTTCGGATACTTCTGTCTATCGAAAAACGTGAATTCAGCGATGGTGGAAATCTGGAGCGCTTCATGACTCGCGCACATGCTCGTCGGAACAATCAGGACATAGTTGCGCGTACCAACACGTCCATCAGGTCGACGAAAACCCATGAACGTCGCGCGCTCGTTTTCCGGAATGTATGCAGGTGGGGGCGTGTGCAAATGCTCCGGCAAGTCACGAATGATTGGCACATCGTCACTCATGTTGTCGTGGCTAATCTGTTCGCCCTGCAGGATGCCGAGCGAAGTTCCGATTGGCTGACCAAACTGCAACACAAACTGACCGGTGGGAATATCACGAATAGCAAACCGATGACCCGGCGGCACCTCGTTACGAACTTGAAGTACTGAATCGTCAGGTAAAACGATTTCGAGTCCAGCCGTCACTGGCTTCTTGACGACCGCGACGTTGTCTTTCGGATCGACAATGATCGCGTAATCGCTGACAAGGGCCGCTTGTGGAGTTTGAAGCTTAAACATCTAATTCCGATCAACTGGCAAGAACATCTGCCAATATCAGTGATCTAACATTTGGGTGAAGCCGCAGCCATAACCCGGGATTCTGATCCAACTGTGCTTGGCGCGTCGCACCATCATCGGAAAGACTCGTGTCTAAAAGTTTGCGATAACTCTCACGCTTCCCTGGAGCCGTGCTCGCATCAACGATCGACTGGATAATTCGACGAGCTCCGAGAATAGCGGCGGGCCCAAGAGTAAGTATGCTTGTGGCCGCGCGACATTCTGCTTCGTCGGATTCCGTCACCTGGGTGCCACCGGCTTTGAACTTCTTGATGTGATGCTCGCGAATACTTTCCGAGATCGGAATCATTCCTGCCACATCGTTATAGGTCGCTCCCGACCCTGGTTTGATGTAAGCGAGGTGGGATGCGCCGCCCGCTTCTGGCCCAAGCCCGAGAAAGAAGATATCAATGCCGCCGAGTGCTTCGAGTTTCTGAATGTACGCAGCTAATTCCGCTTCCAGATCTCCAGCATCTGTCTTGATACAGGTGAAACTCTTGACCTTGCGAAAGAACTCTTCGCCCAAAAGACGTTCAAAGTCGCGAACGAAGCTCAACCCGTTGTCCATTCGGAGGGGTGCGAGCGCATCTTGCGTGAAGATGTGCAGACGTCTGAGCAATGCATCGTGCTCGCTGTTCTTAGCGATTTGTCCGAGCTGTCGATGGAGCGCTTGTGCTCCGCGACCGCCCAGGAGAATCATTACAAGCGAGCCGTCCTTAGCGTCGGCGGCAGCTTGAATTTCATCGAGCATCGCCCGTCCCACAGCGTCTTCAGTCGGCAGAACTTCATACTGCAACTCGTGCGCTGGCAGGCCGGCAAGATAGGCAGGATCGGCAGGTCCTCTCGATAACCAGACATTTTCACCAGCGATTCGCCGTCGGATATTTTTAGTGCTAGTAGCTGACATTAAGCGTGGAGTCGTTAGCGTTCGAAATGTTGTAAAAAACCCTACCGGGAAACTCGCTTGGGAGCCGCGGACTGGTTTTACCAATCCGAAAAGGAAAGCATGACTTTAACATGCGTTGGAAAAGTAGACAAGCTACAATTTCCTTAACGAAATGGCTGTATAAATCCCAGCAAGTAACGGCTTTTTCGGCTTGACGGTGACTAACTTAAGGTGCTACACAGTAACCGAATTTTCTAGAAAGTGGTCTAACCTTTAGCCAACTATTTCCCCTAACCACCGTAGCGGCTTCGGGGTCTAAACCACCTCCTTGCCCAAGCTCGGATTAGTGGGCTCCGTTCACCAAACTTAAATACTGAAGGTCTTCTTTCATGACTTATTCCCGCTTGGAATTGAATGGCAAAGTTGCAGTCGTTATCGGTGGCACTTCCGGCATCGGCCGTGCAATCGCTCATGGACTCGCCGAGGCGGGTGCCGATGTAATACCAACGTCGAGACGAACCGAACAGGTCGATGTCGCTGCCCGTGAAATTGAAGAACGAGGGCGGCGGACGCTGCGCGTCGCGTCGGACGTGGCTGACCGCGAGTCGATCCAGAAGTTGCTGAATGAAGTCGTAAATGCTTTTGGCAAAGTAGATGTCTTGGTAAATTCCGCAGGTCGTACCAAGCGCGCGCCAACGGTTGATTTCTCCGAGGACGACTGGAACAGTATCTTCGACACGAACCTGACTGGCACGCTGCGAACTTGCCAGATTTTTGGCAAGCACATGCTCGAAAGAGAATCGGGCAGCATCATCAACATCGCTTCGCTATCGACGTTTGTCGCACTGTTTGAAGTGGCAGCGTATTCAGCAAGTAAAGCGGCGGTAGCTTCCCTCACGAAATCGTTGGCGATTGAATGGGCGGCGCATGGAGTGCGCGTTAATGCAATTGCCCCCGGCGTGTTTCGAACAGCTCTCAATCAAAAGCTGCTCGACGAAACTGAGCGCGGTCGCGAATTCCTTTTGCGCACGCCAATGCGGCGATTCGGCAACGTCGACGAACTCGCGGGTGCGGCAATTTTTCTGGCGTCTGACGCAGCCAGTTTCGTCAATGGAGAAGTTTTAGCGGTTGACGGTGGTTTTCTGGCGAGTGGGGTAAATCAATAGCAACAGGAGACTAGACCAATGAAAGAGGCCAGCGACGTTCTGCAGGCTACATCTCTCCCCAAATCACAGTCAGACGTTGCGCCACCACAATCAGCGGCTACTAGTACCATTGGAGCAACGGTCGCTGCTGTCGAAGAAATTGGAACGCGTGTTGGCAATTTTCGCTGGATTATCTGTGGACTACTTTTCTTCGCCGCAACAATCAATTATCTCGACCGCCAAGTTATCGCCACGCTAAAAGCTGATCTGCAGAAAGCTGGTGTGTGGGATGAAATCGGATACAGCTGGGTCGTGTTTGCATTCCAGGGCGCATATGCAGTGGGATTAGTTGCTGCCGGTCGTGTTATGGATTGGCTAGGAACTCGAAAGGGCTTTTCTCTTTCGGTTCTCTTTTGGAGTGTGGCGGCGATGGCCCATGCCCTCGTTAGCACCGTCGCAGGTTTCGCTGGAGCTCGATTTGCGCTTGGCCTCGGGGAAGCCGGTAACTTCCCAGCTTCAATCAAAACCGTCGCAGAATGGTTTCCGAGAAAGGAACGAGCCCTGGCGACCGGAATTTTTAATGCCGGAACAAATGTCGGAATACTATTCGCTGCCGCGATTGTTCCACCTATCACTTTGCGATTCGGATGGCGCTGGGCCTTCATCGTCACTGGACTGGTGGGGTTCGTGTGGCTTGCGCTGTGGCTGGCACTGTATAAGAAGCCTGACGAACATCCGCGCCTGTCAAAAGCCGAACTAGCATACATTCAGAGTGACCCTTCAGAACCGACTACGGCGATTCCCTGGAAGCGCCTGCTCCCACACAAACAAACCTGGGCCTTCGCGATCGGCAAGTTTATGACTGATCCCATCTGGTGGATCTATCTTTTCTGGCTGCCGGATTTTCTGAACAAGAACTACCACATCGATTTGAAGAACATAGGACCACCCCTAATCGTGGTCTACTTAATCGCTGACGTTGGCAGCGTGGCCGGAGGCTGGCTTTCATCGTCAATGATTAAGCGAGGTGTTTCGGTAAATCGTGCTCGAAAAACGGCGATGTTAATTTGTGCCGTTGCGGTCGTTCCGGTCGTCTTTGCGGCAAAAGCTTCTAATGTCTGGATAGCGGTTCTGTTGGTGGGCCTGGCAGCGGCAGCTCACCAAGGTTGGTCGGCGAACCTCTTCACAACCACATCGGATATGTTTCCTCGTCGTGCTATAGGCTCGGTGGTCGGCATTGGCGGAATGGCGGGTGCAATTGGCGGTATGTTGATTTCAAAGATCGTGGGTTACATACTGCAATGGAGCGGTAGTTACGTTCCTATCTTTATCATCGCTGGCTCTGCCTACCTTGCTGCCTGGTTGATAATCCAACTCTTGGTACCAAAACTCGAACCGGCTCCGGTGGAAGACGCGGTCGCGTAGCCAATCATGACGCAATCCTTACGTCCAAAATCAAAAGACAATTGTCGATGGGACATCGTCTCACTGGGCGAAGTGATGCTGAGGCTCGATCCCGGTGACGGACGAGTCCACACAACGCGCAGCTTTCAAGTCTGGGAAGGCGGTGGCGAATACAACGTCGCTCGTGGTCTCAAGCGGTGCTTCGGACTCGAAGCGACCGTTGTTACCGCGTTCGCTGACAACGCTGTCGGGCGTCTCGTAGAGGATTTGATCTACCAGGGCGGCGTAGATCAATCACACGTCAAATGGGTCAAGTTCGACGGCGTCGGACGCACGGTGCGAAATGGTTTGAACTTCACCGAGCGTGGGTTTGGCGTACGCGCTGCCGCGGGCTGTTCCGATCGAGGCCACACCGCAGTTTCGCAGTTGACGACCGGTGAGATCGATTGGGAGCGGATCTTCAAGACTGAAGGTGCACGATGGTTTCATACCGGAGGAATCTTCTGTGCACTTTCTGAAACTACGCCGGGCGTTGCGCGCGAAGCGATGGAGGCGGCGCGTAAATATGGCGCAATCGTTTCTTACGATTTGAATTATCGCGACTCGCTTTGGCGATCGATCGGTGGCCGTGAAAGAGCCGTCGCGGTGAATCGGGAGTTGGCGCCACTCGTCGACGTCATGATTGGCAATGAAGAAGATTTTACTGCCGCGCTCGGATTCGAAGTTGAAGGCGTTGACGAGCAACACTCCAAATTAGACGTCAGTAACTTCCGTAAGATGATCAAGAAAGCAGTCGGCGAGTTTTCGAACTTTAAGGTTGTCGCGACCACTTTGCGGAATGCCAAAACAGCTACCGTCAATGATTGGGGTGCGATCTGTTATGCAGGCGGCGAGTTTTATGAAGCACCGGTGCGCGAGAACCTCGAGATATTCGATCGCGTGGGTGGCGGCGACTCGTTCGCTTCTGGATTGATCTATGGATTATTAACTGGCCAAGGTCCGCAATGGGCCGTCGAATGCGGAGCGGCGCACGGGGCACTCGCGATGACGACGCCCGGCGATACAACGATGGCGACCCTTGCTGAAATTGAACGAGTGATGAAACGCGGGACTGCGAGAGTCGATCGATAAAGTCGCATCTATCGACCTGGAACTTTGAGCTTGGTGCTTTGTACTTCGTTCTTATTCGACAAGCGTTTGTTCGTCTACAGACTACTACGAGGCCACAAAGTACGAAGACTAAGTTCTTTGCCTTATGGACAAGACCCAGGTAATTAAAACAATCAAAGACATAGGCATCATTCCGGTCGTGCGTGCGACAACCGCCGACGAAGCAATGCGTGCGATTGACGCCATTCGCGAAGGCGGCGTTTCCGTTCTGGAAATTACTATGACCGTGCCGGGCGCTGTCGCCGTAATTGAAGAAGTATCGAAGCGTTATGGTTCGGAAGCGCTTGTCGGCGCAGGCACGGTGCTCGATGCCGAAAGCGCCCAGGCTTGCATTTCAGCGGGAGCTCGTTTCGTCGTAAGTCCATCACTCGATTTCGACACCATCGCACTCTGCCGGCGTTTAGACATCGCAGTCATGCCGGGGGCGCTGACACCAACAGAGGTTGTGCAAGCGTGGAAAGCAGGAGCGGACCTGGTGAAGGTTTTTCCAGCAGGCGCGGTGGGTGGTGCCAGCTACATTAAATCACTCAAAGCGCCGCTGCCACAGATTGAACTCATTCCAACTGGCGGCGTGTCACTAAAAACTGCCGCTGATTTCATCAAGGCCGGAGCGAGCGCGTTGGGCGTTGGCGCTGATCTCGTCGACTTGAAAGCGATCCGAGAAGGACAACAAGCGATCATCACCGAACGTGCGCGTCAGTTTTTGCAGATCGTGAAAGAAGCCCGCGTGTCTGCGTAAATCCCACCGACTGCAGTCGGCGGATGCGTTCAAATTCTTTCGACGAAGATCCAACGCACCCATGGACTCGCAGGATCCTACCGACGGCAGTCGGTGGTTCGTTCAGATCCTTTCCACGGTCGAGCTCAATCTGACTTTCATGAATCCCACCGACTGCCGTCGGTAGGATTCAATGCGAGTGTGTCGCGATGCTGTAGAAAGGACTTGAACAATCCACCGACTTCCGTCGGTGGATTCATCTACTCAACTCTCACCCAATCCCAATCAACATAACCGCGGGAACTTGAGCCATTAGGAGCAACAGCAAACAGTCCAAACTTTGCCCCGATCCACATTCCCTGCCGCGCAGTAAACACTCCACCCAACTCCTCAAACTTGATTCCATCGGTGCTGTAGCTGAACCGCGTAATCGACTCGTTCTCTACCTTTAACCGCAGATACACTGAAGTGATTGCGCGACCCGTCACGACTTCCTCTTTCTCACCGGATTGGTTCTCCGCATCTTGAAGTGTGGCCCGAACTATTCGCAATCCATCAGCGGACTTCAACGCTGCGATATATGAATAATCACGACCCATCATCACTAATCCGGCTCGTTCCCCGTCACGCAACTGTGACGCCTCTACGCGCGTCGTCGCTGTGAAGTTAGGTGCTGCCACTTTCTGCAGAAGAAGATTAGGAACCTGCCACAGGTTTATTTCAGAACGAGGCAAAGGAACTGCAAACATTCGCAGATAGCTGGGACGCACAACCAGAGACGTCCAATCTTCCTTCGGGTTCGCATGCCATTGCCACTGCAATCCAAGCATCTTCCTATTGAACTCATCACTTGTTTGCGGCACCAGCACGGGATAAGTGGTTCCCAGATTTGGCTTGCGATAGCTCAAGACCGGCTCGCCTTTGCCATCACCATCCGCATCAACCCCGATCACCGGCCAGTCGTCTTTCCAGGTCATTGGCTGTAGGTGCACCACGCGGCCGACCGGTCCCCGATCCTGGAAGTGCAGGAACCACGACTCGCCTGATTTCAACTCAACCCAGCCGCCCTGGTGTGGACCATTGATCTCGGTCGTACCGCGATCCATGACGATCTTGTCTTCGTATGAACCAAAGATGTGCCGTGAACGCAAAACCGTTTGCCACCCGGTCGTTACACCACCGGCGGGCGCGAAAATGTAGTAGTACCCATTTCGCTTATACAACTTTGGACCTTCGATGGTCGGATGGTGCGTGTGCCCGTCGAACACCATCTTGCCCTCATCCAACAATCGCGTTCCATCGGCACTCAGGCGATTGATCGTGAGAATACTTTTTATTCCCGAGCGACTATTGGCCCAGGCATGAACTAGGTACGCCTGGCCATCGTCGTCCCAGAACGGGCAGGTATCGATCCATCCTTTTGCCGCCTTCACCAACAATGGAGCGGACCATGGGCCACGTGGATTCTTCGCCTTCACCATGTAGATCCCAAAGTCTGGATCGCCGTAATAGATGTAAAAGAAGTTGTTATGAAAACGAATTGAGGGGGCCCAAACACCGTTGCCATGTTGCGGACGCGCGAAGAAATCCTCAGGTGGCTGCCGTTGCAGCGCGTGCGCAATGATTGTCCAGTTAACCAGGTCCTTTGAATGCAGGATTGGTAAACCGGGAATGCAATTGAAGCTGGATGCAATCAGGTAGAAATCGTCGCCGACCCGAATCACGTCCGGGTCGGAATAGTCGGCGTAAAGTATGGGGTTCTTGTAAGTACCGTCGCCTTGATCCGCGACCCACACACCCGACTTGCGAGTTTGACCGATGGATGAGCTGGCCGCGTTTACCAGCAGGGAAAGTAACAACGTCACAGTTCCCAGCGTAGAGATGAGGTGCGATGAAGAGGGAAAAGGGAAAAAGGGGGAAAAGGCTTTCCCTCTTCCCCTCTTTCCCTTTTCCTCTCTTCCCCTATTCAGAACAAACGGGGAACGATTCAGCCGTGACATCAATCAGTCAATCGCAACGTAGACTTATTCGAACTTCTCTTCTTCTTCCTGAGCTTTTTGCGCGAGCATCAGATGGTCGCGCATCGCATCGCGCGCCGCTTCGGGATTGCGATCACGAATGGCTCGATAGATCGCGCGATGCATCTCTGCGGATTCCTTCAAGTCTCTTGCGCGGTTCACGGTTTTCTTACGGACCTCGAAAAGAATCGTCGCAACCATGTTCATTAGAGCTGTCAAAATTCGGTTTGCTGAAGCTGCGGCGACGGTTTGGTGGAATCGCATGTCGTGAACGAGGAATTGCTCAGGCTCGTCGAGCGACGCAAACATACCGGTGATCTCTTCCGACATCTCAGCCATCTGCTCGCCGGTTGCGCGTTCTGCTGCCAGGCCCGCGATCGCCATCTCGAGCGATCGCCGCGCCTCAAACATTTCCGCCGGAGTGAATCTCTGCAGTGAAGCCATCAGGCGCAACGCGTTACTGTCTAAGGCCGGGGGACCTTCGGCTTCAACGACAAACGTGCCCGCGCCACGTCGTGGTTGTAAGACCCCAACTGCTGCCAGTGAACTGATACCGGCACGCAACGTCGGTCGGCTAACCCCCAACAGCTTTGCGAGATCTCTTTCGGGAGGCAATCGATCGCCGGGTCGCAACTCACCCCGATGAATCATCTCGCGAAGCTGCGACACAACTTCCTGGAACGTCGTTCCCCGACGCTCCGCATCTATTGTTTTGAATATATTTGAGTTTGATTCGCTCATGTCGTTGCCGATTGCCGATGCCGATTGCCAATTATGAGACTGTCGTCCGATGTACTCAATTTGCAATCGGCAAGTGCATTATCTCGCCTGCCCAATCAGCCACAGCGTTAGATCTACTGCCGCTTTGTAGTTGTCGTACTCCTTAGGAAGTCTGCGGCCATCGGTGTACTCGTTGTAGAGCCACGGGTCTCCGACTGCAAACACGGTGCCTTTACCAACCTTCGCCACGGCGATGATCTTATCGCCGCCGTCCTCAAGAACGCTACGCGCAGGCGGCTTGAGATCTAAAGTCGACACTTCTTTCAGAAACAGATTGCGCGCCGTACGAAAGATCTCATTCGGCTGCTTGACGGTTAGCCGGCCAGTCGCATACTCATTTCCTTGCACGCGATTGCGGCTGTCCTTGTTGAACTGGATGCCAAACTCTTTGGCCAGTTCATTGAAATGATCGAGCTCGGCGTTACCGACATCGTTCGCCATCAACACCAGGACGCCTCCGGATCGAACCCACGAAGTAATTGCTTTGATGTGTTCAGGCTGTACGAAGTTAGGTTGTTCACTTTCCTGTTTCGTGTCGGGATCGACGATGATGTAGATATCACTCCCACGAAGATTTGCTTGCGTCGGCGCGGTCGTTAAGGTTTCGGTTTTGACCCCGTATGTTCTGAATACATTTCCCCAAATAGAGAACCCACTGTTCGGTAACTCATTCCACTTGTAGTGCCACGAAATTAACTTAGCGCCTGCATCCTTTTTGGTTTCGTTGTTGAAAAAGGAATCGAGCATTACTGTCTTTCCTTTTCCGACGGATTGCTTGGCCGCGATTTCCATTTCATTAGAGGCCATCAAAAACGCACCGACACCTTTGGGATCGTTAGTCACCACCTTTTCGCTGAGGTAGTAGTCGTAACTTCCGTCGCGATACGGATTGCCACCTAATCCTGAAACACTCACTGTTCCTTCAAAGTTCACCTGTCCGCTAGCGTCAGCCTTGATGAAACGATCGACAAGGCCGCGGTAGGCTTTCTGTGCAACCGCCAAATAGTTATTCGCCAGATATCCATTGCGAACACCTTTCGCGAGTGCATAAACAAACATGGCCGCGGCCGAAGATTCGAAATAATTCCCCTTCGCGTTTCCTTTATCGACGACGTCGTACCACAAACCGGATGAGGCATCCTGATAATTTGCGACGGTTTTTGCCAGACGATTGAGAATCGCGATCAACTCACCACGCTGCGGATGATTTTTTGGAAAGTAATCAAGCGTGTCGACGAGTGCCATCGCATACCAACCCATCGCTCTGCCCCAGAAGTTCGGTGAACGACCGGTTTTTGGGTCGGCCCAACGTTGCTTTCGCGACTCGTCCCAACCGTGATAGAGCAAACCAGTCTTCGCGTCGCGCGAATGCTGCTCCATGAGGATGAATTGCCTCGCGATATCGTCGAATGCCTTGTCGTCGTGGACCATCGCCGAATACTCGGCATAAAACGGCTCGCCCATGTAAAGCCCATCGAGCCACATTTGCGTCGGATAGATTTTCTTATGCCAGAAGCCTCCGTCAGACGTGCGCGGATGCGTGTTTAACTGCGAGCGCAGAAGTTCGGCAGCTTTTCGATACTTCTCCTGTCCGGTGACCTTGTAAAGCAGCAGAAGATTTCTACCCGTGTTGATATTGTCGATGTTGTAGTCTTCGAGATTGTAACTGCGAATCGTTCCGTCATCGTTTACGAAGTGGTCCATACTTCGCTGAATGAAGCGGAAGTAATCGCCGTCACCGGTGCTGAGCCACACCCCCTCGATGCCCTTCAACACGACACCCTGATCGTAATTCCAACGGGATGGGTAACCTTCTTCTTTCTTCGCGGCATCGTGCCAAAGTACGGTCATCGCAGTGGATGCAACCCGTTGCGACCACGGCTGCGACTGTCCGAAGCAACCGGTCGCTATCGTCAACACGATGCCAATGACGCTTACCATTCGAATATTTTTCATTGTTATCAACGTCTCAAGCTTGAGCTACGAACGCTTCAGTGAAATTCGCCCGTCGTCGTCGAGCTTCTGCGAACGAGTCGACGACTTTTCCATTTATCTTCACGTTTTCAAAGGTCGCGTTCTTCACATTCTTGACTATGCTCGCTTCAGCAACGTTATCGAACGTGCAGTTTGTGAGTCGTAGATCCATTACCGGTGCGCCGGGCAGACCTTGCACGTCCAGCGCGTGTTTACTCTTACCGCTCTTAACCATGTCAACATTGAAATCGCGAACGACAGGCGTAAAGGAACCCTTGGCTCCTTCTTCGTAATTGAAATCGATCGTAATCACAGCGTGTGCGACCTGCCCCACCTGGATATCGCGGAAATGTAAGTGCTCGAGCAAACCTCCCCGCATAGCGTTGTTCTTGACGCGAATAGCATGGTCCAAGTTTGGACTATCCATCTGGCACCTCTCGGCAAAGACCATGCGCACGCCGCCCGAGATCTCGCTGCCGATAGTCACCCCACCGTGGCCATCTTTCATCTCGCAGCCTTGCACAATGATGTTCTGTGAAGGAGCGTTTAAGCGCCGCCCGTCGGCGTTACGTCCCGACTTAATCGCAATGCAATCGTCCCCCGTGTCGAAGTGACAATTCTTTATCAGTACGTCTGTGCACGACTCTGGATCGCAGCCATCGTTGTTTGGACCATGACTGTTGATTTTAACGCCTTCCACCGTGACGTTTCGACAAAGCACCGGGTGTATTTCCCACATCGGCGAGTTCACAATCGTGACGCCTTCAATCAAAACGTTCTCGCAACGATAAGGTTGGATAAACTGCGGCCTCAGATAATGGCCGTCGCCGAAAACGCGTTCACGAACTGGCACTCCTTTTTCCGCCATCGCGAATAGGGCGCTTCTATCAGCACGTGCATTGGGCGTTCCCTCTTTCCAACCATAATTAGCTCGACCGACCCACGGCCACCAGGCTTCATTGTTGCTCTGACCATCAAGAGTTCCGCGTCCGGTAATCGCGATGTTGTGCTGGTCTAGCGCGTATATAAACGGCGAGTAGTTATAAAGCTCTACGCCTTCCCAACGCGAAAACACAGCAGGTAGATAGTCTTTTGGATTCTGACTGAACTTGATAGTTGCACCTTCACGGACTTCAAGATTCACATTGCTCATGAGGTGGATTGCGCCAGTCAAGTAAACGCCTGCGGGAACAACTACGCGTCCGCCGCCGACACGACTGCATTCAGCGATCGCACTACGAAACGCCGAAGTGCAATCGGTACTGCCGCCGGATTTTGCGCCGAATCGCGTGATATTGAATTCTTTGTTTGGGAAAGATGGCCGCTTGATGCGATCGAGAATCGTCGGCATCAAGATCTCCCAGGGTCCGTCAGCCTGGCCGTAGGACAATGGCAATCGTTCGACGAGCGATAGCGATCTTCCGCTGAGAATTGCTGGAGCGACCGACACTGCCGCGCCCGTCAGCAAAAGGTTTTTGATGAACTCACGACGCGATGACATAGTTAATATTCTACCTGCCGTTCTTCTTCCGCCATTCTGGATAGTCTCTGCTCAGGAGCTGGGCTGGTTTTTCCGTGTACCATGCGTAACCAGTTCTGCGCTCATGCTCGATTGCCGCTACTTCATATTTGACCACGCTGTCGCGTCCGACAAACATCGGTCGATTAGTATTCAATTCGTAGAAACGCGCCCACAAGGGAGGAGCATTCGGATCATTGACGACTACTCGATCAAACCCATTCGGCTGCGATGGATCTTTGTTTTCAACCCAGCGAATGCCATTCAGCTGTGACTTCTGAAACCAGGCCACAGCACCTTCAATCGCCTCAGTCACAGTCGCGTTTGGTTTTGGAATTGCCATCAGAAAGCGCACGATGTCGACGCTCTCAAGCCCACTTAACGACACCAGTTCGTACTTTCTCGCTGCAGCCGGCTTCAGTGTGACTTCGTCATACTGCGCGCACCAAACCGTTCGTCGTCCATCGATGATCAACTGCGTCTTGAGAATACAGTCGAGACCTTTTTGAACCGCTTGCTCTGCTTTGGCGCGGCGCTCTGTATCTACGAACCAGTAGACCGGTGTCTTGTTCGCGACATCACGCAGGAGCTTCATAACACCAACCATCGCATCATCGTTGAAGGTGATGTGACTATAGTAGCCATTCAAGTCGGGATAAAATTGTGGCCAGCCGCCGTTGTCGTATTGAGCTTTCAAGAGGTAGTCGAAACCTTTGATGAACGCGTCGCGATGTCGAGACTGTGGTTGCGCTTCGTGGACCTTCGCCAGGAACTGCATCTGCGTATAGGTCGCACCATTGTCGATAGTCGAATCTGTTTCCGTTTTCCTGGCAGTGAGTTCGGCGCGGTCGCGATCACTCAACTCGGTCGCCATGTCGATGTTCTTGGGCCACCCACCGGAGTTTCGCTGATAAAGAAGAACGTTGTCTGCGACGCGCAGTGCTTCACTGGTGGCGTACCAGGTCGATGGTTGTTTGAGGATGGCATTCCATCGGACAGATGACTGTTGAGCTCGTGTTGAATGGATCGGGCACAGGGCTAACGTGATTGCGAACACAGAGACCAATCTCTGCATAAAATGCAGTATTGAAGGGGGCGTCAACGTGTGGTGCTGCAGTTGGGAAGGGGGCAAGCGGTCGTCAGGTTCAACTGACTTCGGCGGCAACGAGCGCGCCCCCGCTGAAGTCACATTAGAACTCAGTTGAAAGTAAATAAGATCCTTCATTACCTACTCAGAAAAAACTGCGGAAGGTGTTAGCGGGGGCGCGCTCGTTGACGCTTTCTGATCTTGAGTACGACGTCCGCTTGCCCCCTTCCCGACTGCACTTATCCAGCTTCTTGCACTCAACGGTTCTTCCAGTTATCAGAACCGGCAAGAAACGCCGACGCACTAAACTTTTTCGCTTCAGCCTTGCTCAGCTGCCTGGACCAACTCACCCGCTTCTGCGGATTCGCCCCCGGCCCCGTCGAATTAAATTCAGCGAACCACGCTGTCTTCTCTCGTCCGGGGTCTCGCCAGTTGTCCCAACCCTCAGATTTGATGTGCGCACCAAGCCAACTGTCTATAAACACCACGCGCGCGTATGGACGCCACGGCCTTCCGAGATAAACACCGGCGCCGGTATTACTGCCTGTCAACTTACAGCGATAGAAAACTAAACCAGTGTCTTGATCGTCACTTGTCCGGAAGTGCGCCGTAACATACCCGGCAGCTTTGCTGTGGATCTCACAATGTTCAAAAAACACCTTGCCGCTGCCGAAGATAAAGTCGACGTGCCCCTCGATGTAACAGTCTTTGAAAAACTGCCGGCCACCGTTGACGAACAACGTGTCCTGCCACCCGAGAAAGCGGCAATTCTGAAACACCACCCGATCAGCATCAGCCAGAAGCGCGACTGCCTGTGACCCAGTACCGAAAGAATTCTCAAACGTTATGTTCTCGGCGCGAAAATCGTTCGCATTGATGAACGTGCTGAACGCCAGTCGCGTGTTGCCCGCTTGTTGCGCACTTAACCGATACGTCAAGACTGTGGTCTGGGGGTCGTCACCACGAAAAGTCAAAAAGCGTTTGCCATTGCTGACCCGAATCTGTTCTTCGTATCTACCCGGCTTTATGCGAATCACGATGGGCAGTCGGTTGTCCTCCGCAACGTGATCGACCGCCTGTTGCACGGTCTTGAAATCACCGGAACCGTCGGCAGCTACAACTAAGACGTCCGCCGCTGGGACTCGATGAGCTGACGCGCTGCTCGCACATACAACTTCAAAGAACAGAAGACAAAGGACGGGCGTAAGCCACCTGATTAATGATGGCCTATGCGCTTGAGACTCTGATGATGGACCAGACAAATTCTAGAAGATGAATTTGGCGCCAATTTGAATGTCGCGCCACGCAACCGAAGGTTTCTGGCCTAGTTTGCCATTTGGTATGACCACAGGCCGCTCGCACCTTTACAAAGCTCAGCCGGGGATTGACTTATTGACGGGCTTTTGAGGGTGCGATGCATCGTCTTTAGAACTGCTCGAAATTGTTATTTCCTTACTAAAAACAGGACGTTCCCGGAAACCAATTGCAGGCGCCCATTCTGACGTAGTGAGCAATGGCTGTCAAGGCACTTTGTTACCAATCGTCTTCGAGCCTTTGTTCAGGTAAGACCAATCGGGCGTTTGGTCGAAATCAGAGGAAGTGCAAGGACTATTCCCTTAGAAAGGCTTAGTAAATAGAGCCGTCTGAAATGTGAGGTGAGGAGTCTCGCGCAATTCTGTGGATTCGTTCTTAGGTCGATGGGATTCAGCGCGCTTGCTTGACCGCCTCAACCAGTGAAGTTGACCACATCGACAACTGATCGGATGACCGACGATTGTGCAGTTCGGCGGCTTCATTGTACTTCGCAAGCAATAGCCGCTGATCACACATGCACTTGATCAACTGGTCCCGACCGTACGTTGTTTCGATCAGAACCGCCATCCTGTAACCAACGGTGTACCACGGTCCTTGAACACCAAAGAAGGAGAACGCGGTGTCTCGAATCTCGGACTCGGTTAGTCGCTTCGCCAATATATCGAGAAAAAACTTCTCCACCTTTTTCAGGTCCTGATTGAAATTCGCCATGTCTTTGTCCCAACGCGCGCGTTCGTCGGCATCACTAACGGCGTGCGGATGAACGTCCGGACCGCCAGCGGCTGCCAACATCGCGAAGCCTTCGCCGAATGCGCCGATCCAATTCAAAACTGTCTGAGCCTCAGGAGGAAGTTTTGCGATCTCGTCAGATACTTGTTTGGACGGACAACTGCTGCCGTAGCCGATGTGATGAAGTTCGTGCGCGACAGTGTTTTCAAACTTCTCTTTGCCTGTGGCGGGATTCAGATAAAGAAAGATCGCGGGATCGTCGGGCAAGCCAAAAACGAAACTGTTTTCTTGCGGTTTTATGACCGGATAGATCTTCGCGTTGATACGAGCGTTTTTTGGTAAGTAAGCCAGGGCACGGTCCGCCATCCGGACAATGTCAGCCCGTTTCCATCTTTCAAGCGTGTCTTCCAGAGCTTTCGCGCGTTGCAAAAGCTCAGCTGAAAGAACGAACGTCTTAAACTCATTGTCTTCAAATGAGCGCTTCAATCCAGTCTCACGTTGCTTTAACCGGACATAACCTTCGCTGGAAAAAACCTGGGTCCAATCAGCGTCGGTAACGGGTGTATTCGCACTTCGTTTTGCGAGGATATGAAGCACGGCCTCCGCCTCATCAGTGACCATGCGAAGATTTACGGCAGAGGTTTTCGCAGTTTGCCCAGAACAGACGCATGAGATAGCAAGTAAGCTGACGAGGGTTAATATGGCTTTTGTAATAATTCGTGATTGCATACCCACGTTCTACACCACGCCTGAAATGTTCTTCAACTCCAGGTGTCGTCTATCTCCGGATACAGAAAAGGTTCAACGTGCTAAATATTAACCACTCAACCCAACCGAAATAACTCAAGGCAATAAGACGCAGGTTAGGAAGGGCGGTTCACCCCCGCTCAAGTTCCGGTTGATCCATTGTTGAGTGGTTATGGAACTTGAGCGGGGGGTGAACCGCCCTTCCTCAGCTGCAACTTAATTAACTTGATTCATGCTAATGAAGGTTGAGTGATGAATCTTCTGGACCTTGATC
>JBKPMX010000164.1:0-12478 GCA_046765655.1 Acidobacteriota bacterium
CCCTTACCGTTCAAGTTCGTCAGCTCATCGGTCGCGCCGGAAAGTATCAAACGATCTTCGGCGCGCGTGGCGGCGACATAAAGTAGTCGCATGCTCTCAAACTGTTCGCGCAGTGCATGACGCTCTTCAAACTTGCTGAAGGTGCAACCAGCTACTTGCCGGCCACGACCATCAGGAACCTTCAGCGTTAGACCGCTATGCCGATCGAGAAGCACCCAGGCGTTTTCCGGGTTGAGCCGCGAAAGGCGATGTAACTCGGGAATGATGACCACAGGAAACTCGAGACCCTTAGCCTGGTGAACCGTCATCAAACGAACTGCATTTGCCGCTTCATCGATTTGCCCTTCACTCTCACGACTGCCGATTGCTTCAAACTCCTCGACGTAACGGACGAAATCCCGAATCAGATGATGACTAGACCGTTCGAAACGAGCTGCGAGCGTGAACAATCGCTGTACATTTGCGAGTCGTTGGGCGCCGTCGAAGTTCGCTGCAATCACTGCAGCGTACTCCGATTGATCGACCGCAAAGCGCAACAGGTCATCGATTGAATAATGATGACGACGCGCGATCAGCCGACTGATCAACTCTGCTGCGCGATCCAGAAGCTCGTGCTCCTCATCAGTTATGAACGCGATTTCACGGTGATGTTTGAGCGCGAAGAACATCGGCCGGTTAGCCGAGAGAACGCGCGCGGGATCCTCACGATCCGCCTCATCCACCCGCGGCGCACAACGCAGCGCTAGCAACGCGTTATCCGATATTCCGCACAGGGGCGAACGAAGCACAGCAGCCAGCGCGAGCTCATCAGTTTTGTTATCGAGGAATCGCAGCAGCTGTACGAGATCAGTTATTTCTTCACGCTCGTAGAAGCCACGGCCAAGAATTGTTTGATAAGGAATGTTCGCGCGTCGAAATGTCGACTCGTAGACGGAAACAAACGTCATTGCGCGAAACAGCAAAGCGATGTCGCTATAGCGCAAACCATCAGTTGTTTGCATCAACGACTTGATTCGGTTGGCGAGTTGTTGTGCGTCGCGTTCGCGCGACTCCGTTTCTCGTAAATCCTTTTCGCCTGCCTTCCTGGTTGCCACCATCAATTCGACGAGTGGACCACGCGTTTCGAGTTCGCGCTTTGGTTGGCTGCTTTCGTGGTCTACATAACCGAGCTCGCCGAGTGATTGCCGAAGCTCGGTCGGGACATCTTCGGGAACTTGAAACAGGCGAGCGAAAAGATGATTGAAGAAGTTGATGAGCGGTGGTTGACTGCGGAAATTTAACTGCAACGACTTCCGTTCTCCACCCGCTTTCTCCAACTCCTCACTCATTTCACGAAAGACGTCGACATCTGCTCCACGAAAACCGTAGATCGATTGCTTGCGATCCCCGACGATGAACAGATTCGCGCGCGATCGATCTCTGCTTAGCACAAGCCGCTCGAGCAAACGCCGCTGCATGCCATTGGTATCCTGGAATTCGTCGACCAGGAAAAACTTGTAACGTTCCGCCGAGCGCGCTAGCACTTCAGGAATTTCCAGTAGTTCGAGCGTACGCGATTCCAAATCATCGAAATCGAGGGCGGCGAGTTTGTGCTTTTCCTCGTTGAGGCGATCGTGAACGCGCGTGAGGAGACTGATCATTTCGAGTGCGTAACGACTCGCAAAGAGATCAAAACAAATCTGCGGCACTCGTCCTGTCAACTCCTTTCCCCATACGAGCTCATCGAGTAGTTTCACCTGCTCGGTAAGTTTTCCTGAGGCGGTGGGCCGAGGCTTCCGAAAACCTTCGACAGCGTTGCAGTAATCTGCAAGCGTATCGGCTTCTGGAATGTTTTTTAGAAATGAGCGGAAAGCCGGCCACATTGAAATTACTTCTTCGTATTTAGCTCGCGCGGCGGGACTGGTGACTCGAACGGCCTGAAACGCCGCCATTGCCGAGTCTAGTTCAACCAACAGCTTCGAATGCTCGCCTTCGTTCGCATGGTTAGCAGCCGTGCTCGCAGCCAGTTGCTCGAGTGAAAGCCCCTGACCGCGTACGTCGCGATACAGTTGGGCCAGAGCGTTTGCCAACTTGCCGCGACCAACGCCGAGTGTTAACCGCGAAACTTCTTCATGGCCGGCGCTGATGAACTCTGAAAGAACATCCTCAACCACCGACTCCAGCAACATCGCCGCGCGGTGTTCGTCTAATAAAAGAAACTGAGGATCGATCCGCGCTTCGACAGGAAACTCGCGTAGCAATCGCGCACAGAAACCGTGGATGGTCGTGATGATCGCGCCATCGAGCGTTCGCTTGTAGTTGAGCCAGCGCTTACGCTCGTCACCCTCAGCGGACGCGAGAATCCGATCAAGTTCTTCTCGGAGTCGTTCGCGCATTTCGTTGGCGGCCCGGTTCGTAAAGGTGATCGCGACGATTTGATCGATTGAGAGTTTTTGCGTACGGAGGATGTGGAGGTACCGCTCGACGAGAACCGTAGTCTTTCCCGATCCCGGTCCTGCGGTTACGGAGATGTGCTTGCTGATCTCGTAAGCCGCAGCAGATTGTTCTGGTTCTAATTCCCGCATCGCCTAAAGACTATCCACAGATTACACAGATTACACAGATTAGGAGTTTAGAAAGCTAAGTTGAGTTAAAGAAGCTCTGCGTGAGCCGTCGGTAGCCCTAACACTCAACGTACCTGTCTTAGCTCTAATCTGTGTAATCGGCGTAATCGGTGGATAGTTTTTTCTTTCGCTGAATCCGATACCGCTCGTAACGACAGACCGCACGATAGTCACAAAAGCGGCACGTCTTTTTCCCTTCTGCGGGGTTGACCGGAAACGTGCCGCCGCGCATTCCATCCACAAACTCCCACAACTTCGCGATCGCCTCGTCGCGAACCCGCTGCCACTCCTCTTCGCTCAGCAGCGAACCGACGCTCGGATTCAACTGTGTGTACTCCCGATCATTCTTGCGGTGAAGACCTTTATTACGACGATCATTTGCTCCGCGAATGATGTAGTAGCCGCCGCCCGCAACGCGTGACTCGGGTAGTAACAACTTTTCGAGCGCTTCGAGATAGATCGGTATTTGCAAACTGCGACCGGACCGAATGTCGAATATTGTGCTGCCGGTGGACAGTTTGTAATCGTAGGCGATCAGCGTGTCATCGTCAGCGAGATCTACGCGATCGATCTGGCCGCTGATCTTGATCGCCTCGTCACCGACAAAAGTGCTGCGTTCTAATTGCAGCGGCTGAGAAGTGGATGCCGGATCCTTCGCTGATGCGCGCATGTTGCCGAATGCGACTTCAAACAGCGCAGGCAACACGTTCAGTTCGCGCGCTTGCTGTTGTACATCAATCTCGTAGAGCAGAATCTGATCCAAAAGAATTTTGCGAATCTCTCGATCGATCTGCCAGATCTGCCGGTTGAGTGGCGGGACCACGCGCTCATGTTCATCGAACACAGCGTCAGCGATGTCGCGTAGTTCCTGTTGCAGTTTTTGTTGTTCAGACGGATTCAACGGTTCGCGACGATGATGCTCGAAGAACCTACGAAGAATGTCGTGCAGCAACTTGCCCGCATCGATCGCTTGGAGATCGAGCGCAGCCTCGCCGCGTGGCTCGAGGCGAAGCAACCGTTGCGCAAAGAAACGGTAGCCGCAATTGCCGTAGACACTCAGACCGCTGGCGCTGTGCACAAACTCTTCGCCGAACTTCAGTCTGACCAGACGCATCAGATCGGGATTGGTGATCTGGCCGTCGTATGGTCCAAACCCGCGGTCAGCTCGTTCTCTTTCGATTCCAATCCGACGCAGTGCTGCGTCACTCAGCAACCCATCGTTGCGCGCTAGCGTCAGTAGTTTCTTAACTCGCGGTTCCGGCAACAGCGCCGTTCGATCCGCCGCATGTCGATGGCGCTCCTGTTGGCGAACGAGTGCGATGCGGAGTTCGCTGGCGTTTGAAACTTCGCCAACTTTCTTTCCGTCGTAATCTCGGCGGATTGTTTCCGCAACGATCTCGTGAGGCGCAATCGCGCGGCGGAGTTCGTCGATGTAATACGACGCGACGGTTTCGGCATCATCTTCGAGTAGTAATGGCCGCGTGAGATACAGGCGGTCGGAAGCGCGACATGCGACTTGATAAAAGTAGTGTTCTTCCTTCAGTAAGGTGGCAGGAGAGATGTCTTCCAAAATCAAGCCATAGCGTTTCAGTCGATCGCGTTCGTCGTGTGGATAGATCCAGTCGCGCGCAGCGCGCAAAGGGAAGCCGCCTTCAACAAGACCAGCAACGAAGATAGCGCGAAACTTCAGACCGCGAATGTCGGTTGCTTCAAGCACGCGCAACCCGGCCCGATCTGCAGCGCCAAAGATTTGCGTCTGGGAAGCGAGAGCGCGCCGAACTTCTGTAATGAATGTTCCGAGTTGCGTTTGTTTTTGAGTCTCGCGGGCGGCAAGATCGATACTCTTAATTGCCGCTACAAATGCACGACGCAGGCATTCGAGTCCGTTGAAGTTCAGCATCACCTGCGGCAATTCACGATCGTCATCAGCTGTTTTTCTAACCGGCCGCGAAATCTGTTCGCGGAACTGCAAACTCTCAAGTAGTCGCATTACCTCCAGCCGCAAAGATGTCGCACTTGCTTGCTGCGGCACACTTTGAATCAATTCAGCAAAGCGACGGATCACAAGCGATGTCCACGCGAGAGCCGCGGGATGAACGTCCTTTGAAGGCCGGCGTTTCTTCTCCAGACCTTTTTCGTCAAGCTTTACGGTTTCAGCATTTTCAACTTGATCAGCGATGTCGGCATCACGATCGACGGCCCCGGCATCGATGTTCAGGATCTCTTTCGTTGCTTCGGCATGTGGTAGCTCCCGGATCAGTTGGGCTGCGCGGTCCAACCACTTCGACACAGGCAGTTCGCTGCCAACATATGCGAACGCGTTTTCGAGTGAATCGGCGTCCCAGAAGCCAATCCGTTGGCGGCGCTTCAATCGCGGTACGTCATCTTTGGTCGGAGGTCGATCTTCGAAGAGCAGCTCGAGGTGCGTCGAATCAAACTGCGCTGACAAAGTTTCGAGATCATCGTCACTAAGCCGGAAGTATTCCGACTTAATCAGATCGGCGAGCGGGCTGATGCGTAATGAGACATCATCGCCACTCGATAAGTCCTCGAGAATGGCGAAAAGTTTTAGAACGGCACGAATCGCCGGTACATCCTTCGTATCAACGCGTGATTCGAAGTTGCAGGGTACTGACTGCTCGCGCATCACACGTTCAATCGTCGCGGCGTAGGAAGCCCGCTCACGAACGACCAACGCGATATCAGCAAGGCTGTAGTTTTCAACGAGCACAAGTCGCTTTATTTCGCGCGCTATTGTTCGAATCTCCGTGTCGCGATCGCCACACTCTACATACCGAATGTTCTCTTGAGGAGTAGATGGTGGTTCAGCAACAGCGATGTCCGTATTGAACAGATTGGACCGCAACATCGACAGAACGCCGGTCGTTGCATCTTCATCAGAAGTACGCTTCGTTTCGAATGACGTGATTGACTCGAGTTGCTGAATAGTTTCATGGAATGGCAGGAAGATCTCTGGGTTTCGCTGGTCGTAATCAAGATTTACGAGGGTCTCGGGGATGGCTGGTATCAAGTTGCGCAGAATTTCACCCTGCACCGGTGTGAAATCGAAGAAGCCATCAAGTACTAGCAGCTTCACGTTTTTCAGCCAGGGCAACTGCGCCATTCCCTTTAAGACCTGCAACGCGCGAAGTTGATCAGCGTCATCTTCAGTTAGCAGGTTGCGATCGAGCAGATCGCTGTATGTCGCGTAGATCAAAGCGACTTCGTTGTCGTAATCGACTTGCGATTTGCCGCTGGTCGACTCTGAAGACAGATCCTGTTTGCGTTCTTCGACGATCCGTTTCAGTTCGTCTGGCGATTTTCCCGCGCGTTGTATTTCACCGATCAGAGTAGAAATCGTATTAACACAGCCTTCGCGGGAAGCGAGTGGAGCGAGAGCTTTGAGTTCTCCGGTCGTTTGCAGCTGAGCCAGAACCTGCGAAATGAGACTCCGCTTTAATGGCAGTTCATCGCGATCAATGGGAATGCGGGGCGGTAAACGCTGTCCTTCCTTGTCGACGGCGGTATTTAGAATTTCCCTAATGAACCCGCGAAAAAGATATACGGGCAGTTGGCCCCACAGACCGCGATTCCTTTGTCCGTCAAGAATGGTGTGCGTTACGACATCGAGGAGAGGCCGCGAAGCGGCGAGATAAATGAACTCGTCGCTGCGGTTACTGGCGACAAGTTGCGAGCAGCGTTCGATGAGGCGCGCGCGGTTATGGCCCAGAACAGGACCGAACCAGATTTGGTTTGGAGCTTGTAGCATAACTTGAATAGCGAGAGTGGAGGACAGGGGGACGGGGAGACGCCGAGACAGGTTGATGCTCGTTTTCGTGTCTCCCTGTGCCCTCCGTCTCCCCTTCTTCTGCTTCTAGTTTTCGCCGGCCGTTGCACCCTGCGACTTCAGCAAAGGCATTTCTTCTTCACCATTTTCTTCCACGCCGGCAGCTACGAGGTCCGGAAAGAGGCCCCCTTCATCGAGATTGAGCGCGAGAGCAGCTTTATCAACCGGTTCAAGTGTCTCGACCTCGTCACCCCCAATCGCTCCACGCTCTTTGAACTTTCGCGCAGTGACAAGCACGCGCGCTTCAAGTGAGCGAACGCCTTTGTTGTAAGAATCGAGTGCGCGGTCCAGATTTCTTCCGATGTCGTCAAAGTGATTCGTGAAAACTCGAAGCCTGTCGTACAGAGTCTTCGCGAGATTGCTGACTTCTTCGGCATTAGTTGCCATTTGCTCTTGTCGCCATCCGTAAGAAACAGCTTTCAGCAACGCGATGAGAGTTGTGGGAGTGGCAATGAGAACTTTTTCAGTCACGCCGTCTTCAATCAGCTTTGGATCCTGCTCGAGTGCAGCGCTGTAAAACGTTTCTCCGGGGAGAAACAGCAGGACAAACTCTGGTGTCGGTTGTACGGCCTCCCAATACGACTTCCGACTCAACGAACTGATGTGGGTACGCACGAGCCGCGCGTGCTCCTTCAACTTAACCGCGCGAAGCTCGTCGTCGCTCGTTGAAATTGATTCGTAGAAAGCGTCGAAGGGAACTTTCGAGTCGACCACGATTGTGCGATTGCCGGGCAGTCGCACAATAAGATCGGGCCGGATGCGGCTCTCTTCTGTGTTGACTGTTTCCTGTTCGATGAAGTCGCAGTATTGCAACATGCCTGCGAGTTCCACCACGCGTCGGAGCTGAATCTCTCCCCACCGGCCACGCACGTGTGGCGCCCGAAGAGCTTTTACGAGGTTTCCGGTTTCGGCTTGCAGTTGAGACTGGGAGGAGGCAAGTGCTTTCACCTGTTCGCGTAGTTCTGCATAAGCTCCGGCGCGCGTCTTTTCGAGTTCGCCAATCTTGCCGTCAACTTTTTCTAGAGACTCCTTCAGCGGTTTGACGAGTTCGTCGATCGCCTGCGTGCGCTTTTCGAGATCGCCTTTTGCCGTCTCCTGAAACCGTTCAAGATTCGATTTCGCTAAAGCGAGAAACTGTTGGTTGTTGCTTTGTAATGCGTCAGCCGAGAGTGCCTTGAATGTGTCAGCGAGTTTCTTTTGCGCTTCATCGATCAACGCTAGTTTTTCGCGATTGGCTTTACGTTCTTCTTCGAGGCGAACCTGGATTGCGGATAGTTCGGCGATGGCGCTGGCGTTTTCATTTCTGAGTTTCGCCGACTGCTCGCATTCACGATCCAGCACATCTTTCAACTCCTCAATTTGCGCTTCTCTCCCGGAAAGACGCTCGAGAATAGTCGCGCGTTCAGTTTCACCTTCGCGACGAGCACGGTCGTACTCCGTACTGATTTTGCTGCGACTAACGAGCCAAGAGATAGCGCCACCTATTGCCGCGCCGAGGAGAAAAAGTGCCGTTGTTGAAAGCATTTATTAGTTTCCGTGTTTCAGGTTCCCGGCCTTAGGCCTTAGGTCTTAGGTTTTTGGTCTTTGCTGCCGATGGGTCTCATGAGCCCCAAGACCAAAGACCCAAGACCAAAGGCCTAAAACCAATGACCGAAGCCCGCGGAGCGCATGATAACAGACGTGTTGCGTGAATGAAATACCGTCCCGTCTGCGGGCCTGTGTCTGGAACAGCGGCAGCATGCATGCATGAGCACTGCTCCGATTGCGTACCTGAGCGATGAACCTATACGAGATTCACTCCGATAGGAGTGAAATGTTTATAGCTTGGAGAAAAAACAAACCTATCGCAGTTCGGACGGACACGGCGTTGGTTTTGATTCGCGCCGCCATTCGTCCGTCCGTCCGAACTGCGACGAGCTTTGTTTTCTGTTCTGCCTATAAACATGCCACCCCAATCGGGGTGTAACGTGAGCGAAGATCGACTTTAAATCTACACCCCCAACTCATCTTCCAAAACACATCACCATGCGCTCGTAAATCTTCCTTGTCACGCGTACGTCGTTGAGGTTGTACTCGCGAATCTCACCTAATCGACCCTGCTGATACAGATCAAAAACCTTGCTGCCTTCGACGTCCGCAGTTTTGCTCGATTCAATTCCGAGGGCCCATGCGATGTCGTCGAGACTCACTCGGCTGCGTCGATCGCCGAGCCACCACTGCCGCATCGTGTCGAACACGCCACGCACGTTGTAATCAGCGAGGTTGACGAAGGGTCGTGCAGAGATGCAGTGAACCAAACATCGTTGGAAGATAAACGGAAGATCGAAACTGACAATGTTGTGACCCACTAGTTCATCTATTTCCGGATCGAAGGATTTCATGAAAGTCAGGAAATTTGTCAGCGCTTTTTTCTCTGGCTCTTCATTGCCATCGGCGTCAATGCCGAATACGTACTCAGCTTGAGGTTGTTCGAGTCCATCAAATTCGAACCCGGGAATCGAACCGACATGAACTGCAATTGAAAGTATGCGGCCCGAGGTCGCGCTTAATGAGCCGAGTGAATAACAGCGCTCTTCTTCGGCAGCGATGTCGTCGAGGTAACGTTGCTGTTGTTCGAGTCGCATATTGCCGAGTCGCAGTTGTCGCTCCAACTGTGGCCCAACGCGTTCGCGGAAATCAGGCAACGTGAGTGTTTCGATATCGAAGGTAAACGCCTTTGGCAGGATTGGATCCGATAACTGATGTTCGCGGTATTTCTCGATTGTCATCGGGAGATACCTACTGACAACGAACTGAGGCCGGTCCTGAAACGATTCGAGTTTGCCTCTTATTGCCCAGAGACCCGGGCGAATCTGTTTTTGGCTTTCGAGAATCTCTCCCCAAATCTTCAATGGCAACACGCCGGTTGCGTTGCGCGCCGTTGCATCACAATACAGACGACCTTGCTGAGTGCGCCGCTCACGAACTTGAGTGATGAGGACAATCAACCAAAGATCTTCTCCGTGAGGTATCTCTGGTATAGGGACGTTTTTCTTCATTTCTTTTCTAACTGAACTTGGGAGGCTTCTTTGTTCATTTGGCCGGTGAGCATCAGGGCGATCATTTTGTAATCACCCATGAACGACCAGAGCGGATATTGAAATGTCGCGGGTCGGTTCTTTTCGATCGTGAAATGTGCCAACCACGCGGCGCCGTATCCTGGTACGAACGAAAGCGGAAACAGCCACCAGCGTCCAGAGGCGATGAAGTAGATCAGGACTAACAGTGCGACCATGGTGCCGATCAAATGTAACCAACGCGTTCCGGGCTTGCTATGTTCGGCTACGTAGAACGGCCAGAACTCTTTGAAGGACGTGAATCTTGGATTACTCATCATCGAACGTTGTGCTTAAGTGGCTCGCCCAAGCCACCCTTCCCCACTGCAGCTTAATTCAGTTGAGTCATTGTGCTTGACCATGAGTGATTAATGTTATGCACGTTGAATCTTTAGCGTGACAAGATCGCCAAGTCGGTCGTCTCAAAGTGACAAATGAGAAAATGGCAAATGATATATGACAAACGATTACCCCATCAGTGCAGCGAACTGCTCTTTATCTAAGGGTGCAATGTCTACCAACTGCAGGTTTTCTTCAACGTGATGCGCGTTACTCATTCCCACCAGCGCTGTCGTGATTCCGGGCGTAGAACGAACAAATTGAATCGCTGCCTGCGCGTCAGTTGCCAATGAACCTAGCGACTTCCGCAGGGCCTCTGTTAAGCCTCGTGCGACTCGTCCTTGAAGTAGCGATGCGCTTGCCACCGCAGTTATACCAAGCGACGCTGCCGCTTCCAAGACAGATGTGTGATCTTTTTCGTTTGTGTGATTGGCAAGCGTCAATGCTTCAGGCATCGCGAGGTTGTAGGGCAGCTGTATGAAGCGAAATCCGTGATGTTCGCCAGCCAGATCTTCTGCGATCTTCACCATGCGATTCAGTGAGTGGAAGTCAGCTGTGTCTGCCGGGACACGAAAGCCATTCCAAGTGGCGACGCCATACATTCGTAGCGCGCCGCGTTCACGATTGCTTTCGAGAGTTTCAAAGGCGACTCGCAGTCGATCATAGAACTCAGCTTCGCTGACGTAGCCTAGCTGCGATTCAGGGTTGTGAATGTAATAGACGTCTATACATTCGACACCAAGATTAGTGCGCGACTGGTCTAGCTGATTTTGCAGATAGGCTGGTGTCATGCAATGACTGCCGCCAACGATGTCATCGAAGTTTGCGATGCCGGGTTTGACGAATGTCTCTTCAACGTACGCGCGGACGTCACGCGGAGACGCGCCATCGAAAGGCAGGTAACCGCCTTTAGTGCAGATCAGAAACTCGTCGCGGGAAAAGCCGAGGTCATTCGTGAGTTTCTGAAGCGCAGCGCCGATATTTCGTTCGCTGCGTTGAAAACGATAATTAGCAGCGGAGTCGATCACATTCACGCCTGATCGAGCGGCGTGGACGATTGCATCTTCATAGGCCTGATCGGTGGTCGCGTTTGGCTGACCAAGGTAAGTACCGATACCGATCGATGAAAGAAGCAGGTTCTGCTGATTACGGAAATGGTTTTGTGCGGCGCGTCCGGCGAAGCGATCTCGATAACGAGCAGTTCCTTCGGTGGTGGCATAGCCTTTTAGCAGCATGGTGTCATCCGGATGGTAACACTCGTTGTTGATGCGGCGAAATAAATCAACTGTGCGCTTCGGCAGCTTCCATGTCCGTATCGATCGGCATGCGAAGCAATGATGAGCAACGCAGTGCGCCCGTCTAGCAACCCGCAGCGAGGACAGAATCGAGCGCCAGACGTGCGACAGAATAATCGAGCCGTGTCCTATCGCACCTTTGCCTCTGCCTGTGTTAGCTTGAGCGTGAATCTTCAAAACGCAGGGAATCGTCATGTCTCACTTTCTCAACTGGCGAGACTTCGAGGGTGTCGACACCCAGAAGTTTCATAAGGCTACTCTCTGGCAAGGTGCTCACGTCATGATCGGCCTGAATTGTCTCGAGCCCAATCAGGTCCAGTCAGTCCACGCACACCAACACGCCGACAAAATCTATTTTGTTTTGAGCGGCAATGGACGGTTCACCATTGGCGATGAAGCCCAGATCGCCGCAGCAGGCACTCTCGTTGTTGCTCCGGCAGGCGTTCCCCATGGGGTCGAGAATCAAGGCAATGAACGCCTGTCACTTCTTGTCGCTATTGCCCCAGGAGTCAAATGAGTCGAGTTGAACCTTCCGACAACAAGCGCACTTCCACTTTAGATCTTTCTCGCGAAGCCATCGACCAACTCTCTGCGCAGGCCAATGCACTCGTAACTGAATACTTCAGCACAATCACCGAACGTCGTGTCTTCCCAGACACCTACGCGGGCAAACTAAACACACTCATCAACACTGAACTGCCCGTTGACGGAGAACCGCTTGAGAAACTCCTGGACGAGTGTCGGAGCGTGATTGAACTAAGTCGTCACAATGGACATCCGCGATTTTTCGGCTATGTCGCTTCGCCCTCGACGCCGATTGGCGCCTACGCCGATCTGATCGGCTCAACGTTCAATTCAAATATCACCTGCTGGCGATCAGCCCCTGGCGGAACAGAGATCGAGAAGCTCGTTGTGCGTTGGCTCGGATCGCTCATCGGCTACACGGATGCTCGCGGTTTGTTAACGAGCGGCGGTTCAATGGCGAACGTGATCGCCCTGCTCACCGCGAGTCGGCGGAAGGGGGGCTATGGAATTTCTTCGACTGGCCTTTGGAACAGCGGACGGCCCCTCACGCTTTACGCTTCTGAAGAAGTGCACATGTCAGTGCCAAAGGCGGCTGACGTCCTTGGTCTCGGTCGAGACAATGTCAGGATTATTCCGTGCGACGAGAACTTGCGCATGAATGTTGCAGCCCTTCGCGAGGCAATCATCGCTGACGTCTCTAAAGGGTTGCGGCCATACTGTGTTGTTGCGAGTGCCGGCACTGTCGGAACAGGTGTGGTTGATCCACTCAACGAT
>JBKPMX010000165.1:0-19056 GCA_046765655.1 Acidobacteriota bacterium
GGAATGGGAAAAAAGAACCTTGTTGGTCTCGACATTGGTTCAAGCTCCGTCAAAGCAGTTGAGCTGAATAAGAAAGGCAACAGTCTCCAGCTCATGAGCCTGGGATTTGAGAATCTGTTGTCAGACACGATCGTCGACGGACAGATCATGGAGCTCAACAATGTTTCGAACGTGATCACGAACATCTTTAACGAACATCAGATCAAAACAACGCGCGTAGCGGCTGCGGTCAGCGGCCACTCAGTTATTGTCAAAAACATCGTGCTGCCGCAAATGAGCGAAGAAGAACTTCAAGAGTCCTTTAGCTGGCACGCCGAGGAGCACATTCCTTTTGATATCGCTGACGTAAATCTTGATTACCAACTCACAGGTAAGTCTTCCGAGTCGCTGCATGTTCTGATGGCCGCCTGTAAGAGCGACAAAATTGCAAACGTCAAACAAGCAATCCAGCTCGCCGGTAAGCAACCTGTTGTAATCGATATCGATGCTTTTGCTTTGCAGAATTGCTACGAGGTGAATTACCACCCGCAGGCCGGACAGGTCGTCGCGCTTTTGAACATTGGTGCTTCGACGATGAACATCAACATTCTGAACGGCACGCGTTCAGTTTTCGCGCGCGACGCATCCGTTGGTGGCAGCCAGTACACAAGCTTATTGCAGAAAGAGCTTGGTCTTAGCTTTGAGCAGGCTGAAGGAGTCAAGCGCGGAGCTCCTTTGCCGGAGGGCATTGAGCCACGACCGATCCAGCCAATCATTGAAGCCGTGTCTGACACTCTTGCGCTGGAAGTTCGGAAGACCATGGATTTCTATCGCGCGACCGCGGAACAGGACTCCGATGGTGGGATTCAGAAGATCTTGTTGGCCGGAGGCGGTTCGAAGCTTCCCGGCCTGGCTGAGTATCTTGCGAAACGCTTTGAGATCCCTGTGGAAGTATTCGACCCATTCCGTCAAATCGAGGTTGATGCGAACAAGTTTGATCCGGATTACATGAAAGAGATCATTGCCGAAATGGCAGTCGCGGTTGGTCTCGCGTTGAGAGGAGTAGAGGCATGATCAAGATAAACCTACTCGAGTCTGTCACTGATCGACCGCAGGGCGTCGCGCTCGTAGAAGAAAAGGTCTCCAGCCCACGCATTCAGAGCTTATTGCTTGCTCTGACAGTTTTCGGCTTGCTGGTTCTCAGTATTGGCTACGAGTACATCAGTTCTAATAACGCTCATGCTGCTGCCAAGTATGAACTCGAGAACGAGAAACGCATCAATCAGCAGATGCTCGCTGTCCAGAAGGAGCAGCAGGAACTTGAGAAGCGCTCTCAGGAAGTACAGGCTCGCATCGACGCGATCAAGCGATTAAGAGAATCCCAGCAAGGGCCGAGTGCTGTGTTGCAAGAGATCAAGGCCCGCTTCGATGCGGTGCCGGAGTTGTATTTGCAGACTATCGAACAGAAGGATGGCGAAGTAACGATTAAAGGTTTGTCGCCAAACGAATATGCGGTAACCAAGTTCGGACAGAGCCTCGAATTCTCAAATGGTCTGTTCAGCAATCTCAACATTGAAACTCAGCGGGAGCTTGCGAAGGTGCCTGATGCTCCTGGCAGCGGGCCGCAAAGCCCGGCCGCCGATCCGGCCGCAGCCGCGTTGCCCAGGCCAGAAGTTGTAGCCTTCACGGTTAAAGCGAATTTCAGTCTCTCCAAACCTCAAGCACAAGCTTCAACGCCGGCGCCAGCACCAGCCAGTCAAGTCGCGATGAAGAAGTAACGGATTCGATAAAGGACAAAAGACATGAAAGTCGGCAAGCTTCCAACCCTTCCCTGGTACCTGCGAATGTTCGTGTTTGTATTAGTCGCGGGAGTGATCTACGCAGGGTTCTGGTATTTCATCACGCGCAGCGTGCGCGCTGAGACTGCCGCGATGCAAGGCGAGATTGCTCAGTTGAAGCCCCGCAACGCACAGGCACAAGTCGTGTCACAGCGGCTCAATGAATTCAAAGCAGCCTACAAAGCTCGCGAAGAAGAATACGCTGAGTTGAAAGCTCTGCTGCCAGAACAAAAAGAGATTACGAAGGTGTTGGAGGGGATCCAGGATCGTGTCCGGACGAATAGTACGGTGCTAGTCAGATTCTTTCCCAAAGAAGATGTACAGCAGGAGAACTACAGCGGGAAAAAGATTGAAGTTGTCGTGGTCAGTTCGTTTGCTGCCCTTCGCTCCTTCTTTGAGCAGCTTGCCCACTATCAACGCATCGTTTCGGTTACCAATTTCGAACTAAGACAGCTCGATAGGCAGTCGCCGACAATGACACTGGACGCTCGTTTCGACCTGACAGCTTTCTATGTGTCAGCTGAGAAATTGCAGCAACAGCAGCCAGCGCCTGCGAATGCTTCGGGGGGTCAAACTGCCGGTCAAACTCCTCCGATACAAATACCGTCGCCGAGCCCGATCGACACGAAGAAGCTTTCCGACGCAACAAAATTTAACCCAACCGTAAAACAATGACGCACGACACAAAAACAGCAACTGCATTTGGACTTGCTGGCTTCATGATCAGCGCTCTATTGGTCTGCGGATCCAGTCGAATGGTTTCCGCTCAGGAACCAGAGACTCCTGCGACAAAGCCGGCGACCACGAAACGCGTTTACTCCGGCGGGCGCGATCCCTTCAGGAGATATGAACCACCTAAACCGAGTGTGAAAAAGATCAGCGGACAAGTTTTGCCGCCGTCAATTCAAGAGCGTATTGACAATTACAAAGCGCAGAAGCTTGCTGCAATGAACGCACGGATGCCGGCGCCGAAACCGACGACGGCTTTGCTGCTAAGCGAGATTCAGGTGATTGGTATCTCGCGAACTCCGCGCGGTTACGCCGCAATTATCGAGGCCACTCCCATCAAACTCTCCTACGTCATTTATCCCGGCGAGCCTTTTTACGATGGACAACTCGTTGCGATTGAAGACACACGGCTTGTCTTTCGTCATGAAATTGTTTTCACCGACGGCCGACGTGAGCGCTCAGTGCAGTTGAAGGGGCTGAGACAGCCGAGCCCGGTCAACGCAATGTCTGCTGCTGGCGCGACCGTGTCAGTGGCAAAACCCTGAACTTAGTTTTGGTTCCAGGACCAAACGTTACCCGCGCTGGTAGCTGAGAATTTCAAAGCTTCAGCGCTTTGACAATAAGCAGGTTGGTCGCGTCTGTGCGGCGCGCGCTTCATTTGCCCCGGCAATCGAGCGTAGTGCGTGGCGGCCTCCAGCAATTCCCCTAAGGAGCGAACGATGCCTTCTCAGTCCCGAAGAAAAGCAGCCATTTGGACCACGCTCGTCCTCTTGACTGTGTGCCTCTCGAGTGTCAGCGGACAGACTGCCGCGGCCCAAACAGCCTCTGCGGTACCTAGTCCGACGCCGACGGTCAATATCTCGCGGTCAGGAGATCGACAGGTTGATCAGGGTCGAATGTACGGGCAGCCTGGTTTCGTGGGAGAGCCGATCAATTTGAATGTCGTTAATGCCGACATTCGCGACATCCTGAATTACATCACTGAGCAATACGGAGTGAATTTCGTTATCGACTCCTCAGTTGGACCAGTGCTGGTTACCGTGAATGTTCAGGACGTTCCCTGGAACGTGGCGCTCGAAGCCGTTCTGAGGGCGAACCGTTTGGGAATCGAAGTCAACGGCAACATTCTTCGCGTTGCAACTACCGAAGTGCTGGCGAAGGAAGCTGAGACACAGAAGATCATCAACGACTCTCGTCTGGACGCCTCACCATTGGTTACGGAATTTATCCGTCTTAATTACGCGCGCGCGTCGGGCACACTCGCCCAGGCAGCCGGTTCAACTGGAGCGTTCTCCGGTGGATCGACGAACCTGAGCTTCAGCGGCGGTGCCGGCGGTGATGCGACCGGTGGCAGCGGTGATCAAGGTCTACTGCCAATCATCTCGCGACGTTTGTCACGACGCGGTTCGATCGAAGTAGATGGCCGCAGCAATACACTGATTATTACGGACGTAAAGGAAAACATCGAGGCGGTTCGTCAGCTTGTCGCAATTCTTGATCAGCCAGAACCGCAAGTTGAGATCGAAACCAGAATCGTTATCGCGCAACGCAATTTCAGTCGCGATTTGGGTGCGCAGCTCTCGCTTGGTGTTGCGAACTTCACACGCGGTGGGCTTGGTAATATTTCTACGTTACCCGGCGCCACTCCTGCCAGCAGTGGTAGCGGAACCGGAGGGGGAACAGGTACTGGCGGTAGTAACGGTTCGGGGCCCCCTTCGAGCTCGACGTCTGGTCCCAATCCTTTTGGTGTGTTCGGCGGACTTACTGGAACGCCGCAACCAAATCCGTCATTGGCCGCAGCGGCTGCCAGCACAGTGATTGGACTAACAACGGGTCTAATCGGAACTGCCCAAATCAGTGCTTTGATTACCTTGGCAGAGTCGAAAGGTCAGGCCAAGACGGTTGCAACACCGCGCGTCACCGCTCTGAACAATCGACCCGCTCAGATTGAGAGTGGTTCGCAGATTCCAGTGCAAACCACGCAAGCCGCAAGTGGAACTGCAGTAGTTACGACGACATTCGTTTCTGTTCCACTTCGTCTCTCGATCACACCACAGATCACCGACGTCGGCACTGTGGTCTTGAGAGTCACGATCGAGAACAACACACTCAATACAAGTATTGCTGTCGGTGGTGTCCCAGGCATCGACACGCAACGCATGCAATCAGAAGTGCTTGTTCCAGACGGTGGTACAACTGTGATGGGTGGTGTGTTGGCTGACACTGAAGGTGAAACTCAGCAACGCACGCCTGGTCTTGCATCGCTACCAGTGGTCGGCAATCTCTTCAAACGCAAACTGACCACACGTCAAAACAGCGAAATCCTCTTCTTCATTACTCCGCACATCTATCGTCCGGATTATCAGGGCCGTCCAACTGCCGGTGCTGTTAGCAACGGTCCGAGATCAGTCACGATTCCGCAACCAGTTCCGCTTGGAAACCCACCATCCAACACCCCGACTCCGACACAGCTGCAACAACAGCCGACGAGTCCGCAACCAACGACGACGCCGGCTCCGCAGCCGACGCTTCTACCCGCCCCGACCGCAACCGCACCAGCGGCCGGATCCACCGCGCGACCCAGTGCACTTGGTGGTCAGCGTCCCTAAAGGAGAATTATTCATGTTTAGAGAGATGCTCGAAAACGTGATTGAGCGCACCGAGGGAAGCCTCGGTGCACTTATCATGGGCACCGACGGAATTGCCGTAGAAAAAGTTCTTGGTGAAGAAGGGAAGGATGCCAACCTGGATATCGCAGCGGCTGAATTCACTTCGCTGGTGCGCAACGCACAGCGAGCGGGAACTGACATCGGTCTTGGTGGTTTGCGAGAGATGGTTGTTGCTCTCGAATCCGCAACCATCGTCATGCGTGTCTTGAGCCGCGACTACTTCGTCGTGCTCGCATTGACTCCGCATGGCAACCTGGGCCGTGGCCGTTTCGAATTGCGCAAGGCCGAGTTGAAGCTCGCAAAAGAATTCGCGATGTAACCAGGCAGTTTCGCTCCTAATTGGAAGATCATGAGAAAAATATTCTGCTGGTCATTGCTCATCGCAACGATCACCCTGCTCGGCTTCTGCAACGAAGTCCGAGCAGCTTCTTTTTACGGCAAAGTGATTCAGGTTGACGACGGCGATGCAATTACCGTCTTCAACCTCAACCGTCCTGTCAAAGTACGCCTCCTTGGTATCGATGCCCCTGAGCCCGGACAACCATTCGGCGACATCGCGCGAGAGCATTTGCAGAGTCTCGTGATCGACAAGATGGTCACAGTTGAGTATTCGAGTCTCGGTACGCACAGCTCTGTTGTTGGAAAAGTGATCCTGGATGGCGCCGACATTGGTGCCCAGATGATTCGCGACGGTGCTGCATGGTTCGACGTAAATAACAACAGCCGGCTGAGCGATACGGAGAGACAAGTCTACACGCAATCGGAAGTAGCAGCGCGCACAGAGAAACGCGGTATTTGGCAAAACGGAGACGCCGTTGCACCGTGGGAGTTTGTGAAACTGCAGGCACTCCGGGCGTTGAAGCCCACGAAGACTGTCAGTCAAACTGAGAACGCTACATCATCCGCGCCCGCAGCAACATTGCGGTCCACTCGCAGGCCAACGCAATTGAGTCCTGAGGCGATCCTTGGACCTGACTATGTCAAAGCAGGCGACCAGTCAAGCGCGGCATGGGCTTCAGCGATGGCGCCGATCGCTCGCGAATGGAGGCTATTCGAACCACCGGGTCAAAACTTTTCGGTGATCGTTCCCGAAGGCGGACGTAAATCACTCGACGTTACTTTTGTTGAGGACACCCCCATCAATACCTACGCATATATGGTGAGAGAGCGCTCAACAATGTACGCCGTAGTTTGGATGGCGGGTCCGACGAAGGGTGAGCCTGACGAAGTCGCGATTCCACTGACCGTGGCAGCGATTCTGAAAGGGATGTCGCAGAGTTACGAAAGTATCGGTCAAAAGTATAAATGCGACGTTAAGGCGCCGAAGAAGATTGCGGTGAAAGGTTGGACCGGAAGTGAATTTGATCTAGTTGATTGCCACAACCCCGGAAGTATTCGGGTATACACGCGAGTGGTGGGTGAAGAGCGAGTCTTAATCATGGGACTTTCGTTTTTCGAACAGCCGGATCCGAATGTAAAGCGTTTCTTGAATTCGTTCCAACTCAAAGCGGAATAGCCAGCCCTGCTGGCGTCGTGGGCCAAGGTGAACACTCAACTCGCCTTCGTGTATCTCTATCTTGTAAGTCCTGTGAATCCTGTCGAAAGGTATTCACGGCAGTTTCACGTAGGGCATACCACGCATGATGATCCTCTGTCGTCGTGCAACTCGCTTGGGGTTCACCTGTGGATTGAAGACGGTTCTCGGGTTCGGGATCATCGCGGATAGAAAGGCAGCCTCATTGAAGCTGAGAGACGCCGCAGGTTTGTGGAAGTAGTGTTGCGAGGCAGCCTCAGCGCCGTAGACACCGTCGCCCCATTCGATTTCATTCAAGTAGAGTTCAAGAATACGTTTCTTCGTCAAGGTGCGTTCGAGCATGAACGTGAGAACGGCCTCCTGACCTTTGCGAACGAACGAGCGCTGAGAAGAGAGATACAGATTCTTTGCGAGTTGCTGGCTAATCGTTGATCCGCCGCGCTTGAATTCTGGCAAGCTTGGGATCCAATCGTCGTCTTCGCCTTCCTTCTTGGCTTCTTTGGCGGCTTCTTTCTGCGCCTGGTCCCATGCTTTCTGAATTGCCTCGTAGTCGAAACCGCGGTGATAGACGAAGTTTGTGTCTTCGCCGGCCAGCACTGCGCGTTGAAGATTCTGCGATATCCGATCGAGCGGAACCCAAACTTTTTCTTGTCGCGGCTCCTGACCTTTTTCGCGCGCTTCGGCCGCTCGCGCGTCGAGCAGCGACGTCGACGAAGGATTGTTTGATCGCAACCGCCACACGCGAACGAACATGATCGTTTCATAGACGACCAAGCCTACGACCACGCCGATGAATATCTGAAACACAAGTCGGAAGATTCTGCGCATGTCGGGTTTACCTTACGACGTTTGGGCGGACGCCTGCAGCGGCGTTGGAACTCTAAAGACCTGCCTTAATGTTCGGATCGTGTTGGAGTGAATCTCGACAGTGTCTGAGATCTCTTTGCCATAACCGCCGGACATCACAGTGGCGACCGGCACTTCGCTCAGTAAGCATCCCTGAAGAACCAGTTGGTCACGTTTCCGAAGTCCATCAATTGAAACCGCGAGACGGCCGAGCTTGTCATTCATGTACGGATCGGCGCCCGCTAGATAGAAAACGAGATCAGGCTGCCAATCGAATACGGCGGGCAGCGCATGAGTCAGACTCTTCAGGTAATCGGTGTCATTGATGCGATCAGGTAATTCGATGTCGAGAGTTGAGTTCGCCTTGAACAGGGGATAGTTGTTCGCACCGTGCATTGAGAAAGTAAACGTGTCTGGATCTTCGCTAAAGATCGTCGCTGTTCCGTTTCCCTGATGCACATCACAATCAATGACTGCCGCGCGACGGATCAATCGTCGTTTACGCAATGCGCGGATTGCGATCGCGACATCATTCAGCACGCAAAATCCTTCGCCTCGGTCAGCAAATGAGTGATGTGTTCCGCCCGCGAGATTTGCACTGAAACCCTCTGCAAGAGCAGTGACGGAGGCACTGATGGTCCCTCCTACTGCGTAGAAGGAACGTCGCACGAGCGATTGAGACCAGGGTAGTCCGAGCCTGCGAATCTCTCGTGCGGTCAACTGGCCGGCACACAGCCGAGAAACGTAATCGTCCGTATGTACTAACTTAACGTCGTCGAGGGTGGCAGGCGCAGGTTCGACGATTTCCTCGGGCGAAAGCGTCCCCTCTGTTAATAAGCGATCTCGGACTAGTTCGAATTTTCTGATCGGAAAAATGTGAGTGTCGCCGATGTTGGCGTAATAGTGCGGTGAATAGAAGACGCGCATTGCTGGGAATATAACCTAAAGTCGGTCGAAGATTTAGCATTTAAGCGGTTCTCATTCAGAGATATGGCAAATCGAGTAAATGAATGGGAACTATTTTAATTTGTGTTGCTTCGTGTGACTTTGTGGATCGTTCTCTTTTTTCGGGACAGACAGATCGATCCACGAAATCACACCAAGCAAACACGAAGCTCGCTACGAGAGCGACTTTTGAACCAAAGCCGTGGGCGATCAGATAGCCAAAGTTTCGTTGACAGTAATTACCTCGAAGGTTATCTTGTGATCCCGTGAATCACGCGGGTGCAAAATCCCAAAACATTCCCTCTAAAAACGCTGTAGCTATCATTCCCGCTCGTTTGGCGTCTACCCGTCTGCCTGGAAAAGCGCTTATCGAATTGGCCGGAAAACCGATGGTTTGTTGGGTCGCCGATCGTGCCCGCGCGGCTAAGAACGTGTCGAAGGTGATCATCGCGACCGACAGCATGGAGATTTACGCGCGCGCCGAGGCACACGGAATTGAAGTGGTCTTGACTGATTCCAAGCACGCGAGTGGAACAGACCGAGTAGCTGAAGTCGCGGCTGGTTTACCGGACGCGGAAATCATCGTGAACGTACAAGGGGACGAACCGTTAATTTCGCCCGAGACGATCGAGCAGGCTGTCGAGGAAATGGCGCACGACAGTGCCGCCGGCATTGTTACAACCTGGGAACCGATTGAGTCACTTGGTGAGCTGCTCAATTTTGACAATGTGAAGGTTGTCATAGGCGACAATGGCTACGCGCTTTATTTTTCGCGTTCACCAATGCCGTTTCCCCGGGAAGCATACCTTCGATATGGCGATCCAAATGATGCGCTCAACAATGAGCCTGGGATATGGTCAAACTATCGAAAGCACACGGGACTGTATGTCTATCGGCGGGACGTGCTGCTACAGTTTACACGCTGGCCGCAAACGACTCTGGAAAAGTATGAAGGACTCGAGCAACTTCGCGCGCTTGAACATGGCGTGAAGATTCGCGTGATCAAGGCTGCGGCAACGTCAATTGGCGTAGACACCCAGGAAGATTTAGACAAGGTGCGTGGTTTAATTGAAGAGGGAAGATTTCAGTCGGTAGGATCGTGAGTTATGAGTGATTGGATTGGATTGTTAGTAATTGGATTGCTCGTGTTGTGTGGAATCTTCGGCTTAACACGCCTGAGTAAGCCTTACGATGTAACAGCAGAAGAATTCGAGAGGCGCGCGCAGGAGGGACCAGGACTGCTCGGAGCTGGCCTGATTGGAATTCAGAAGGCTTTAGATCCGGCAGTTGAAAAAGCTGCAGTCGTCCAGGAGGATCTGAAGCAAGGACGGTACGACGGCGAGCAGGGATCCGGTGAGCCACCCGAAGCCGGAGATGCCGACGGCAATAATGACGAGGTGGCTACATAAAATAGTAGGGGCGGCCCTTCGTGGCCGCCCTTATTCATTAGATAGGTAAACGCAGGGAGAACGGAATGCCAAAATACATCTTCGTAACAGGCGGCGTGGTTTCAAGTTTGGGTAAGGGTCTGGCGGCTTCGTCGATCGGCTGCTTGCTCGAGAGTCGTGGACTTCAGGTCGCGCTCATCAAACTCGATCCGTATATCAATGTGGATCCGGGCACGATGTCGCCCTTCCAACATGGCGAAGTGTTTGTAACCGACGACGGAGCTGAAACAGATCTTGATCTGGGCCATTACGAGCGTTTTACCCATGCGCATTTGTCACAGGCGAACAATTGGACCACCGGGCGGATTTATCTCTCTGTGATTGAGAAAGAGCGCCGTGGCGATTATCTCGGCAAGACGATCCAGGTCATTCCCCACATCACAAATGAAATCAAAGAAGCCGTTCGCGCTGTCGCGGAAAACGATCGACCTGACGTAATCATTGTAGAAATCGGAGGAACGGTCGGCGACATTGAATCACTGCCGTTCTTAGAGGCCATCCGTCAAATGGGGAACGAAGAAGGAGCGGGCAATGCATTGTTCATCCATGTAACCCTCGTGCCGTTCATCGCCGCTGCGGGTGAAATGAAAACAAAGCCGACCCAACACTCCGTTCGCGACCTGCGCGAGATCGGTATCGCGCCTGACATCCTGCTGTGTCGCTCCGAAAAACCCATACCGCGAGAGTTGCGTGGAAAGATTGCGTTGTTCTGTAACGTAAAAGAGTCGGCAGTAATCAGTGCACAGGACGTCGACACTATTTACGACGTGCCGCTGGCATTTCACGAACAAGGACTTGATTCTTTAATCGTGTCGCAATTAGGGCTCGATGCGCAGGCGCCGCAGGCCGATCTTACTGAGTGGCGAAATCTGGTTTCGACGATTCGAGAGCCTTCTGGCGGCGACACGTCAATCGCGATCGTTGGCAAATACGTCGAACTTGAAGACTCTTACAAGTCGCTGCGTGAAGCATTGACACACGGTGGTGTCGCAAACAACGTTCGGGTTGATGTGAAGTGGATCGAATCCGAAGAACTAATGGACGACGATTACGAGAACCGGTTGCGCGACTTCGATGCGATCCTGGTGCCCGGCGGGTTTGGAAAACGAGGTGTCGCCGGAATGATTCGGGCGATCTCCTATGCACGCAAGACGCGCACGCCATATTTCGGAATCTGTTTGGGTATGCAGACAGCTTGTATTGAGTACGCGCGGAACATGTGCGACTTAAAAGATGCTGACTCGACTGAATTCGACGTTGAAACTCCACATCCCGTGATCTTTAAACTGCGTGACCTGGTAGACGTGGAAGAACTCGGCGGCACGATGCGTCTGGGCGCCTGGCCTTGTGAGTTAGCACCCGACACGCTTGCGCGCCAAGTGTATGGCGGCGCCGAGGAGATCAGTGAGCGCCATCGCCATCGTTACGAATTTAATCCTGAATACCGAAAGAAACTTACTGACGAAGGATTAGTCTTTAGCGGGGTTTCACCCGATGGTAAGTTTGTCGAGATAATCGAACTGCCGCATGAAGTACATCCATGGTTTATCGCCTGCCAATTCCATCCTGAATACAAGTCGAAGCCGCTGAATGCTCATCCGTTGTTTGCGGCGTTCGTTAAGGCCGCACACGAGAATCGACTTCAGAACGAAACGTCCATCAACAAAGATGGCGAGGTGGACATCGTCGTTCACGATCGTTTGACGGCAACGAGCGGCGATTAACTGGTATTGCGACCTTCTTGCATTAATCTCGCCGACGGTAAACCAGACGGGGCGACCGGAAGAGGGGGAGAGACGGGGACGCGGTCAACTCTCTGCATGTCTCCGTATCTCCCTGTCTCCGTGTCTCCCAGTCTCGTCTTCCGCGGCTCTGCAGGCCGGCCCCGACAGTTCTGTTTTTACAGCGTGAGTGCACCGAAGCAGGTTTTAGTGGATAATCGCTGAGCGCCCCTCTCTCCTGGAAATCTACTGATACTGATGCTTCATTGCCCCACATGCGGAAAGTACTACACACCTGACGTTCAGTTCTGTCCGGCAGATCAAACTCCTCTGCAAGCCGATGCCACGATTGCGGGTGAAGCACCTCGCGATCCGTTGATCGGCAAAACTCTCAACGAAAAGTACCGAATCGAAGAGCGCCTTGGCATCGGCGGGATGGGCACCGTCTACCGAGCACGGCACATGTTGATCGATCGGCCAGTGGCGATAAAAGTTCTCAATCAGAGGTTTGTCGAAGACGATGCCGCCCGCACACGATTTGAGCGGGAGGCGAAAGCAGCCGGTCGTTTGCGGCACGTAAACGCGGTATCTGTAACTGATTTCGGCGAGACATCAGAAGGTTATGTCTACATCGTGATGGAGCTGCTTGAAGGGCGTACGCTGCGTGAGATCGTGGCGAAAGAAGCGCCGCTCGAAATCGCACGCGCTGTTTCGATCATGCTGCAAACAGCAGCTGCAGTTGGTGCCGCGCACGAAGCGGGGGTTATTCATCGCGACCTGAAGCCGGCAAACATCTTCGTTACTCAACGGTCGGATGTTCCCGCCGTCGTTAAGGTGCTCGACTTTGGCATCGCCAAACTCGCAGCGGAAACTCTTGACGACGAAGAGCCGAAAAACCTCACGCAAGTCGGAGTGATGATCGGTACGCCGCGATACATGTCGCCCGAGCAATGCAACGGTCTCCCGTTAACACCGGCCGCGGATGTTTACAGCTTAGGTGTGATCTTCTACGAGATGCTTACCGGGTCGGTGCCCTTCAGTGGCTCATCGCCGCTGGCGATCGCTCTAAAGCATTCGACTGATCTGCCACGTCCGCCGCGCGAGATCGTGATGTCGATTCCCGAGGATCTGGAGTGGCTCGTTTTGCGAGCGTTAGAAAAGCGACCGGAGGATCGACCGGCAAATGCGGCGGAGTTTCGCAGCGAGTTATTCGCGATTGCTGAACGACTTGGTTTGGAGCACGCAGCGATTACCGAAGTTCCTGACATAGAAGCCCTGCGTGGTGTTGGTGTGGAATCGCCGTCCGGGCGTCTAGTGATCGACATCAATAAGCTCAGAGAGAGTCACGCCTTTAATTCCGGTGCGAGCGAAGTTACCGTCGTTAGGTCGAAGCCTCGACTGATTCAGACGAACGAAAAACCGGCGCCCGCACGACAGACATTTGCTCGGGTAGATGTTCCGGTTCGGCGAAGATCTGTTTCGCGGGTATTGCTGTTGACTGGTGCGATCATCGCAGCACTTTTTCTTGGTGGATACCTTGCGTTAAGGCTTCGCGGACCGGCACCGGTCCCCGTTGTAGTTACCCCGTCACCTTCGCCCACGGCAACCGCGACCGCGACACCGGCAGCAACGCCAACGCCTTCACCAACACCGACAGCGAATCCGAGTCCAAGCCCGAGTCCTGAAAAGAAAAAAGGCAAGCTCGGTTCATTTGTTAACAAGGTCAAGCGTATACTCAAGAAACCGTTCTGATTAATAATTCTGACGCGAATGAATTCAATCAAACCCTTTTCTGTCGGTCCAGCGACGTTTGGTGATGGTCGGCTAACGATCATTGCTGGTCCATGTGTGGTTGAGAGCGAGGATCACGTGTTGATGATGGCTCGCGAATGTTCGAGTCGTGCTCAGCAAGCCGGATTAGACTTCGTGTTCAAGGCCTCCTTTGATAAGGCGAATCGATCTTCGATCAAAAGTTTTCGTGGCCTGGGCATGGAGCGAGCACTCGACGCGCTGAAGACCGTGAAACAGGAATTGAGTTTGCCGATATTGACGGACGTTCACGACGTCGCGCAGGTCGCAACAGTCGCAGAGGTTGCTGATGTGATTCAGATACCGGCGTTTCTTTGCCGGCAAACAGATCTTATTGTTGAAGCGGCTCGATCGGGCAGAGCACTGAACGTTAAGAAGGGACAATTTCTTGCGCCTCAAGACGCGCGCAACATCGTGGATAAGGCGCGCGAAGCGGGTTGTGAGAGATTGATGTTGACCGAACGGGGGGCGAGCTTCGGCTACAACAATCTGGTCGTCGACATGCGATCGTTGCCGATTATGAGAAGTTTTGGTGTACCGGTCGTGTTTGACGTGACGCACTCGTTGCAGTTGCCGGGCGGGCTCGGCCATGCAACGGGTGGCCAATCCGAATACATCGAACCGCTCGCCCGCGCTGGCGTCGCATGTGGCGTTGACGCAGTCTTCATGGAAGTTCACGAGCGACCGGAAAAAGCGTTGTCCGACGGACCGAATGCGTTACCGCTTGATCGCATGCAGGCGCTGCTTTACATGCTGCGGGATGTTCACAACGTCGTGAGTAAGGCTTGAATCCGCGAAGTCTCTGTGCACTCCGTGTCCTGTGGTGTTGCTCGACGCACGAACTATGGAGATACAAAGAGCACGGAGGTTGCACGGAGTAAGACTTTTTGGAAACTAAATCACAGTCTTTGTATGAAAACTTTCTTTCGAACGCACCTCTTTACCACTCTCATTCTCGCTTCAAGTCTCGTAGGCCTTTCGCAAACGGAAGGTACGGCAATCTGGCAAGTCACAAAGTTTGACGTTAACGCTAATGTGCAGCAGGCCGATCGAACACTGAATGGTACCACTACAATCAACGCGCTGAATGTTGGAAACGCGCCTGGATCCACTTTCACTGTGCGCCTCAACGCAAAAGCGAGTGTTAAGACCGCAACGGTCGGCGGTGCAACCGCTTCGTTTCGCAGCGTCCCCGAAACAAGAGGCGACATGCAGCGAGTGGTCATATCGCTGCCTGGATCAGTTGCGCCAAACGCTAGTATCAGCGTAGCCATCAATTACTCGTTGCCCGTGGCGACGAACACCGGGCTTTCTGCAATTAGCCCGATCTCGTCGCAGTTTTTGCCGCTCTCGTTCTGGTATCCGATGCCGAACACTCCATTGACTCTGCGAGGTGCAGACACTGCTCCATTCAGAGTATCAGTGAACTTGCCTAACGTAATCTCGTCGGGAGTTGATAAGAGCTCTGCGGGTACTGCAGTGTTTGAGCAGACGCTCAGCGGTCAACCATTCTTTGTTCAGGGCGATTGGGATAGGGTCGAAGCTACTGGAGAAGGGAAGGGTATAACCGCGTATCTTACGCAAGGAGCTTCCGCGGATGAAAAGAAGCGCGCTGAAGCGATGATTGCATACACGGCAGCAGCACGAACTTACCTCGCGTCTGTTTTAGGTGCAGCACCAGATACGCCGCTGCGATTGGTCGGGGTGCGTCGAGGTTCAGGCTTTAGCGACAGCGGAACAATTCTTCTCGACGCTGACGCTTTCAAACTCGCAAAAATCGACACCGCAACAGCATTGGCCATTGCCGAAGCAGTAGCGCGTCTTTGGCTGGGTGGTCAAACACCGATTCGCGGTGAAGGCGGCGGCGCATTGCGGGATGGCCTGGTGCGGTTTTTGGCGAATTCATTTCTCGAGAAGCAGTTCGGACGCGACGCGGCGGAGTCAGAGTTGATTCGACAGCGACTCGCGTACATCGCTGTCGCAAAGCGCGATGGGCCACTCGCCAGGACAAGTTCACTCGATAGTACTTACTTCGCCTCGGTTCCGAACCGCGGCGCGATGGCGTGGCGTTTGATCGATCGAAAACTAGGTCACGATGCTTTCATCGGTGTCTTGCGCAGCGCTCTTGACGTAGGAAAGACCGACCCTGCTGGATTAACGTTGCCGAACTTCCGTGCCGCTTTGGTGAATCGCGGTGGCGAAGGTGTGAAGACGCTTCTGGATCAGCAGCTGGATCAAGTACCTGATACAGATCTCATGGTCGGATTACCGCAGGCGCGAAACGCGGAATGGGTCGCAGCGTTACGAAACCTCGGTTCTACTGACGTGACGGTGCCAGTCGTGGCAGTAACGGATCGTGGTGAGCGTTTGTCGGTAGAATCGACTATTCCGGCGAAGAATTTTGGCGAAGCGGTATTTAAGACGACAGCGAAGGTGGTTCGGGTAGAAATAGATCCCGACAAACTTTATCCCCAACTTGATTACAGTAACGACGCGGCCCCGAAAACACGCGAGATAAGCGACGCGCTCGCACAGGCTACTTTGCAGCTGGGAGCTCAGGATTTTACTAAAGCGGAAGCCGTCGCGCGCGAGATCTTCAATGCGTACCCACGTCTTCAGGAAGCGCGCATTCTGTTGGCGAGAGCATTGGCCGGGGCAAACAAGGTTGACGAAGCCGAAAAGTTGTTTCGGTCGGCACTCGACGAACCTTTACCAACTACTGCGACTCTTGCTTGGGCCAACATCGGTCTCGGCGAGATCAGTTTGAAACGCGGCCAGGCAGCCGAAGCAGCGAAGCGTTTTACTGACGCGGTTATTGCAAGTCGGGATTATCCATCATCTCTGGCAGCACGCCTCGCGCGAATCCGTGCTGAAGCTGCGGCGAACAATGCACCGCCGGTTGATGAATCTGCTCGAACGTTCATCACGCAACTCACGAGTGCGATCGTCAGCGGCAAGAAAGCTGAACTGGAGTCGCGTGTCGTCCCCGGAGAGTTGGTAAAATTCGTGAACGGACTTGTGGGAACGCAGCCAGAAATATGGGAAATGAAAGTTGTGCGCACAGAGCTGCTGGATCCGAACCTGCTCGCTGCGGATGTCACTATCAGAGCGAAACAACTCGGGCGGGAATCGGCGGGCACTGCGGTGTTTGTTCTATCGCGGATTGGTGGAAGTTGGAAGCTTTCTGGTGTCGAACTGTTCGAAGTGCGGTGAGCGACTTCGAAAAAAATTGGTCGCGGTGGTTGTAACTCTAAGCAGCGTCATTCAACTATAGAACGGGAGCGCAGCGACCGATTGGAACAGCTACTGGCCAGAGCTCTCATTGAAATCGGTCGCTGCTCTCCCGTTCTATAGTTGACTTGATTCTAGCTTGCGCCGGACGGACCAACGCTTATTCGTTGACGCAACATAACTGACATGGCAGATCAAACAATCCAACAACGAGCATCGCGCATCAAGTTGCTGTTGATGGACTGTGACGGTGTGATGACTGATGCTCGCATGTGGTTAACGCCGGACGGTGACGAGCAGAAGGCTTTTCACGCGCGCGACGGCCAAGGCATTTCCGTCTGGCATCGCGCCGGTTGGGAGAGCGGAATTATCTCAGGCCGCGCGTCGAGTTCAGTAGAACGTCGTGCGCACGAACTCAAGATCAAGTACGTGCATCAATACGCTAAAGCGAAATTAGTTGCGTTGGAAACGGTCCTGACCGAAGCCGCCGTTATTGCTGATGAATGTTGCTATATCGGCGACGATCTCGGAGATGTGGGAGTGATGCGACAAGTTGGTTTGGCTGTGGCCGTTGCCGATGCGGCGGACGAGACCAAAGCCGTAGCGCACTACGTGACGACGCTACAAGGTGGCAAAGGCGCCATTCGCGAAGTCATCGAACTTATTTTGAAGGCCCAGGGTCGTTGGGACGACGTAATTGCTCCGGTAATATCTCGATAGCGGTTGTGAATCTGCCGAGGTGATTCCGTATTGACATCACTGATTTCATCCTTCATCCTTCCGCTCTTGTCCTTGCTAGTCGAGCGGGCGTAACTCAATGGTAGAGTGTCAGCTTCCCAAGCTGAAAGTTGCGAGTTCGAGCCTCGTCGCCCGCTCCAATCCTTCGTCAGAAGAAAATCCCTACGCGTGCCCTGAGTAAATCCTGCCGCTAACTGCCTATCCAAAGTGAAATGTTCCAGTCGTGGTCTACATGCGTAACACGGCTGCAACCGGTTCTGATGACTCGCAGACCGCAATAATGGCTTACAATTGAGGGCGGTGCGACAGAAACTTCTCGATGCAAAAGCGACCGGTTACGTGGGAGCCGTTTTGGGAATCGCGCTGGTAACGATTGTACTCACTCCTTTTCACGCTCGCATAAACTCAACTACCGTTGGACTAACCTTCCTGTTAGTCGTACTTTTCGTAGCGTTGTTTCGGGGCAGTGGACCAGCACTTCTCGCCTCAGTTTTAGCAATGCTCAGCTTTAACTTCTTCTTTCTACCACCGCTTTACACATTCTCAATTGCACATCCTCAAAACTGGGTCGCCTTGGCCGTGTTCTTTACAACCGCGATTGCTGTGGGCCAACTCTCTGCCCGAGCTGAGCGGCGTGCGGAAGAAGCTGAAATGGCGAAGCAGGAATTGGAACGTCTGTATTCCGAGCTGAGAGATGCTTTTGACCGCGCCAGTCAGGCCGAGGCATTGCGACGAAGTGAAAAACTTAAGTCTGCCCTACTCGATGCGGTTACACACGATCTGCGAACTCCGCTCGCATCTGTGAAGGCATCCATCACCACGTTACTCGATGAAGCACGTGGCGGTACGGACGGAGGACAACCAGTCGTGCTCGATCCGGAATCACGGCTCGACATGATGGAAGTCATCGACCAGGAAAGCGATCGCCTGAACCGATTTATCGGAGATTTGATCGAACTTGCCCGAATTGAAGCTGGCGAACTTCAACTCCGACCACGCTGGGGTTCAGTGGATGAGATCATCTCCACAGCACTAACTCGCGCTGAGCCACTAACCGCGCAGCATAAAATTGAAGTTGAAATTGAAAAAGACTTGCCACTCGTTCGTGTCGACAATCGCGCAGTGAGCGAAGTGGTTTACTCACTCATCGATAATGCCGCGAAGTATTCGTCTCCCAATTCCACGATCCGCATCCGCTCGACCCGCGGTGATGATGTGGTGCAAGTGGTCATCGAGGATATGGGCCAGGGAATACCGTCGAATCTACGGAAACGAGTATTCGATAAATTTTTTCGTGCTATGCGTGATGGAGACGTCACCACACATGAACCTGCGGGAAGCGGAATGGGTCTCGCTATCGCCAAGGGAATTGTCGAAGCTCATGGTGGACGAATATGGATCGAGTCGGGACGCGATGGAAAAGGAACACGCGTTTGTTTCACCCTGCCTATTGGTGACGAAGACGCAGCTGATGTTATATGAACGACGTCGCTCGAATTCTGGTGGTGGATGACGAAGCGCAATTAACGCGCGTATTGCGTACGGGTTTGAAATCGCGTGGTTACGACG
>JBKPMX010000166.1:0-29721 GCA_046765655.1 Acidobacteriota bacterium
GTTATCAGTCTCGTGGGCTCGGAGATGTGTATAAGAGACAGGGATCGATCTGCGCAAGTAGGCGAAAGTGTTTACCATGTCCCCGAACAGGTGTTTACTATGTCTCCGGTCTATACACCTTCCCCACTGGCATCTTAATGAGGTTGAGTTATTTCGGCGCAGCTTGAGTGATTAATGTTAAGTACGTTGCCGAATTCGCAACTGAGCAATGATCTCTTCTCTTGGGCCGCCGTCGTTTACCGACCGCTTCTCCGACTGTAAGCCTGATACGCAAGTTTCTTGCGACTCATCTTGTCTTGGAGTCGATCCATTAACGACTTTGCTGACGACGTTAAAGCTGCACACTCCTCCATGACATCAGCGCTACTCATCAGGGGTGCACAAGCTACCTGTGTCTGACGCAGCGACTCGCCCAGGATATGTTGCGCTCCTGAATAGTCTCCTCTGTCCATCCGATTCATTGCTTCTCGTTTCGCGCGCGCGTTCATTAAAAACTGAACAGCTTTCACTACGTCGTAATTGGTTGGCAGTGTCTCCACTTCATACTTGCTCGCAAATTCGATCTCATGCACTTGTCTTACGACCTCAGCCGTTCGTGCATCCTGTGGGGTAAACCCAAGTTTGAGATCCAGTAGACGCATCTTTGTTCCGGCAGCCTGCGGAGACACTTTGAGCTGCGCAACGATCTCGAGCGGTGAGCCCCCTTGTAGGTTTGGGAGACGATATCGTCCAGTTTCGGTAAGCTCGAACTCGTTTAACAGATCAGAAATGACGACTCCGTCAGCGGGAATCAGTCCGAGCGAGACTGTATGACCAAACTGCGAAATAAGCCCTTCGAGTTCAGTCTGAAAGATCCGCTGCATGTCGTCGGCCTCGACAACATGCCAGGCGTTGCCACCGGCCGACTCAGCCATTGGCATTAGCAGACTCTCGTTAAAGTCAGCGCCAATTCCAATTGTCGAGGTACTCACGCCACGTTGAAATAACCCCATCGCCTGCGACACGATTTCATCGACGTTAGTAAGACCTACATTGGCCTGGCCATCAGTTATCAGAACGACGCGGTTGATGCCCGTATCTAACAAGTTGTCGCTAACAGTTAAGCCACCGCGCACCCACGCCTCGTGCAGCGCCGTCGAACCGCGTGCCTCGACGCGCGAAATCAAGTCCTTCATCGACTGTTTATTCGTGACCGGCTCACTTGGGAAGAGGAGATCGATATGTTCGTCGAAAATAACTACGCTCAAGCGATCGCTCGGCAGCATCTGATCGACGCAGAACTTCGCGGCTTCACGTGCCTGGAGCATTTTGCTGCCGTCCATCGAACCAGAACGATCCAGCACGAGACTCAGATTAAGTCGCGGGCGTGTAAATGAGTATTGGGTTACAGCCGGCGGCGTAATGCGGATCAGCACATCAACAGTTTGTTCTCGATCAGCCGCGAGCTTGACAGTCTTAGTAAAGAATTCGATGTTGGGCGATCTGTCGTTCATAGTTCTCCTCTCTTTCATTGCACTGAAACGAACCAGTCATCTCATGGACGCCACTTTTTGAGGATGCTCCGGATGCGCTCAGCCAGGCTTCTTGTACGCGCGCTCGACGCGGGTGGGGAGTAATCAGAGCGGATATGCAATTCCAGGCCAGGTTCGACCTCAATCCGGTCCCAGGAGCCCGGCGAAGAGGCTGGGCTCGCAGCTGGTGGCGATTGCATCGTTGTCGATCGTCTCGCGGACCTCAGCGGGCTCGCGCCTTCTGGTGCGGACGTTAACAACGACTCAAGGTATCGCTTTGCTTCATTGTCTTTGGCGTTGGACCGCTCGCCAATTCCTACCAATGTCTCCAGCTCTCTCTCCGTTTTTCCTGCCACCAGCTCCCGAATCTTGCGAATCGGCAGGTGCTCAGCCTGGAGTTTCTTGACGGCGACTACTTGAAGCAGATTCAAATAACTAAACACCGATGCGGTGCCTTGCTTTTCATCAGGCGCTTGAATGAGACCTTCGGCAATGTAGTAGCGAATCGTCCGCTGGTCAGGTACGACACTGACGGTGCCGCGCTCTTGCTCGAGGTCTAGGTCTGACACTATCCGTTCGCAAACGTCAGCGAACTCAGGGAGGCCAACGTACTTGCGCCCACGCTCTCGCTCCACCCGGTGCTTCATTCGGAGGGCATGATACATTCTGACAGTATTTACTGTCAACAGTAATTACAGTTCAGCACTTATTTGGTATCAGGCTCCCACGAAAAGTGCGGTCAGGAAGGGGGCAAGCGGTCAGCAGTAGTTTCAACTAACTCGAAGCGTGCGGTCAGGAAGGGGGCAAGCGGTCAATACGATCAACTCACGAAAGCGACAATGAGCGCGCCCCCGCTACAACTCTCAATTTCTTCAAGCGCCAATGAAATGTGAGTCCTAGCGGGGGCGCGCTGATTGACTGGTGCCGCATCTTGAATACACCGCCCGCTTGCCCCCTTCCTTACTCTGCACTTCGACTGAGTTGGAGTTGTGCGACTGTCTGATTTGAGAAACCGTTAAGACGGTTCCTCAAACCGAGGACAACGCCGATCCCCAAGCTAAACTTTGGGGAGAATGAGAGGGTTGAACGTCAGCGTTTGGCGGCGCGCTTTGTCGCTTTGCTGCCGCGCGATTTGGTGGTGCGTTTTGTCGCTACTTTTCGGCCCGATTTCGCCGCGCCCGTTCGCTTAGTGGCAGACTTCTTTGTTACTCTGCGAGCAACTTTCTTCCCAGCCTTAGCGGTGGATTTCTTTGCCGCAGCCTTTTTCGTCGTGGCCTTCTTCGTTGCGGCCTTTCTCGTCCCAGCCTTCTTCGTCGCAGCTTTCTTACCACTCGTGCTTCTACTCTCGCGTGCAGCCGAAACACCGGCACCAATTGCCTTCACGATTCGCCGAATAACCCCAGACTTTTTGGGTGCCGCGGCACGCGCCGCCTGGTCCGGCGAGTAACCCATCTGCCTATTCTTCTCAGCCTGCATACGATCGCCTAGATCGTCAGCCTGATCTCCCGTCAGCACGTCGTTAGCTTTGTCGAACAGTTCGCCTTCCTCTTCATCGACGTGATGTTCGACGTTCTCTTTCAGAACGGTCAGACGCGCATCCCAATCTTCGTCCGCAGAGCTCGCGGCATCGAGTTGGGATAACAAATCCTTCACGACTCGATGTTCTTCATAAGCCTCCAGTGTGATTTCGTGAGTTTCCTTTTCACCTTCAAGCGCCGGATAAAAGATTGTTTCTTCGATGTGCGCATGCACGTCGAGCTCCTGTTTTAGTTGACGGAAGATGGCGAGTTTCGCGTCTCCCGATGCCGACTCGATTTCCTGGAAGAGTGTAGAAACCTTCTGGTGGTCTTTTTTCAACAGCTCAAATGGATCCATTTGTTCCCCCTGATGATTTAGATCGGAAAGATAGCGTCATGCATATTTTCAGAACAATTTTTTGGGCTTGTAACCAACATGGCAAACACAATGCCGTGGTCCAGCGGTTTTAGATTGGAGACTGTTGATTGCCATCGGTAGACAGGACCATTTCAATCAACAACGTCAGGATGCTCTAATCAAGCGCTATTCAGTACCATCTGCTACCGCGCATGGTGCTGAATAGCTTGGTCACTTGTTCAGAGCTTCCCTACAATAACTCTAAAGTGTAGCGATGATCCTTAACGGACCACCGCTGCCACCTTTGATCTTCATCGGCAGTGCCACTATCGAGAAACCTTTAACTGGCAATTGATCGAGGTTCGCGACGTTCTCGAACGCCGGAATGTTCTTGTCGAACAAGATGCGGTGGCTTTCAAATAGTTTCGATTGCCCATAGTCGATACTAGCAGTGTCTAAACCAATTGCCTTGATCGAACGGTTTTCGGTAAGCCAGCGAGCTGCTTGTGGATCAAGTCCGGGGAAATGCAGTTTCGCAACAGCACTCGTGCCACGTTCATCAGTACCTAGATATTTCTTTTTGTCTGGATAGTATTTCCCAAAGCCGGTTCGCAAAAGAACAATAGTGCCGGCAGGTATTTGTCCGTTACGTTTTTCCCAGTTCTGGATGTCGGAAACAGAGACCAGATAATCCGGATCGGCGGCGCACTGGGCGGTGACGTCAATCAACACACCTGGACCCATCAACTGTTCGAGGGGAATCTGATCGACACTGGGTCGTCCTTTAGCAAAGTGGACTGGCGCATCGAGATGGGTGCCGCCGTGTTCAGCCGCGCTATAACGATAGGCAGAATAATAGTAGCCCTGTTCAGTGGTCCCATTGAAGTCCGTTTCCAATTGAAAAGACTCGGCAGTTGGCCAATAAATTGTCGACGCGTCGAAGGCGTAGGACAAATCGATTACTCGCTGGGCAGACCTTTGCGGAGCTGGCGAGCAAAGAAGAATTGAGAGCAGAAGTATGAGAGGGACGTTCACGACGGATGCTCCTTCAGGTATTGGGAATGGGGCCTAAGCTATCACAAAACCCGGTCGCCAAGTGTCCAACCTTGACATTTTTCCGCGCACGATTAGCATTTCAGTTGCACCACGAAAGCTCCCCTGTGTTATCCGACCACAGGTAAACTCACCGGACGTTCTTTTCTCAATAAGGAAGTGTATTTGACCCCCATGCCGGAAAACGTAAATCCCCTTCCGCAAACGGAAGCTCCCACGGTTTCAACCGGGCCGGGCCAGGCCCAGGCGCGAGCGATCGAACCCAACGAAAACAGTTTTCTCAGAGGACTGCTCGAGGCAAGTGTCGACGGCATTATTGGCTTCGATCGCGAATGCCGTTTCACCGCCTGGAACCGGGCGATGGAATGCATTTCGGGCTTGCGGCGCGAAGAAGTACTCGGCAAGCGAGCGTTCGACGTGTTTTCTTTCATGGAGGAGACGGGCGAGTTCCGGTATTTCCTCGAAGCACTCGCGGGAAAGAGCATAGTCGGAGAAAACAGACCTTTTGCCGTTCCGCAAACGGGTCGCGCCGGTTTCTTCGAAGGTTACTACTCACCACTTAAGAACGACGCAGGCGAGATCGTCGGCGGTGTTGGTGTGATACGTGATATCACCGAACGAAAACGCGTCGAAGAAGTGGTTCGAGAAGCGCACCAGCGACTCACTTTCCACGTCGAGAACACGCCGCTTGCAGTTGTCGAATGGGATAGCGAGTTTCGCGTGTCGCGTTGGGCCCCCTCGGCTGAGCGCCTATTCGGTTGGAAGCAGAACGAAGTAATTGGAAAGCGCGTCGCGGATTGGGATTTTGTATTTCCGGATGACCTCGAAGCAGTGTTTGAAGTTGGGTATAGACAGCGTCAGGCGAAGGAACGACACGGAGTTTCTCGGAATCGCAATTACACCAGGAACGGCGAGGTTCTTCATTGCGAGTGGTACAACTCGACCCTCTACGACGAAGAGGGAAACCTGGTCTCAATTCTTTCACTCGTGCTCGACGTATCCGCGGCCAAGCGTGTCGAACATGCGCTACGCGAATCGGAAGAGCAGTATCGATTGTTATTTGAATCTAACCCGCATGCTATGTGGGTTTACGACTTGGAAAGTCTTCGTTTCCTCGCGGTGAACGATTCTGCAGTGGATCAATATGGCTATTCACGTGAAGAATTCCTGGCGATGACGCTCCGAGATATTCGTCCGCCGGAAGATGTCGATGCGTTAGAAAATTACCTCTCGTCGCCGCAGGCCGGCGTAGATCGCGCCGGAGAGTGGCGCCACCGTAAGAAAGATGGATCACTAATCAACGTAGAGATCACGTCGCACCGTCTGGACTTCGGGGGACGGCCGGCGGAGTTTGTCCTGGCTAACGACATCACGGAGCGTAAACGGGCTGAGACTGCGTTACGCGAAAGCGAAGATCGGTATCGCGACCTCGTCGAAAACAGTCATGAGTTGATGTGCACCCATGACTTGAACGGGAACGTCATCTCCGTCAATCCGTGGGCCGCACATGTTCTGGGTTACCCGCAAGACAAGCTGATCGGAATGAACATTCGCCAAAACCTGATGCCCGAGTTCCGCGAAGAGTTTGATCAGTATCTCGAAAGAATCCAGGCGAACGGCTTTGCACGCGGAATCATGAGGATAAAGACGGCGGGCGGTGATGTCCGGCTATGGGAGTATTACAACACCTTGCGAACGGAAGGCGTCGAGACGCCGATCGTTAGAGGCATGGCGCATGATGTGACGGAGCGCCGTCAAGCGCTCGCGCGCGAAAAAGAAGCGCGGCTCGAGGCGGAAGCGGCGAACCGTTTGAAAGACGAGTTTCTGTCGACGTTGTCGCACGAACTTCGTACTCCGCTGACGGCGATCATTGGCTGGTCCAAACTGCTGATACAAGGTGACGTCGACCCGGACAAACAATCAGTAGCGCTTGAGACGATCGTCAGAAACTCACAGGCGCAAGGCCAACTCATTAACGACTTGCTCGATGTCTCGCGAATCATCACCGGCAAACTGCACTTGAACTTTGGTCCGTGCCAGTTGCAGCCAATTGTCGAGGCCGCTATTGAAAGCATCCGTCCTACCGCTGAGGCGAAAGGTGTCAAGGTCAAGGCACTCTTCGAACCGCGGGTCGGATTAGTGTCGGGCGACGCCGATCGTTTGCAGCAGGTTGTGTGGAATCTACTGTCGAACGCTGTCAAGTTTACCCGAAGCGGCGGTCTCGTTGAGGTCAGGTTCCAGCGAAACAATTCACACGTCGAGATAGTGGTTAGCGATTCCGGTGAAGGAATTAAAGCGGATTTTCTTCCGCACGTCTTCGAACGTTTCCGGCAGGCAGACGGATCGACGACTCGCGCACACGGGGGTCTTGGTTTGGGATTGGCGATCGTTCGGCACCTCGTGGAACTGCATGGTGGCCGTGTCAGTGCGGCGAGCGCTGGCGAGGGAAAAGGCGCGACATTCACAGTTAAGTTGCCGCTATTGATGGCCGATGAGCAGGCGCTAACCGACTTTCAGCCGAAACCAGTCCCAGGTCTTGAGGCGCTCCGCGTTGATCCATCCTCGCTCCTCGTGGCGTGGCGAATACTGGTAGTAGACGACGAAGCAGATGCTCGTGAACTGATCTCGACGATGCTGCAGAGTTGCGGCGCGATCGTTAAAACTGCTGCTTCAACCGGTGAAGCGCTAGAGTTGATTACAAAGTGGAAACCGCGCGTGCTGATTGCTGATATCGGCATGGAGGGCGAAGACGGCTATGCCCTGATCAGAAAACTGCGCTCACTGTCTGAGAACGACGGCGGAACGATTCCCGCAGTCGCGCTGACTGCCTATGCGCGTATCGAAGATAAGCACCGAGCGTTGTCGTCAGGGTTTCAACTTCACTTAGCGAAACCTGTCGACCGCAACCAACTCGCGATGGCAGTGAGTGGTCTGACAGGGAAGAGCGCTACGAACTGAAACAGACAACGTTTACTTCCGCGGGCCCCTCTCGATTGATCGCACCCGGCTGGCATTCAATAGAGTGACTACGCCACTGCGGCGATACCAAACACCTTCTTTAGTTCGCCACGCTTCGTCTGCTTCAATCCGGCCGCCGTTCGCTAGCCGAATCACCACCGGACCAGCCGTTTTCTCCGTTGCCGTAGTTGATACGGGATTATTGCTGACACCTGCGCGCGTAACTCGCGGGCTAGGGGAAGGAGAGCTGCGTTCCGCAGGCGACGGCGATGGCTCAGGTGTCGGGGTCGCCGATTCGACTTTTACTGGTTCATATGGAGATGGAGTGGCTACTACCTGCGCGACTGGCTGAACTATTGGCACCTGCGTCGCGCGCTTTCGCGAGACTGCGAAATAGCCGACAACGATTAACAGACCCAGCAGCAGTCCACCGACTGCAGTAATGATCAAACCCTTGCGACTGCCTGACTTTTTCCGTTGCTCCGGTATTGCCGGTATGGGCGCCGTCGCAGCCTCAACGTCCGCATCATTCACTTGAACGAGCGGAGTGCCATCCAGATCGCACACCTCATCGGTGTCAAGGTAGAGGAAACTACATTGGGGGCAACGTTTCATTTGAAATCAGGTTACCACATGAGGAGAGGTAAAACGCGAGGTGTGTTTTTAAGAGATGGATTTAGAAGGGAAGGGCTTTCTTGAAGAATCGTCCTGTTTTCTTTAATGCTTTTTGAACTTTCGAGTCGTCCTTTTCTTCCGACTTTTGGGTCGTTCCACTCGAGTGCGTTGCACCTCTCGTTTGTGAAGTAGCCTTGAGAGTGCGAGCTGTGTCTTCCTTCGTTGAAGGTTTCGCTCCAGACTCATTCACAGATGACGCTTCCGTAGCTGTTCGAGAAGGACTGCCGTTTTCAGCCGGCTCACCGTCCGGTTGCTTTTCAGTTGCTGCTGTTTGATTTCCAGTTGCCGTCTCTGTGGCTGCAACTGGTGAAGCTTGTGGATTCGGTTGCGCGGCTTCAACCGTAGGCGAGATTGCGATCGAAGTGGTCTTTGGTGACTGGCGAATCGAAACGTAATAAACGACCGCCATGACCCCGACAAGAACGAGTGTTGCGAGGGAGACGACGGAACGACCGCGGGCTTTCGATTTGTCGGCCTCTGATGTCGTTGTTAATGCTTGTAGTTTCGGTAGCGCATGCGTGTCGTGGTTCAAACGGGTCCCGTCCATGTCGCAATGCGATTGGTCGTCTTCGTAGATGAATTCACACTGCGGGCACCTCTTCATGGCTACCTCCAGCAAAAATGGGTTGTAAATGGGGCCCGCGGAATGGAAGTGGGCGAGTGAGTGTTTCCGCTCGAAGGAGAGTACACCGAACCGCAATCTAAATACAACGGAAATTACCGGAGCCCTCGTTTTGTGCGAATTCTTTCGTATTCTGAGGTTTTTCAGAGGGCCGAGAGACTGGGACGTCCCCTATCGTTGGTCCCTCTCAGAACGGGAGCGAAGCGACCAATATCTACCCCCAAGCACCAAATGCAGCTTGAGTTCGGTCGCTACCGTTCCGGCTTACGTAACTTAAGCGAAGGCTACTTCAGATATTGTTCCTTAATAACACGCTGATGATGCGCGACATGCCCGGCGATGATATATGCGAGCGAGCGCACCGTAAAAGGATTGTCGCTCGCTATTCCCGTCCGCGACCAGGCATCCTCGCTCAGGTTTTTGAAGAAGGGTATTGTCGCCATACGAATGGTGCGGAACTCTTCGATGAGGTTACTCCACGACACGCTATTCGCATCGCTGCCCGCCACGCCGACGTCTTGATCGAAACTCGGTAGTGGTTCTGGAAACCGCCGGGCGAACCATAAGGCACGATACAAGAACACGCGCTCGCCGTCGTTCACGTGATTCAGCACTTGCCGGATGGTCCACTTCCCTGGAGCGTAACTGTAAAGCGACTTGTCTTCGCTAATCGGCTTTAGGAACGCGTACATCTCGCTTAGCTGATTCTCGAGAGCAGCGACCACGTCTTCATCAGGAATCAGATCGATATAACGATAGTAAACGGGTGCAGTTTCAGTAGCAGTCGGACGAGCCATTTGATTTATTCCTCGTTTAATTAGACGTTCAATTCTTCGTGTTTCTCCCCGATCACTAAGGCAATCCCCATCAGACACCAGAACAACATTACGACTTCACTGTCGCCATAGTTGTAATTGACGAGCGAGCTGATCAGAAATCCGGTAAGTGCGCCGAGAATACCGAGCAAAATACCATACGAATAAGTATCTGATTGGTTGCGTGAGATCTTTTCCGCACTCGCAATGTAGATCCAAAACGAAATCATCAACCACAGCCAAAAGGCGAGCATCGGCAGTCCTCGATCGAAAGAAAGCTGCAATGGTGTGGAGTGGAGATGTAGCATGTCGTTACCCGGGAATCCCCACTCGTTCCAGTGTTTGTGCATTGCGTCCATTCCGTGACCGAATACTGGATGGACCAGGATGCGCGACAAGCCAACTTTTGCGACCTTACTTCGTAGCGATGAACTATCATCTCCCAGAAGCAAGGCTGTTGGCGCTCGTGTTTGCCAAATGACGACAGCGCCAAACGCAAGCAGGAAAAACAACGCGAAAGTTACTACGACTCGTGAAGCAAGGCGTGTCGATCGCCAGGCGATTACAAACGCAGATGCGATAAACGCCACGACGAGAGTTCGCATTGCGGTAAGGACAATTCCGATGACAAGTAACAACGTCGCTGGCAATGCGAGACGAAAGGTTCTATTGAAACCGTGATTGCGTAAGTGAGCGAGTGACAATCCTAAAGCGAGTTGCGCAATCATCTGTAGCAACTCTGCAAACGTTTCGTAGTGACGTGTCCAGCCGGAGGCCCGGAACCGATGAGTGCGGCCACCGCCAACGATCCCCGAGTCGACTCCTGGACCACCCTTCAATCCTTGTCGCTCAACATGTTCGCCCCGCGAAATGATACTGACGGAGACGACACTCTCGGGCGCAAGCGAGTGAAGAACGTCATCGATATCAGAAGTTGAGTAGACCCGGATTTTGCCAACGCGCCAGATAGTGTCGTTCGGTTCGACCCCAACGCTCTTGAATGGGCTAGCAGAAGTGATCGCTGACACCAGTACGCCTCGTCCGCGAGCTATGTCGTACAAGCTGTACAAAGCTCCAACTGCTCCAGATGTAACCAACAAAGCGACGACGAGGAGCGCCGTACGTCTTGTGAGAATGGCACGCGTAAGATAGAAGATGAAGACGCACCACGAGGCTTTAACCTTGGCGATACTTATGAGGGGTTCGACCGATAAGACTGAAGAAATGATGGTCCAAATCAGCAGACAAAGGATGATCAAGTCGAATTTCGTTCGGACCAATCCTAGTCTGCGGCTGGCGACAGTCCGAAAGAACCACCCGCCCCCGGCCAGGCTGATAGCAATTGCACTTGCCGCAACTGAATGCGGCGCAAATGCTGCGTAGAGCAACAGCCCCGCAAGCGCAGTGCGATGACTCGCTTCAGCGATGGGCATTCGGTTCAAATTATCGGCCACTTGCCAGATCGAAGCGCACTTTGCCATCAAATGTTACCGACTCAGCGACACCAGTCGTTATGCGATCAATTACACTGTTATTCGTGCGGATCGGGACAGTCACGCCGGGGTTTTCACCTGCAAAATGCGCAGGATAGGTGCGTTGACACCTTTAATTTTCGCATGTTAGCGTATCCGAGGCAGTTTCCCGGAGTTCGGAAAAGTAGAGTACTGACAACGCTCTCGGTCATGGCTTTGTCCCCTCTGCCCGCCGCTACGATTAACGCCGCTCCAACTTGATGATACAAAAATATCGCTGATGGCTTTCGAAAAAGCTAAGGTCCTGAAAGCGGCCGAAAAATTCCTGTCGCAAGGGAAGATCACCGCAGCAATCAAGGAATATCGCCAGATAGTAGATCATGAACCAAATGATCTGACGACCTTGAATATGCTCGGGGATCTCTACGTCCGCGCGAACAAGAAAGAAGAAGCTATCTCCTGCTTCGAACGAATCGCGCAGCATTACAGCACGCAGGAATTCAATCTTAAGGCCATCGCGATGTTTAAGAAGATCGAGCGGCTTCGTCCGCGCGATCCGGACGTCGCTCGCAAACTTGGGGATCTATACGGCTCTCAGGGTCTTGTTGTTGACGCCCGAGCCCAGTATCTCATCGTCGCTGACGCGTACACGCGGGCGGGCGATAACAAGCGAGCCCTTGAAATTCTCCATCGAATCGCAGACCTCGATCCCAACAACACTGAAATCCGCTTAAAGCTCGCCGAAGGTTATGTGAAGGAGCAGATGAAGCGGGAAGCGTCGAGTGCCTACGTGCAGGCGGCTAACCGCCTTCATCAGGTGGGATCTCTCGACAAGGCGCTTGACGCCTACAATCACGCTCTGCAGCTCGTTCCGAATGACATAGAGGTATTAAAGGGGCTTTTAGAAACACATATCGCAAGAGGAACTGCGGACGAAGCTGCAGAAATACTGGAGCGAGCCGTCGACAATAACCAGGCCGATTCTGAACTGGTAGCAATGTTGGCTCGCGCGCACCTCGAAGCCGAGGAACCGAAGGGCGCTGAGAAGGCGACAGCACTCCTGATGACTCAGGACGCCTCAAACTATATTCAGTATCTTCCGGTCGCCGCGCTGTATCTAAAAACAGGATCAGTCGACGACACGGTCAGAATCCTCAACGCCATCATTGAGAGAATGTTGGCGGGTCGCGAAGAGAAAGAACTGCTCCACCTTGTTAATCGGGTACTCGAGCGGAACCCCGATCATCTTGCGGCGCTTCGTATGCTTGTTCGAATCCACTGGTGGCAGCGCGACATGGAAGCACTACGTTCTGCGCTCGAACGCCTGGCCGATTCAGCCGAAGCAGCGCAAAAGCCGGAAGAGGAACGATATGCGCTTACGCAACTCGTTCGGCTCGCGCCGGACGAACAACGTTACCTCGACCGACTGAATGTGCTTGGCGGTATGCAGGAAGAGACAGCAGATGATCTTCCTCCGATCACGCCGGTATCGTCGATTCCGGCCGAAGTGCCGACGTTTGAAACATTCGCCTCCTTCAGTTCTGATGAAGCACCGGTCGCCGAAGAACCCGAAATCGTTTCGTTTGAAACAACGCAACCAGAGCAGACCTACTCAGATCCCAGCGCGTCATTCGCAGATCTTGATGATGATTCCTCCGAACGAGGTGGCGAGTTTCAAATGGTGGACTTCGGTGAGGTTGCTACCACCGACATTAATGCAGAGGCGGCCACTGAGTCGAGCGAACCCGATCGTGTAAACGCAATGATGCGTCAGGAACTCGAGAGTGTCGACTTCTACATCTCCCAGGGATACACGGATATCGCTGTTGATACATTGGACATGCTCGAACGTCAGTTCGGTTCACATCCTGAGATCATTGCGCGTCGACAAAAACTGGGAACGTCTGCAGAAGCTGCTCAAGTCAACACGCCCGCGGAGTTTGAGTTCGAAGGCGGCGATGAGATGTCGTCGACAGAACAAGTTGACACAATCCCTGTCGACGCGTCATTCACTTTCGAACCGCTCGCTGACGAAGGCAACGGTCCTGGCCGAACAGTAACGCCTAAACAAAAAGACGGTCGCGGTTTAGATTCAGGTTTGGCAGAACTCTTTGAAGAGTTTCGCGCTGCCGAAGAGGAAGAAATTGAAGACCATGCGGATTTCGAAACCCATTACAACATGGGAACCGCTTACAAGGAGATGGATTTACTCGACGACGCGGTGCATGAATTCCAGACTGCGGCGACAGCGGTAAAACCTTCCGACGGCACCTCAAGGTATCTGCAATGTTGTAATATGCTGGGCCACTGCTTCATGCGCAAAGACATGGTCGATGCTGCGATCATGTGGTTCAAGAAAGGTCTCTCGGCTCCGGGGCACAGCGAAGACGAGTACCAGGCGCTTCGGTACGAACTTGCAGCCGCGTACGAGCAGCAAGGCGACCTGAAGCAGGCGCGGAATCTTTACACCGAAATCTACGGCATCGACGTTTCCTATCGTGAAGTTGCTGATAAGCTTCGTGAGTTGGGTAGCAAGTCGAAAGAAAGTTAATAACGGATCTTATGTCAGCCAGGCTCAGCGTAATCTTCTACATCATTCTTTGCTTTGAGATAGGGATATTTCTCACAGTACTACCGTGGTGGCCGCAAGGAATGTGGGGATTAAGCGATTGGGGCAACAACTATTTTCTGTTATATGCTGCTCGCAAGACCGGCTATCAGTCACTGCAAACCGTTGTTGCTTCCGGATGGGTGCGGGGCGCTGTGACCGGCGTTGGTTTGCTGAATCTCGGCATCGCATTTTGGGAAATCTTCCATTTCAAACAAACTGTTCGCGCGTTGCAGGCGCAAACGTCAGGTAGTCCACGAAAAGATGCCGCTCGATCTTCCGTCACCGATAATCTACCTGATAACGAGCGGCGCGACGACCGGGATAACAACTCCTGATTCGCCGGAGTTCTCACAACTCCTCACTTTAATCAACGCAGCTGTCGACACCGAAATATCGCTGATTCAGATTCGTGAAAAAATGCTGAGTGCTCGTGTACTTTATGAGTTGACACGACGTGCAGTAGAAATCGCGCAGGATAGTTCGACACAGGTTTTAGTGAACGACCGTTTTGATGTGGCGCTTGCAGCCGGTGCTGATGGCGTTCAGTTAACTGCGCAGTCGCTTCCCGCCGCAGTCGTTCGTGGTGAAACTTCTGATCGATTTCTGATTGGAGTTTCCACTCATTCTCCCGGTGAGGCAGAAGCGGCACAAGCAGGTGGTGCTGATTTCATTCTGTTTGGACCAGTGTTCGAAACAGAGTCGAAACGCCAGTTCGGTCCACCGCAAGGACTTGATAAGCTTGCCGAGGTCGTCGAAGCTGTCGGCTCTTTACCTGTCATCGCCATTGGTGGTATCTCGCTTGAGAATGTCAGTCGGTGTCTACAGCATGGAGCCGCAGGCGTTGCGGCTATTGGACTTCTAAATGATCCGAATAATCTGGCTGCAACGGTGAGAAGTATTCGTGAGGCTATTTAGATGTAGATGACGGCGACTCGGCTTTGCCATCTGATGTGAGGAGGTGGCTTTGCCCCGCCGTGACATGAGCCAACTTAATCCTGGGCTGCGCCCTTGGGTTTAGGTCTGCCCTTCATAGACTGGGCCAAAGGCTGAACCAAGGGCTCAGCCCGAAGGGGTCACGACACCTAATGGCGGGCAGAGCCACTGCCTCACATCAGACGGCAAAGCCGAACCGCCAGTTAGTTTTTTATTCAGGAAGCGTGATGGGGATCAAGCCAATCATCTTATCAATCGCGGGTGTTGATCCATCGGGCGGTGCCGGAATCGTCGCCGACGTCAAAACAATTATGGCGCTCGATTGTTTTCCGGCGGTTGCGATTACCTCAATTACTTTTCAGAACACGTCCGGCGTTTATGGTGCATCGCATCAAAGCGCTGAAGTCCTTCGCGCGCAAATCGAACCGATACTCGACGACTTCATAATCGCTGCCGTCAAAACCGGAATGTTGCCGACCGTGGAGATAATCAGTGAAGTCGCTCGTATCTTCGGCGAAAATGATTTGCCCGCGCCAGTTGTCGATCCAGTGATGCGAGCCACTTCCGGGGATAGTCTGATTGAGGAGACCGCCCTCGACAGTTTGAAGAGCAAACTGTTCCCCATTGCCAACGTCGTCACGCCAAACATTCCGGAGGCAGAAAGGCTCACGGGATTTTCGATTGAAAATCTCGAGGATATGAAACAAGCGGCTGAAAAGATAAAGAGTTTCGGATCACGCGCCGTTTTGATTAAAGGTGGTCACATGCCTCTCGGTGATAAGAGGGAGGCGGTGGATGTGCTCTTGGATGAGAATGACAGCGTCACAGAATTTCGACGGCCATACTTCGACGTGGGAAACGTTCACGGTTCCGGCTGCACGCTCTCAGCTGCAATTGCTTCGTATCTTGGCAGAGGAAAGACACTGGTTGATGCCGTGTATGAAGCTAAGGGTTACGTCACTGAGCGGATACGCTTGGCGCAGCAACTTGGTCGGGGTGCACGGCCGCTTTAGAGTGCCAAGAGCAAAGAGCAAAGAGCTCTTTCCTCTTTGCCCTTAGATCTTGGCGTTATTCGATAGTCACCTTCTCCATCTTCACTTCTGACGTCGGACGATCGTTTCGATCAGTCTGACTCGTAGCAATCGCATTCACCACGTCTTGTCCTTCAGTTACGCGGCCGAAAATCGTGTAGCTCGGTGGCAATGGATAGTCAACGTGCATGATGAAAAACTGTGAGCCGTTTGTATTTGGGCCAGCGTTCGCCATCGCTACTGTGCCCGCCTTGTATCCAGTCTGATAAACCGCCGAACGCGAATTGATTTCATCGTTAAATCGGCCACCCCATGCAGATTCACCGCCGCGGCCGGTGCCTGTCGGGTCACCACCCTGGATCATGAAGCCTTTGATCACTCGATGAAAAATGATGCCATCATAGTAGCCGCGCTCCGCGAGTGTAATGAAGTTCTCCGTCGTCTTAGGTGCGTCCGACTCCAAGAGCTCGAATCGAATCGTTCCTTTGTTCGTCTGCAATACTGCTGTGCGATTAGCCATTTGTGCTCCTCCTGATTAGTCCTTCAATTCAAAATAAACCGTTCAATTGCCAGCGCCACTCCATCATCAGCGTTCGACGCGGTTGGATGTAGGCCTTGAATCTCTTTCAACGACAGTGGCGCGTTCGCCATAACTACGCCGGTGCCCGCGAACAGCAACATCTCCAGGTCGTTGTAGTTGTCGCCGATCGCCATGATCTCGTCCTGTTGAATACCAACCTCAGCTGCGGCAGCTGCGACGCCCGCGCCTTTCGACGCCGATGAGTTGACGATATCAAGCAGCGTAAAATCCTTCTCGGTATAAACCGTGCTAAAAATCTTCACGCTGTCACGCAGTTCTGATCGAAGCGTTTCTTCAAGCTCTTTCATCGGTGTGCAACCGCCGGAGAACGAAAGATGAATCGGATCGTGGTCCAGATAATCATCGAGAGACGGAACTTCACGAACTGATTTTGCGCCTTCCTCCTCACCGTGAACCCGACGAGACCACGCGAGATACTGATAGAACGCCGCGTTTTCGCCGCTGACATGATCGTAAACGAGCACACCAAGTCCTTCGTGGTCGTCACTGACAAGCGCGTCAGCACCAGAAGACTTGCCTACGGCCATTGCTTGCCGCGCGGAGGCGAGGGGCAAAGGAAGTACGGCGACTGTCTCGAGTGTCTCGGCATGTTTTGTCAACGCGCCGTTGTGCGAGATCACCGGAACGTCGAGACCAAGCTCGAGTGCGATCGGCCGCGAATCCCGAAAGCGACGCCCGGTAACGAGTGCGACGCGCACACCTTTCGCCCGCGCGCTTTCGATCGCGGCTAGATTGCGTTCAGAAATATGGCCACGGTTATTGAGGAGTGTTCCGTCGACATCGAGCGCCAGCAGCCTTATCGTCATAAAGAAGGGACAAAGTAGCATCCACGGATACACAGATCAAACGGGCTGTGATATGATTCGCGCCCCCTAAAAGACAACTTACCTCAGGAGGAGAAAGCGATGCGAAGACGACTAGTGTCTGCTGCAGTGATAGCCTTGGTGTTGGTTACGTCTATCGTCCTGGCGCAGGGCGGCTTCAAGAACATCAGTGAGGTTCTAAGTGGCTACGAGGAGACTGCGACTAGCGGAGGAGGAGCAGTCTCCACCACTGGTAACGGAACATTCAACGCACGCATCAGCAATGATGAATCGCGAATTGACTGGGAACTGAGCTACAACGATCTAGAGGGCGCTGTCCAACAAGCCCATATTCACTTTGGGCAAAAAGGCATCACAGGTCCGATTAGCGTGTTCCTCTGCACGAACCTCGGAAACGGCCCCGCTGGTACTCAACCATGTCCCGCGCCACCAGCCACAATCTCCGGGACAATTACCGCAGCTGACGTCACGAATCTGGCAAATGAGCGTGGCATTTCCGCCGGTGAATTTGACGAATTACTTAAGGCTGTCCGTGCCGGCGCAACTTATGTAAACGTTCACAGCACGAGGTGGCCAGGCGGCGAAATCCGCAGCCAGATCGACGGCAATAGTTCACACAACCACTAATCGCAATCACCTCCCAAATCTGAATTGCTCCTAGTGCAAGAGGTTTGCTGCACCAAACGCAAACCTCTTGCTCTCTTGTCTAGTCTCTCCAACCGTATCTAACTCGCTGTTTCGCCGTTACCAATAATTCCCGTTTCTGTCGCATACTCAGTTCTGTTCTTCCAACGCAATGGTAAGTCGAGGAGCTTCGACTAAATGAATGTCACACATCTCGAATGCGGTCTCTGCGGTCTGCGGCACGAGGCACACCGGTTGCTCAATCTGTGTCGCGAATGCGGTAAGCCGCTCCTGGTTCGTTACGACCTGGACCGGGCAAAAGAATCTTTGACAAAGCAATCCCTTCCAGGCAGACGCGCTGACATGTGGCGATACCGCGAAGTGATGCCAGTCGCTGAGGATGGGAACATCGTTTCGCTAGGTGAGGGCTGGACGCCGTTACTGGAAGCGCAGAAGTTGGCAGCCAAGACGGGTATCCGCGAAGTCTACATAAAAGATGAATCGCAAAATCCCACGCAGAGTTTCAAGGCTCGCGGCATGTCAGCGGCAGTTTCAATGGCCAGGGAACTCGGTGTGAAGAAGCTCGCTGTTCCTTCAGCAGGCAATGCTGCCGGCGCGTTATCTGCTTACGCAGCGCGGGCAGGACTCGAGTGCTTCATCTTCATGCCCAAGGATACGCCCCGCGCAAACGTCGTTGAGTGTGAACAAACCGGCGCGAGTGTTACGTTGATGGACGGTTTGATAACTGACTGTGGTGCCGAAGTCGGTCGGCGAAAAGAGGCAGAAGGTTGGTTTGATGTTTCAACGCTCAAAGAGCCTTATCGAGTAGAAGGTAAGAAGACACTCGGGTACGAATTAGCTGAGCAACTTAATTGGCAACTGCCCGACGTAATTATTTATCCAACTGGCGGCGGAACGGGTTTGATTGGAATGTGGAAAGCATTTGACGAGATGCAGCAGATGGGCTGGATCGATTCGAAGCGGCCGCGAATGGTGACTGTTCAGGCGGCAGGATGTGCTCCCATAGTTCGCGCGTTTGAAGACGGTAAGCGATTCGCTGATGAGTTTCCGAATGCGGCGACTACCGCGTCGGGATTGCGAGTGCCAAAAGCAATTGGCGACTTTTTGATTCTCGATGCAATACGCGAATCCGGAGGAACGGCTGTCGCCGTCACTGACGAAGAGTTAATTGCCGCGACGGGCGAAATAGGCGCAGCGGAAGGCGTATTTTGTGCTCCTGAAGGTGCAGCGTGTTTACCGGCGCTACGCAAATTGATCGAGACTGGAGTGGTAAACAAAAACGATCAAGTGGTTCTGTTCAATACCGGCTCAGGTGTGAAGTACATGGAGTCGTTCGAAGGTTCGTAGGTTTCTCTGCGAAACCTCCGCGTCCTCGGCGACTCTGTGGTGGATCACCCTGAGCTCAGAGAGAAGCCGAATTACCCCAGTTTGTGGAGGAGTTTTACGTGAGATTCCCGCTTGTTGTATTTCTAACCCTGTTCATCGTTCTCCCCATCAGTGGTCAAACTACTACTTCCGCATGGCTCAAGGCGGACGAACAGACACAACTGGAAGCATTGCGTCGTAGCGGCCTCGAAGCTCTATACAATCTCGAATACGACAAGGCGCAAAAAGACTTCAAAGAGATCGCCCAGCGTTTTCCAAACCATCCTGCCGGCTATCAACTACAGGCAGCAGGTGTTTGGGCCAAAACTCTATATGAGTCGCGACGTCTGCAGGGTTCCCTCTACAGTTCGGAGTCGTTCTATTCAACCGGCGACGACAAAGTAGATCCAAAGATCATCAATGAGTTTCGCAGTCTTACACGCGAGGCTAAGCGACTTTCAGAAGCCAGGCTGAAACAGGATCCGAAAAACATCGACGCGCTCAATTTTCTTGCTGCCACAGAAGGCTTAAAGGCCGCCTTCGAAGAGGCGGTCGAACGAAGGCATTACGCAGCGTTGAAGGACGGAAACGACGCCGTCAATCTTCACCGTGAGGTTCTCAAACTCGATCCTACTTACATTGATGCGCAGCTCACCATCGGCCTCTACGAGTATGTCGTCGGTTCATTACCTTTGCCGATAAAGATTGTAGCCGGCGTTACAGGTTTCCGAGGGTCGAAAAAACGGGGCCTGAGTTTACTCGAGCAGGTCTCAAAAGAAGGTCGATGGTCGAAGGATGATGCGAAAACGCTACTCATGTTGCTCTACACGCGTGAGAAGCGTTTTGCAGACGTAATTCCAATCACGCGTGAGCTAAGCGATAAGTATCCGAAAAACTATCTCTATCGTCTGGAAACGGCAGATGCACTCGTTGCGCTGGCTGCACAGAAAAGAAAAGCGAACGATCCGAATGGCGCCGCTCAGGCTGAGAAGGAAGCGTTTGCGACGTTTGATGAACTCGTGCGCGATCGGGCGGTGCGTGATGCGAGTTCACGCGCACTCGATTTGATTCACTTTAAATATGGCGAGGCGCTATCGGTTGCGGGCTTACCGGATCGGGCCGCCAAAGAGTTTCTCGCGACAACTAAGGTCGATCGGGCGGAACCAGGCTTGGTTACGATGGCGTATCTCTACGCGGGCCGCTCGTTCGACACTGCGGGGAAACGTGATGAGGCGTTGACCCAGTACAAGCAAGTGCTTGCGCGACCGAATGTCTACGACGCACACGACGAAGCGAAAAAGGGTTTGCAAAAAGCCTACAAGGCCGAACAGGTTGTACGACCCGACGCAGCCCAATTTCGACCTGCTGGTGGATGAGTACACTTTGTTGATTTCAAGGTAGGGGAATCGTGAACACGGGAATCCAAAATCGTCCGCGCCGTCTGTTGCTTTGTCTTGATGGTGTGCCGCACGAATTAATTCGAACCGCGCAGAACCGCGGGCTGTTTGATTTCTTTAACAGACCCACAAGACTGCTCTCACCATTTCCTACAATGACGAATGTCGCGTTGTCGGCGATGCTGTTAGCATCACCGCCTGCCGGTTACGAAAGTCTGTATTTTGATCGTAAGACCCGACAACTCCAGGGCGGCATTTGGAAGTACGTCGGATGGCGTACACCTGACAAGATTCCTTCGTCTTACATGGATGAGCTGGATTACCAGGAACCACTGATGTTTGAGTTTCTGATTTATCTGGCTGGCGAAACAGTTTGGCGTTCTGACATGCGCCGCTTTCGCGAAGGCTTTCTCGCTGCACCTTACAACCGCGACTATTTCGCATTCCTAAAGGCCACCGATGGATTGCTGCACAGCCAGGGACCCGATCGTTTGGCAATCGCGCTACAAAGTTTGGACGGGATTCTGAAAGAGATCCGCAATGTATGCGGCAACGAAACAGAGATTGTTCTGTTTTCAGATCACGGCATGAACCTCGAAGAGAACAAGCGCGCGAATCTCGTCACGAATCTGCGGCGACATGGTTTTCAAGTACAGCCTGATTTGACGGATCGACGCGGCAAATCGGTTTGTGTACCGGCGTTCGGTTTGTGCAGTTACGCCGCGGCCTATTGTTCGACGGACGAGATCGTTCCCGAGGCTGCTCGTGCATTGATTGACGAACCAGGTGTTGACTTCGTCGTCTACCGTGAGGCTGGTGGCGTTATCCTCGTCAGTGAAAATGGTACTGCGCGGATCGAAGAGCGGGGCACGAATGGCAGCACGAGTTATCGATATCTACCAGTGAGTGGTGATCCTCTAAGGCTGAATTCCGTCGCGTCAACGTTGAAGAATAATGGTGATATCGATGGAGAGGGATTTGGTAAGGACGCACTGTGGTTCGAAAACACAAAGGCTCACGACTATCCTGATCCGCTCCGCAATATCTATCTGTCTTTGCAGTCGAGCCGCGTGAAGCATACGGCTGACATTCTGATCAGTCTCCGCGATGGTTACTACTACGGCTGGTCGCCATTCGGCAGGTTCATTCGTTTGGCTGCGACACACGGAAACGCACTGCGTTCAAGTTCCAACGCTTTCCTCATGAGCACTCATCGCCACTTACCTGAATATGTGCGAGCCGACGACGCTCGAGTGTTGTTGCGAGGCTGAGGGAAAACAGCGAGTACCACCGAGCTCTGGCGATAATATAAGTGAAGATTCAACGTACATAACATTGATCACTCAAGCTCAAGCGCAGCGATTCAAGTTGAATAATTTGCAGTAGTAGGCAGGTGTATAGACCGGCTCACGACTCCTTTCCACTCAACATAGACTCAACAGCAACGTGAGCGGGGCCAAGCCACCCTTCCCTACTGCACTTACTTACATTGAGCTATTGCAATGAAGGTTGACGGTTTGATGTTATGTACGTTGAATCTTCACTTATGGGTATTTACCTCACAAACTGTTCTGACACAACATTGAGCACACTCCTTGACGCGTTACTCACCGAACGCGTACAACGTCCAACATGATCCAGCAGGTTGAGCCAGCAACTTCCAAAGCTGTTCAGACATTCTCTCTCGTTCGTCAGTTTGGCAACTTCGTCGCCGTCGACCACATTGATCTCGAAATCGAACGCGGTAGCTTCTTCGGCTTTCTCGGTCCAAACGGCGCGGGCAAATCAACGACAATCAAAATGCTAACCGGACTATTAACTCCGACGAGTGGCAAAATTCGCGTGCTCGATCGCGACATAGCACAAGAACCGATGGAGGTGAAGCGACGCATCGGTGTCGTGCCTGAGGATCTGAACCTGTTTGAGCGACTGACCGGTGCAGAAATGCTCTCGTTCACCGGTCGTATGTACGGGCTAACCCAGGAACAAATTATTAAGCGTTCAAAAGAACTTTTGGATTTGATGGAGTTACAGGACGACCCACGAAAACTGATTATTGAGTATTCGCATGGTATGAAGAAGAAGTTGTCACTCGCGTGCGCGTTGATTCACCGGCCGGAGATTCTGTTTCTGGATGAGCCGTTCGAAGGGGTCGATGCAATTGCTTCACGTACTCTCAAGGATTTGCTTTCGCGTCTGACGTCGCGTGGGCTAACGGTGTTCCTGACATCACACGTGCTCGAGATCGTGGAGCGTTTATGCAGCGACATCGCGATCATCGCCCACGGGAAGTTGTTGGCATCGGGTTCGCTCAATGAACTGCGGAAGGGAATTCAAGTCGAAGGTGATGGACAACACGCGGGTCCGGTGTCGTTGGAAGAGTATTTCATCCATGTCGTCGGCGGCGTGCGCAGTACTGGCGAAGAAGAGGTGCTGCAGTGGCTGACGTGAGGGCTCTTGATGGCCAAAGGTACAGCCGAAGAAACTGAGCTACCACTGGCAAAAGCTGCCGAGTATCTGCTTGAGGAATGCAGAATGATTCTACCCGGCATTCAAGCTCTCTTCGGATTTCAGTTAATCTCAGTATTCAATCAAAGCTTCGCGCAGAAGTTATCGGCAGGTGAACAGCGATTACATCTGGTGGCGATCGTGCTGATCGTCATTGCAATTGCTTTGGTAATGACGCCGGCCGCCTATCATCGCGAATCCGGCGGTAAGACAGTAACCGAGACATTTCTTACTGTTTCAACGAGGCTGGTTGTTGTGAGCATGATTCCGCTCGCGCTCGGAATCTGTATTGACTTTTATTTGGTTGCGCGAATCATCACGAGCGGTGTCGTAATACCACTCCTCGCCATCCCTTTGTTCCTCGTCTTCATCATGTTGTGGTTTGTTCTTCCAAGGTGGCGAAGCTTGCAGCGCTTGCTGAGTCGTTGACTTAATCATTATCACTCGACGCAAATCTTGTCATACTGAAATCCTGTTCGCAGATCACTTCAAAACACTCACGGTCAACTTCGACGCATTAGCTGCTCTGTGATAGACGCGCTGTGTCGCTTTCTCAAAATCACTCTCAGTTGCAGTATTAATATCGACAAACTTCTGCGGGTTTCGATCCACCAGGGGAAACCAGGAGCTCTGCACTTGGACCATGATCCGGTGGCCGCGTTGAAACGAGTGATTAATGTCAGGCATCGTGAATTCGATCTTAGTCACCTGACCAGGAGTCATTGCTTCAGGTTTTGAATAGTTGTTTCTGAAGCGACCTCTCATCGGCTCGCCCCGTACAAGCATTTGATAACCACCTAATCTAACACCGCTGGGATTCGGTTCGTTGTCAGGAGAATTGTCTGGCAGCACATCGATCAGTTTCACCACGAAGTCCGAATCAGTTCCAGTAGTTGAAACAAACAGAGTCGCTTTAATCGGACCTGCGAACGTGATGTCTTCAGTTAGAGGTGCGGTCTGGTACACGAGCACATCAGGTCGCGTGGCCGCAAAGCGCTGGTCGTCAGTCATGTACTCTCGCGTCATTCCGATCGCGGTGGAATTGATATAAGGCACAGGATGAGCTGGGTCACTAACGTATTCGTCAAACCCCGCGTTTGCTGCCGGCGCAGTAAATCCCAAACCTCCGCCAGCTTCTAAAAATAGTTCACGACTCTGTGCAGTTGTTGGCGGCCAGTGTTCATAAGTGCGCCACCTGTTCGAACCCGTCTCAAACATCGCTGCTTCCGGCACACGCCCGTCGCACTTCTCTTTCAGCAGGCAATTGAAGAAAGGCAGTTCAAGTTTCTCTCGATAATAGACCGCCGTCTTCGAGCCGAAGTTGATGTTACCTAGCGATTCTCCATCACTCCGCGACCAGCCGCCATGAAACCATGGGCCCATTACGATCGTGTTGTAGATTCCGGGATTGTTTCTTTCGATACCCTGGAAGGTGTTTATGGCGCCGTACAGATCCTCAGCATCAAACCATCCGCCAACCGTCATCACAGTCGTAGTCACATTTCGCAAATGCGGTAGAACATTTCGCGCCTGCCAGAACTCGTCGTAGTTTGGATGGGCCATCATTTCGTTCCAGAAGGCAACCTGACCCTTTAAGTATTTGCGATCGGCATTCGCCAGCGGACCCAGGTTAAGAAAGAAGCCGTACCCGTCAGGTGTTCCGTGTGAAAACCGTCCCGGCGGATCCGTTGTTGGCTTGGGACGCGGCTGCCCAAAGCCCGAAAGGAAATTGAAAGCGTGCGGCAGGAACAATGCACCGTTGTGATGAAAGTCGTCACCAATAAACCAGTCGGCGATTGGTGCCTGTGGTGAAGCTGCCTTCAACGCCGGGTGACCACTCAGTATTCCCATGGTCGTGTAGAAGCCGGGGTAGGAGATTCCCCACATGCCGACACGGCCGTTGTTGTTCGGTACATTCTTTACCAGCCACTCGATCGTGTCGTAGGTGTCGGAGCTCTCATCGATATCGGTTGAACCGCTCTTCTTATCTTTGTGCGGACGCATATTGACGTACTCACCTTCCGACATGAACTTCCCGCGCACGTCCTGGTAAACGAAGATGTACTGCTCATTCTGAAATAAGGACGATGGACCAAGCGCAGTTCTGTATTCGTCTTTTCCATAAGGCGCGACACTGTAGGGCGTGCGATTCAACATGATCGGGTACCGCTTGGACTGATCTTTGGGTGAGTAGATTGAAGTGAACAGTTTGACGCCATCGCGCATGGAAATCATCTGCTCAGTTTTGGTGTAGAGGGCTTTGACTTCAGCTTCTGTTTGAGCTGAGGAAAATGACGCGATCTGTATGAGAACAAGCGCAAGGCAGAACGAGACGAAAGACAAAGCCAGCAAAAGCTTTTTCATTGCGATTCCTCGTGGGTTGAGATACCCCCGAGTATATAACAGTCCGCCGAGGGGACACGCCGACAAGTTAAAGGAAGCTCTGATCAAGTTGATCAGCTATTCAGTACCGTCCGCGGTAGCGGATGGACAGGATTCAACGTCATGAGCATACAGCTGCCACTAATATCGTCGCTTGAGTGGTGGCCATCCGCTACCGCGGACGGTACTGAATAGCTTGAACGTCGGGGATCGTCAGCGTGAGTAGCCAACCACTAAGCCGACTCAACCAGTAGCTCACGTCCAAAAACAAAATTCGGACGCTTCCGGCCCTTCATGTACTTGGCTGCGGTCTGTGAAAGCGACGTGATCAGAATCGGTAACGCGATCGTTGCGTCGCAGGGAACGAATGCAGTGTGAGCGCCGCGAGCGAGCTTACCGTAAACCAGTCCTTCGTCGAATGAAACGGCGTTCGACCTTCCACCCGGATGAGGTGCGTCGGTGGAAATCTGGATTGCGTACTTGTGACCGTGATGATGTTCCTTCTGCAGGAATGAAGAAACTGATGCTTGCTGAATGAAGCTCTTTGTCGTGCCGCCACCGAGGTTGATGATTCCTGAAATCCTGGCGTGGGCCATAACGTTCATCATGTCGAGAACATCCTGCACGATGTCGAACATGAAGTTGTTCTTCTTTTCGAATCGAGCACCAGCGATACCGACCGTCAAGCCACTGTCAGCTATCGCCGGACAGAAGATCGGAACACGTGCTTTGTAGGCTGAGGTTAACACGCCATCTTCGGAGGCAATCTCCGCAAGCTCGCGGCCGAGTAAGTGCAGAAACTCACGTGGTGAATACGGCCGCGACTGGTCTAACTGGTTTGTGAAACCACCGATCCATTCTTTTGCTTCTCTGTACTCTTCGTCGCTCGCAAGCAAATCCCACATGCGACTGATCTGTGCCGATTCAAGTTCGGCGTCTGTCATCGTCGGATGGGCCTGGAAATGATAACGACCGAGGGTCTCGTGCAGATCATGAAAGAGAAGCGGACCAGAGAGGACGAGGACGTCGACGAAACGATTCTTAATTACATATGCGAGTAACCGTCGCATGCCGGCGGGAATCAACGCGCCGGAACCGGCAACCATGATAGTTGTGTTATCGCCAAGCATGTCGAGCCAAATGCGGTGCGCTTCGGCCAACTGGCGGCCTCCAAAGCCCGTACCTTCCATTTTCTCAAGCAGGCCGGCCACTGAACGATCTCGATCAACCTGAACTGGGCGTGTAGGTGTAGTTAGATATTTCGAGGCTTTGGGTTTTCGTTGAGTGACCATGTCAGGTTTTTAAACCTCTCCAGCTTAGCGTTTTTAATTATCCGGGCGAGGGCGAACGTTTCGAAATTCTAATAATCAGTTCTTCGACGAGAGCGAGTCTTCACTCCGTTTACAGCAAGATACGTGTACGCCTCGTATTTCGACTCGTAAAACTGGGCCAACTCTGCGCCTTCTGCTTCGCTCAACTCGCCATCCTTGACGCGTTGATTGATGAGCCGTCGAAAACCGTCGTGCAGCAGGCTGCGTTCGTAGCGCGCGCGCTCAGCCGCGCCGCCGACAGTAGTTCCCTTAATTACTTTTTTTATTAGATAGCCTTCTTCGTCGATATAAACATGGGCCTCGTGCGGTGCGCCAAAGAGATTGTGGTTGTTACCCATCACCTCCTGGTAAGCGCCAACGAGCATGAATGCAAGATAGTAAGGTTCTTCAGGATTAAGGGCGTGAAGTTCAAGTACTTGCTTCACATCGTGTAGGTCGACAAACTTGTCAACGATGCCGTCTGAGTCGCACGTAATGTCGCACAGTGTCGTGTATTCAGTGGGTGTCTTGTTCAGATGGTGAATCGGAACGATGGGGAACAGTTGGTCCAACGCCCAGTGGTCCGGCACTGACCGAAACACTGAGAAGTTCGTCAGATACTTTGCGCATAGCAAGCGGCGCAGTTCACCAAACTCCTCAGAGACATACTTCGCCTGCTGCGCGTGTTTGTCAGCGCGCTCACAGACGTCCCAGAACAGCACCTCTCCTTTCGCGCGGTCCTCGAGAGAAATCAGGCCGAGATTGAAAAGCGTGAATAGCTCTTCCCGATGCTCGAGCGCGTCGTGGTAGTACTCTCGATAGTTCTTTACGGTAATCGACTCGCGCAGATCCCCGAGTTCGATAACGACTTGTGGATCGTCTTCGTCGATTTCGATCGGCGTGATGTCTTCGACAACGGTCTCAATTTCATCGAGTACATTCGTCACCAGGATGGCGTGATAGGCCGCGAGAAATCGCCCCGACTCCTGGATGATGGTTGGATGCGGAACGTTCTCGTCGTCGCACACTTGCTTGATCGTATAGATGACGTCGTTCGCAAACTCCTGGGCGGTGTAGTTTGCTGATGAGTCGAATGCTGTTTTCGACCCGTCGTAATCGACGGCCATGCCGCCGCCGACGTCGAGTAACTCGATCGGCACCTTCATCTGGTAGACCTTGGCGTAGACGCGCGCGGCTTCCTTCATCGCATTCTTGATGCGCTTGATGTCTGTCAGCTGCGAACCAATGTGGAAGTGAAGCAGCTTCAGCATGTCCATGCGATCCGCTTCTTCAACACGATTGATAACTTCCAACAGTTCAGTAGTCGTGAGTCCGAACTTCGCCGCTTCGCCGCCCGATTTTTCCCAGCGACCGGAACCCTTGGAATAAAGCTTCACGCGCATGCCGAGCATCGGCAGTGGTCCTTCGTGCCGCTCGGCAACACTCAACACGTGATCGAGCTCATTTAGTTTTTCGATGACGATTACGACGCGTTTGCCGACCTTCGCGCCGGCAAAGGCGAGCTCGATGAACTCAATATCTTTAAAGCCATTGAGAACTAACAAGCTATCGGCAGGCTGTTCGAGAGCGAGTGCCGCGTAAAGTTCGGCTTTCGAGCCGGCTTCCAAACCAAAGTCGTAGCGGGATCCTTCGCGCAGATACTCTTCTACCACCGAGCGTTGTTGATTCACCTTCATCGGGTAAACGCACATGTGGTTACCCTGATACTCGAATTCGCGAATCGACCGGCTAAATGCTCTCTGAAGTTTTCTAACCTGGGCAGCGACAAGTTGCGGGAAACGTAAAAGCACGGGGGCGGTAATCCCGCGCCTGGCGAGGTCGTCGATTATCTCTTTGAGATCAGCAGAGCGTGGATCTCCCTCAACGGGACGAACGATGAGATTTCCCTTTCGGTTGACGTCAAAGTAGCCAGCACCCCAGTTTTCGATGCCGTAAGTTTCGAGCGTCTGCTCGATTGCAGTGGTCAATTAAGCGGTCTCCTGCTGGAAAACTCGAACGATGGGGACAAAATTCTATGACCTGGAACGCAGTTGAACATTTCCCGAGTCTGGTTGCGGAGTTGGTTGGGTGGAACGCGTTTAGCCCGCGAATGTAACAGAAAACGGGTTAGTCGGTCTATAACTTTTTTGTTTCAGGTCCATGCGGAATATTAATGATTTGTGCGGAAAAGCGAGGGTTTTCGGACAATTCAGGACGCAACCTTCGTCTCTAGCCGCTTGGAAATCAGTTTCGAACCGAGGTTCGTAGCGCTCGTTGATGAGGTGGTAGGCGGAATAAAAAGATATGTATAATCGCGCCGCGACAACCTTCACAAATACCCGCCGAAGACTGGACCGCGTTGAAACAGATTAATGATTCTTAGAGTCAACTTATTAATTATTCTATTGTCGTTCGGATGCGTCGAGATCAATGCGCAAGCTAAATCCGAGAGGACCGTCGAGGCGCAGCTGCGGAAGATGTATTCCGATGATGACGGTGAAGTTCGATACTTTCTTAAGTGGTTCGACTTAAACGGCGACGGCATTCCCGAAGCATTAGTCCATGTGAGGGGCCCGCAGGTGTGCGGTACAAGTGGCTGTGATACACACATCTTTTGGAAGCGTAGCGGTAACTACGAACTAATCTCAACAATTGGTTTGTCTCGGCCGCTAGTTATTGCCGCTCTCGGACGTTCACATGGGTGGCGTAACTTGATTGTTTTCGTTGCTGGCGGGGGCGTCCTCCCAGGCTATTACGCTGAGTTGCGGTTCAGTGGAAAAACATATCCCGATAATCCGACCGTAGCGCCAGCAAAACCGTTAAAGGGCAGACCGCACGGCATTGTTCTTATCAAAAACTTTAAGGGTTACATCGGTAGCAAAAGACTCAACCTTTCAGCCAGGACTGACACTGACAAAACTCCGCTTGACAGCAACCAATCCGCCACTATAATTGCAGTTTTTTACAAGCCCGGTAGCTAATGACGCTCGTCAGTTTTTCGAGAGCCGCTGACCATTCCATAACACTTCGCACCAACCACCACGCAGGGGCGAAGAGCACCCCCAACACTCCCAATTTTAGGAGATCACATGAACCCTAAGACTGTCTTGAAATATGCCTCTGACCAGGGCGC
>JBKPMX010000167.1:0-7758 GCA_046765655.1 Acidobacteriota bacterium
CTTCATGCAATGACACATGCCATCCATCGCGGCGGCTCCGAAAAACAGAACAACGGTTACGATGATGCTAAGAATTAATGCGACAACAATTCGCGGGATTAGGTCCATGATTCAGTGGTGTAGAAAAGGACGTCGCAGCAAGTAGCCGAGGTAATAGTAGGTCTCATGGACCAACAGAATCGTCTGGCTCCGCGCACTTTCGAATCTCGTCGTCGGCGTTGGTGACGGATACGCGTCAAACCCGACGTCGCTGGCCATCGTTAATGCGCGCTTCATGTGCAACGGGTCACTGACGATTAGCACCTTTGTCACGCCATGAGCCTTTGCTACTTCTTTAGCGTAGAGGATGTTCTCGTACGTCGTGTGAGATTTTTCTTCCAGTAGTATGTCGCCAGCTGAGACTCCGCTGTAAATCGCGTAGTCTCTGGCAGCCGCAGCCTCCGTTTGCTCGCCAGGATTGCCTTGTCCACCTGTGAAGATGAGCTTCTTAACTCTTCCCGCCTGGTAAAGATTGATCGCATGGTTGATTCGCTCTCTGAATACTGGAGATACGTCGCGACCCCAGACCGCCGCACCTAAAACAACGGCCGCGTCAGCTTGCACGTTGGGTGAGGTATTGCGATAGGAGTAGATGCGGAGCGCTATCGCCGTTGCCACGATAAGGACCACGGCAAAGACGGCTGCTAATGTTTTTACGATCCTTCTCATCGGCAAAGAGTCTTTAATTAGCAACTGAGACTTCTGCTTTGGCAGCCCATCGCTTTCTTTCCCGGAAAAAAAGAAACAACGGAAGCGCGAGCGATACTCCTACCATCAGATTACACAAGACGTAGAGCCACAGGTTCTTCATTCCACGTCGACGTCCCTCGGAAAATACGAACAGCCATAAGACAACTGACGATACGATCACGTCGAGCCCGAAGAAAGCCGAGACATGGTTTGCGAAAAGCTGTTGAAAGAGTAGCGGGATATTGAGGCCGTGCTCTGTGAGGAAGGGAAGAAGCTGCCACAAGGGAAGTACTGTGCCGAGGATTGCGAGGATCAGATAGAGCCACTGCATTAGCGCCTCCTAAATTAGAGATTGAATAGCAAATTAGTGGGGTAGCGTGTTGGTTTCGATTTCTCTGTTGCACAAAGAAGAAATTACCGTCGGGTCTCGGGCTATAAAGATGGCACCCCTACGGGCTGCGCCGTTATGGAGCTGCACTCGAAGACGCCTCGTTACTCGCCGCAGTCGAAGCTCAGAGTTCGTTGCAATGCTGATGCTTGTGGTTGGCCAAGCAGTCGGGCTTTGATTGTTATCTTTTGGCAAAAGGGCCCGTACAGCCATAGGGGGACGAAGTATTTACCCTTCTCCTCGTCGAGCACGCCTAAATTGGCAACACGCTTCTGAAACAGTCGCCCACCCTTATAAGCCGTGATCTCAACTTTGCGCTTAGGACTATAGCTACCTTTGCGACCACTTACCTCAATCGTGACAAACAACGAGAGATCTAGCTCGTTCAAACCCCAGTACTCCCGATCGTTTTTTATCTCAGGCAAAAACGATCCAACAGAGTGTTTGTAAGGGACGATGTTCATAGCCGTCAGTTTGTAAGCTGACGGTTCTGACAACGTCTGAGCGCCGGCGCAAAATGCGACGACAATCATTAAGAACAGAGTGGTGAGTGTCTTCTTAGCTGTTGGCATCTTCATCATCAATAAATTAAGAACGCACTTCGATCAAAGACTGTGTTCAGTTGCGATGGTCGACCGACAAGAACTTGGATACGTTATGGTAGATAAACGTCGTGGGCAGTGTCGAGACGAGATAACTGAATGAGGCGTTTACTGATCTCCGCGAGGTCATTGTTTGGTATTCGTCGAATGACGCGATGATAGTTTCTTAAGTTCCAACCATCGAGAATCCAGGCAGCTCCATCATCCATAAGAGGCTCGTTGACTGTTTCCGCAAGGTCCCAGTAATTGGCACGCCCGAACTTGCCTGTAACGTCGCGCCATTCGGTGTCGGTTAACGGCCTGGCGTTCGACTCCTTTAGATTTCCAAACCGATAACCTGGTGCACGATCAAGACGTTTCGCAGCCAGGAAGGATTGATCTCCGACTCGCCAAACGCGAACCAGAACCGGCGGATGAAACGAGGGAAGGAAAGTTAACGAATACGCTTCGTCGACACAATCAGGCATCGCGTAGAGAGGTAATTCCTGAAAGGCTCGGAACAAATCCCGATCGTTAGGTTCAGGAAAATCTGAAATGTCGTGTTCTCGAGTGAGCTGTTTCACGCGATTGGCGTCGTACACCGGTTCACAAGTCTGCGGCGGAGTTGTGCGGACAGGAGATGATTGTTGATTATCCGTGAAGTCAATGACGCAAGATCTTAGTTTGGGTGCAGAAATGGATACGCAAGCCACGCCAAGGGCAAACGTAGCGAACGCGACTGCTCCGCGAATCAGAAATCTATTCATGACTAGCGCTCGATCAACCCTACTGCATAACAAAATTGTAAGTGATCGTTGCTAACACTTTTACCGGCACGCCGCCGACGGTTGTCGGCATGAAGGTTGAATCCTTAGCCGCCTTGACTGAAGCTGATTGAAGCAATGGGTGACCACTTGCAGCGTGGGCGGCGATAACCTTTCCCTGCTCGTCGATCACCACAGCAACAACCACAGATCCCGTTGCATGGGCCGCCATAGCGATGGCCGGATAGACCGGCATCACTTTGTCTATCGCTTCGCCGATTCTCACTTGAGATTGCGATTTCTCGGAGTCTGAACACGGGTCAAAGCAGCCGCGAACGACTGGCTCGTTCTGCTTACGTAAATCTTCAAGGATCGAATCGAGCGAATTGGTTGTCTCCTGAGTTTGAACCCGCGGAGCGTCGCCCTTCGAGGCTATGACTGTAGTTTGAGCCTGAACCCCGCTTGCGAAGATAAGCACCGTGGCACTAAAGAGGGTCATCCTGAAATAGTTCATCTAAGCCTCCTTCGTCTTCGATCACATGTTGATAGAGCATTACTCTGAAGGTGCAATTCGCTTTAGACACCGCGAAGCGCACGGTTGTTCCGACTATTTTAGATCTCGAGTCGTGCGTTCAGTCACACTTGGTAGCCTAAGTTCACCAGAGATAGTTCTCTTCAGAGCATCGACTATGGACCCTGGTGGCAACGATTCATTCGATTGATCGTCCAACGCCGCTTGCTTGATTCGTCGACGGATCTGTTGCGCCTGGAAGACATCTGTAAAGCCCTTACCAAAAAAGAAAAAGGCTGGAATCAGGAGCAACAGCCAAAGAAGACTACTCACCGCCGTTTGGGTTGGTCGCGGAAAAGGCTCACCTACTTGAATAGCCAAGCGCACACAATCACGCCGGTACGCTTCCAGCTTTTCATCTTGATAGTGGTTGACGGCATACTCAGCCCAATCGGCGCGAGACGATGTTCCCGCCGCGAGCCTGTCGAGGAAGTCGGCGAAAGCCTGGCGTGTCAAGTAGTGTGCTCTCCTTTATCAGAATCCATTTGCGCGAATACTTTGGGTCTGGATTGCGACGTACCGTGTGCCGGCAGTTCTTGAACTCCGTAGGAGTGTCATGTTTATAGCCGCCGAGGATCCGTGACGATACGCACTCCTTTAGGAGTGCCGATGTCGACGCGTTAGTCAGTGCAGTGCCTTCTGCAACGTCGCACTCGTAAACGAGTGCAAAATTAATGGCCGTGCAGTGCTATAACCCTGACGAGGTGCCGCTTTGTATGTGTTACCGGGCTGTCACCGACGTTGAAATATCTTGCGCCAGTTTCTCGATGAATTCTCGACTGATTGAAAAATCGCCAACTTTTAGATCCGCTCCGCCACTCAGGGTAAACGTAAATCGTCCCTTGATAAATATTATGATCGATCCCTGCCACAGGTACGCCTTATCTCCCACATCGATTGGAACGAAGTCTCCGTCCATTGAGTTGAAGGCAGAATCCCGCAATCGCGTTTCGGCGTCGATCGCCGATGGTGCCTGGGTGATCGCTAGCTTAATTCGGCAAGGTACGGGCTTTGTCCCATAGTCTCTGCCGTTAATGCGCACGTCCGCTAAAAGGCATTTCTCCGAAGACCAGAAATGGATGATCACATCAGTACGTTGGGTTTGTGCAGTGGTGCTGCCACAGAGCAGCGTTGACAAGAGTGCGAGACAGCAAACCAGATATACAAACGGTTTCATTATCTTCATCCCTCGGTTCGAATAAGAAAATCGCCCACGCATTTTACACACACCCGACCACATCAGGGCATCTCGAGAAGTTTCAAAATATCAGCATGTCCACGACGACGCGCCCATGAAGCAGGAGTCGACCACGGCTCGTCATCGGGCAACTTGCGCGATGCACCACGAGATAGGAGTAGCTCCACGATTTCTGCGCGACCCGTGCGTGCGGCCCACGCGAGTGGAGTCGAGTCGAATTCGTTGTCACGACGGTTGATGTCGGCGCCGCGATCGAGAATCCATGACACGGCCGCGGGAGTGCCGAGACTCACAAGAATATGAAGCACACTCATTCCCATGCCGTTTGCATCGTTCGCGGTGACGCCGTGATCCATCAGCATCGAGGCCATCTCGTAATTCGGACGAGCATAACGCAGCGAGTGCATGAGCGGCGTGAACCAGCAGGACCAGCGCCATGGTTTAGTAGGATCAGCGCCATGCTCAAGTAGGATGCGCGCAAGTTTCGTGTGACCCTGGTGCACCGCTTCGTAAAGACCAGCATAAGCAAGATTGGGATGCTGCTCGAGTAACGCAAGGGCGCCGTCGATGTCGCCCTTGTGTCCACACTGGCTCATCGATCGCTCCAACTCATCAAGTGTGTCAGGCGGTGCCTCGGGACGAGATGGAAGATCGATGAGCGGTTTCGTCGCGGCTTCTTCTAACAAGCGAATGATCTCGGGTAGTTCACGATCTTTCGCACGTGCGAGTGGCGTATCGTCACCGAGTGGACGACCGGACCATCCTTCCGCAAGTGGATTCGCGCCAGCTTCGATTAGGAGCTGAACCATATCGAATCGACCACCTTTTACGGCGTAGTGAAGTGGCTGGAGGTATGCATACTCGGCACGAGCTAGCCACGGTTCATCACGAAGCATCTGACGTACGCGTCCTTTGTTTCCTTCGTACACCGCTGTGAAAAACTCCCACGTGTTTGGTCCCCATGTCGGCTCATGAAAATCAGCCGGCCGTTGCGTCAGCACGATATGACGCTTCAGCTTGGGCCAGCTGTCAAAACCATGTTCGCGTGCCAATATGAATTGGGCATCAGCGAGCGTTGCAGGATGGTGTCCGTTAGGTTCGGAGATATTCGGCTTGTGTGTGCGGATTTTATCGAGAGCTGTCGGATCGCCAGCGCGATAGGCACGGATCAGATCTTTGGCTTGCTTCTTTAGTTGTTCAAGTGATGGTCGGACAGGGAGTGCGGATTGTGTTGACATAACGATCTCCTTTCGAGGATCGCCCGCGTCCGCACGACGGGCTGAAAGAAGATCGAACAAATTCTACAGACGGGACAGGTGGGCTCGGCCCTTTCCGCGGACGGGATGCACCCTGCGACGCGTCAGCAGAGTAATTCTGATTGAGAGAACAGTCAAACATTCATCGCTCTCAGTTCTAGCGGAGAAACGTTTTCTTCACTCACGGTGTGTGTGGTAAAAAGTTCAAGGTACATAACATCAATCACGCAAACTTCACTAGCAACCACTCAAGTTAAGTAAGTTGCAAGTGAGGAACGGCGGTTCACCCCCTAGCAAGATTCATAACAACTCAACAATCGGACCAAGTTCAAGGTACATAACATTCATCAAATCAACTTCCGCTAGCACCATTCAAGTTAGTTAAGTTGCAGGTGAGCGATTACATCTCGTCAAAACACGAGCGCATAGGTAAAAGAAACTTCGGCTTCGATGTAGCATAGCGGCGCCAGGCTGCTAGTCGTGGAGGCCGTCCTTCCATTGGTGCATAAAGTGCCCGTAGGTGAGCGTGGTCCCAGGAATCAGCGTTCATAACATTGGTGACGTAGAGATTCGCAAGAGTGGCTACGATCCCGTTGAGAAGATAGCCAAGAGTGCATTCCTGCGCTAGTAGCCTGTCAAATCCGCTAGCGAGGTCGAGACAATGGCAAAGCGCCACAGACGAGGGAAAAAGCTGCATGCAGGTGAACTCCCCAAGCAATTGCAGCATGTGAATTTAAACGCTGCGGGAATCGACATCGGGTCGGAGCGGCATTTCGTTGCCGTGCCCGAAGGATGCGATGAAATTTCCGTCCGCGAGTTCGGCACCTTTACTACTGATCTACAAGCATTGGTGCAATGGCTCAAGCAATGTGGCATCACTACGGTAGCGATGGAATCAACGGGAGTATATTGGATTCCGGTCTTCGAATTACTAGAGCGCGAAGGATTCGAAGTCTGCTTGGTTGACGCCCGCCGGGTTAAAAATGTACCAGGCCGCAAATCAGATGTGCTCGACTGCCAATGGCTACAACAGCTGCACACTTACGGATTATTAGCGGCTGCTTTTCGCCCGCCAGACGAAGTCTGTGTGCTGCGTGGATACCTGCGGCAAAAACAAATGTTGGTGCAAAGTTCGGCAATGCATATTCAGCACATGCAGAAGGCACTGCAACAGATGAATCTGCTGCTCCACAACGTGGTGTCGGACATCACCGGTGTCACGGGGATGAAAATCCTCAAGGCCGTGATTGCTGGCGAACGCGATCCGCGCATCCTGGCTAGCTATCGTGATCGTCGTTGCCGCAATTCAGAAGACACTATCGCCAAATCACTGGTAGGAAACTACCGCGATGAACACTTGTTTGCGCTCAAACAGGCGATCGAGCTTTACGAGATCTATCAAGCCAAGATTGCGGATTGCGACAGCGCCATCGCCGCACATCTTCAGCGTCAACCCAAACGTAATACAGATGAACCAACACCACCGTCGCATCCCAAGAGCAACGACAAAAAGATGCGAGCTGACATCGACGTACGCACACAACTGTTTCAAATCACCGGTGTAGATCTATTCGCGGTCGCCGGCTTGGGCACTGATACATTGCTAACGTTAGCTGGGGAAGTAGGTTTCGACATGAGTCCCTGGAAAACGGAGAAGCACTTCAGTTCTTGGCTTGGTCTATCATCTGGGACGAACAAGTCTGGCGGTAAAGTTCTGTCCAGCAAAACCAAGCGCACCAACAACCGAGCAGCGGCTGCCTTTCGCATTGCCGCAGCTAGCTTGAGTCGTAGCCAGACTGCCCTTGGCGCTTTTTATCGACGCATCCGATCTCGTGTTGGCGCACCACAAGCATTAACAGCTACAGCCCGCAAGCTCGCCGTCATCTACTACTCAATGTTGAAGTATGGCACTGCGTACATTGAAATGGGCCAATCAGCTTACGAGCAACAATATCAACAGCGTCGACTACACGCGATGCGAAAACAGGCATTAAGTATGGGCTATCAGTTGGTTCCAATCAGCTGAAGTTTCTGAGAAGGAAGGGCGGTTCACCCCCGCTCAAGACTCCTCACCATTCAAGCAGCAAGTAAGTTTCAAGGTGCATAACAGCAACAACTCAACTTCATTAGCACCGTTCAAGCTAAGTTAGTTGCAGGTGAGGAAGGGCGGGGGGGCCCCGCGGCCCACGCCGACCCGCCCGACCCCCCCGCAGCCACGACAGCCGGCCAAAAAAAAACAAAACAACAAAACAAAATAATTGGGGGTGTGGG
>JBKPMX010000168.1:0-9325 GCA_046765655.1 Acidobacteriota bacterium
TGTTTATGTAGGTGACCACTGTTACTACAACGCTAAACAAGAATTCATTTGCGATCCCATGCACACGAAAGTCTCTAACGAAGCCTTCTGTGACCTATTGAAAAAACTTTCCGAGTTAGTTGAACGTGCTATTAATGAAAACGGCGCTGTCGTATGTCTAGGTGATTAGTCCCGAGGCTCGCCCAACACGCGTTTGGAGTGGATCGCCACGAGCGGGTTTCTTGGTGAGTGCGTGGGCGAGCCGTTTAAGCGCACCGTTAACACATCTTCTCGTTCACAACGGTTAGGAAACTGATGAGAAGAATACCAGTACTACTTTTGATTCTCCTGTTACCCGGTTTGCTATCGGCACAAACGATGACAACTGCGCCGTCGCGTCCGCTTGTTTTGACACATCTCACAGTGATTGATGTCATCCGTGGACAGGCTAAATCCGATATGACAGTGATGATCGAGGGCGAGCACATTGTTGCGCTCGGTAGGGATGGCAAAATCAAAGCGCCGCAGGGCGCGCAGGTGATTGATGCTACGGAGAAGTATCTAATCCCCGGGATGTGGGACATGCATGTGCACGAGTGGAACAAGGAGGTTTTCTTTCCGCTCTTCATCGCCAACGGCATCACCGGCGTGCGCGACATGTTCTCGCCACTGCCCTCGATCAAACAGTGGCGCGCGGAGATCGCGGCGGGGACGACAATCGGCCCACACATATTCGCGGCTGGCATCTTCGTCGATGGACCGTACCCCTTCTGCAAGCCTTGTACGATAGCGGTCAGCAATGCCGACGAAGGGAAAAAAGCAGTCCTTAAGGTCAAGGAGATGGGGGCCGACTTCGTGAAGGTTTACAGCATGGTTCCCCGCGACGCCTACTTTGCGATTGCCGAAGAGGCGAAGCGTCAACACATGGTCTTCGCCGGGCATGTGCCCGAACTTGTGAGCGCCGCTGAAGCTTCCGACGCCGGACAAAAGAGCGTTGAGCATTTGATGGGAATCCTGGTGGCATGCTCGGCGAAGGAGGCAGAACTGAGGAAGACGAATGAGGCGAAACTTCGCGCGGAAGGTATTCGCCAGGACACGGCGATGCTCGAACAGGCCGCGGCGCTCGATAGCTTTGACGATAAGAAAGCTGCCGCACTCTTCGCCCGGTTCGTCAAGAATGGGACGTGGATGTGTCCCACTCTCTCTGTGCTTCGTGCCGTAGCGTTTAGCGGTGACGCAGAGTTCCGCAACGATCCGCGAATCAAATACATTCCCGACTTTCTGAAGCAGCAATTTTGGCAAGACGCTTACGGCTGGAAGGAGCACACGCCGGAATTTAACGCGCAGGCAAAGAGAGTCTTTCAAAAGCAGCTAGAGGTGATCGGGATGATGAACCGTGCAGGCGTTCGGCTCATCGCTGGCACGGACACAGCGAATCCCTATGTCTTTCCCGGATTCAGTCTCCCCGACGAACTGGCTCTGTTGGTCCAAGCCGGGTTGACGCCCGCCGAGGCGCTGCGAACCGCCACCATCAACCCGGCGAGGTATTTCGATATGGAGAAATCACTCGGTACGGTCGAAAGAGGCAAAATAGCTGACCTCGTGTTGCTCGACGCAAATCCGCTCACGGACATCAACAACACGCGAAAGATTGATGCCGTAATCGTGGGCGGCAAATACTTGCCAAAGGAAACGCTACAAAAGATGCTCGTTGAGGTTGAAGCCGTCGCTAATAAGAAGTAAGCCGTCGCCCATGGGCGCGCAATGTCTAACAACGGCATGCAGTGGACGCGCAATGAGCAAGCTTCGTATCTTCAAAGTTCTGTGCGCGCCGCTGATGGCCGGCGTTAGGCGCTCGATCATTGATGAGAGAAGCTCACCACCGCGCTAGGGGTGCGATGTTGCGTGGGCGAGCCGCTCAAGCGCAGCGTTAGGCGCTCGATCATTGATGAGAGAATCTCACCACCCCGGTAGGGGTGTGATGTTGCGTGGGCGAGCCGCTCAAGCGCAGCGTTAGGCGCTCGATCATTCATGAGAGAAGCTCACCACCCCGGTAGGGGTGTGATGTTTATAGCGCAGAGAAGTAAATGGGCCGCGCACTCCTTTAGGAGTGCAATTTTTCCAGTTCTATGATTCAACTGCGCAACAGCCATAACATCGCACCCCTAAAGGAGTGCAAAAGAACTTCACCGGCACTTGCGCTATAAACTTCGCACTCCTAGCGGAGTGCGGACTCGCCGGTGAGCGGTCTTTATTCGTAGTTGCGTGGGCGAGCGCTCAAGCGAAAACGTTCTGAGGAGCGGCAAGCGTAGGAAGCCTGACTAAGGAGAGATAAATTGCGTCTTCATACATATCTCTTATCTCTGCTGTCCGTTGTAATGGCGGGGCTGCTGTTATCACTATCCTCCACAAATCAAGTTTTGGTTGTGAGCGCAACTGGTCCGACGTTGCGAGTCCCTTTGTCGCCCAATCAAACAGAGGTTATCAAACAACTCATCCTAGGTGTCCTCGAGCATCATAGTGAAAAGAATAAGGGGCATACCGTAAGGGTGCTCTTTTATGTAGAGAACGGCCAGTGGAAATCTTTCCCGACTGGCTTCAATACGGAAAAGGAGCTCTCTCAAGCCGTGCGATCTTTTCCCGAAGCAGTCACATGGACCATCTGTTTTGATGGCCGGACGCTGGGCTCTTTAGCCAGCAAGACCCCGCCAAGCTACAGTCTGTACGCGGATATAGGTTTGCAGCAGATCACGTCTAAAGGCAGTGTCCCTACAGTGGGACAACCCAGCGCAGTGTTCAGCGGTTGGCCGGGCGGACGAACGTATCGCCCGCTAGTATTGAATTCTCGCCCGTATTGCGGTGATTCCGAGAAGTGGCATCCTGTGAAACCCGAACAAGACGAGATCAGCTCCATCAAAGATCATCTCGGGAAAACCTTCCAGGTGCCGGCGAGTAAATTGTCGAAGGCTACGATTAAAGTCAACAAGTCTTACGGAAGTCAGAGTCGCGATGAAAAACTGATCAGCTTGGATATCGCGAAGGCAGAGGTGATTCCAATGGAGGTCGAAGATGATCAGAACCTAGGCGCATGGTTCTTTGTGAAGGGAGGAGAGGTCAGATACTTGGGATCAAACATGCTGCTCATGGATATTGGGGATTACGATCAGGACGGACATGAAGAGGCGCTGTTTAAAATTCAGCAGTACAACAATGATGGGTACACGCTGCTCTTCGATGGATTCAAGCAGAAGGTAGAGTTCAGTTGGAATTATCATTGACTTGACTTGCGGTGCCGAACAAGCACTTGCACCGAAATCGCGTAGCGCGCCACCCAAGCGCAACAATCTTTTGCCACCCCGCTAGGGGTGCTATGTTTATAGCCGCGGAACAGCAGAAGATCTCGGACTCCTTTAGGAGTGCAATGTGGTCTGTTTCCAATTCTATGATTCAAGTGCGCAACAGCCATAACATCGCACACCTAAAGGAGTGCAAAAGAACTTCACCGGCACTTGCGCTATAAACATCGCACTCCTAGCGGAGTGCGGACTGGCCGGTGAGCGGTGTTTATTCGTAGTTGCGTGGTCGAGTCGCTCAAGCGCAACGTTCTGCACTCCACGGTTCATATGAAGTTTCCGCTACCGCGAACGGTACTGAATACCTTGTCAGCTAGTCTCGCGACGTCGCGCCACCTTTTAGTGATTGCCGACAATGCAACTTTCAGACATTGCCAAAAACTCCTTCGTCTCTCTCACAAAAAGCTCCAACTGATCGTGATGTAGCCAGTGGCCGGCATTGGGTACCTGAATCAAACGATAGTTTCTCAGCGCGCTGGCGCGGCCATCCTTCTCGGGATCGCTAGACCAACTATCCAGTCCCCGAAAAAGCAGAAGAGGACATTCGATGCGCTCGAAAAGTGTTCGCGCGAGCGTGCTGTCGAAGCCGTAGGGCGGCCAGGCTCTGACAAACGGATCGAACTTCCAAACGTAAGAACCGTCGGCGCGCTGCTTCAACCCATGAAGAGTCAGGTGATGCGCAACCTCTTCAGACAAGTGTGGGTTTGCCTCTCTCATACGTGCCACAGCCGGTTCGATGTCTGTGTAGGCGCGAGGGAAACGTCGCTCGATATCTCGCACTTGATCGATCCAACGACGCATACGATCGGGGTAGGGGTCTTTTTGTGAGTGGTGAGTTGGCGGTGGCCCCATGCCTTCAATTGCTACAACTTTTGTTACGCGATCTGAAAAGGTCCCAGTGTAGGTCAAGGAAATGACGCCACCGAGTGAATGACCGATCAACGTCAACGGTGTCTCACCGAGCGCATCACAAAGTGCTGCCAGGTCGAGCACATGTTCCGCGACAGAATAGATCGCGCCAGGTGACCACTCGCTGTCGCCATGTCCGCGCAGATCCAGTGCGTAGACGTGATAATCATCGCGCAGACTTGCTGCGACCCAGTCCCAACTGCGCCCGTGGTCCAACCCTCCATGAACGAGAACAAGGGCTGGTTTCCCGTCGCTACCATAGTCCCAGTAGTTCAGTTTCAGCCGGTGAGAGGTCACCTGGTGTGCAGTTGGTTCGTTGAGCAGCAGCTTTTGCATGATGCCGTTGATTTCTTAGCCCGCGGAGCGGGCGTAAGCATAAAGCCTGGGGCGCAAGCCCCAGGTAAAAATGGCATTTAGAGCTTTAGCCCGCCGTAGCGGGCGAAAGCGCCTAACCCTTACGACTGTCGCCCGTTTCACGGGCTAAGAAATCTTGCTTCTATTATCCTGGGGCTTACGCCCCAGGCTTTATGCTTACGCCCGCTTCGCAGGCTGGTTCTTTACTTTTGCATGGCAGCTTCCACTAATTCGATGCGGATGTAATCAGGTCCCTCGATGAAGGCGTGTTTGAACCGGCCTCCGTTTGTCGTTTTTAGCGGTTCGAGAAGCCTAACGCCTTCTGTCTGCAATCGCGCTAACGTAGCGCTTAGGTCATCAACACTGAACGCGATGTGATCGACGACGCGGCCTTTCGTCGATGAAATCTTTGCCTGATGATTCCAATGATCTGGATAAGCTTTTCGCGAGTACTGGACCGGATAGATGATGATATTGACGTTGTCCATCATCAAAGAAGCACTCGGTCCAATCTGGTGATCTCGATAGACCCGCGGCTCGCGAGTACTGCTTCGCACCGTGATGCCGAAATGGTTTGCGTACCACGCGCCCGCCGCAACTGGATCTTCACTGAACAAATGCAAATGACCGAAGCGATGATGGTTCGCTGTGTTTAGTTCCACCAGGCCGTGGTCTGGAGTTTCGACGTACGCGTAAAAGAAACGACCGGTGCCTGTGCCGCCGAGAATGTCGCTGATGTCAGTCAACGGCGTGAAGAACTTCGTACCCAGCTCTAGTTGTTTCTGATAAGCCGCCTTCATGTCTTCCGCGCCCCATCCGAAGTGCCAAATTGCGGAAGTGAGCTGCCACGGCGGCGCATCCTTCACTTTGTTGAAGAGAAGCCACGATTGCTGCGCCCACACTGCATTCTCACCGAGAAACTGTCGCTCTTCGCAGTCGAACTTGCTTGTGTAGAACTTAATGGCGCTTGATGGATCAGTCGTGTTGAGATGGAGGTGATGAAAGTGTGCGGATGGCTGCGACTGTGTTTGTGATGCCGCCGACGAACAGACGCTCAGGAGGAGTGTAATGATTAGAATCAAATACCGGCTTTGCACAAAAAGTTTCCTCTTAGCCTGCGCAGCAGGCGTAAGCATAAAGCCTGGGGCGTAAGCCCCAGGTATCGAGGACCACAAATTTGCAAGCCCGCGAATGCGGGCGACAGAACCACAGAAAATGCCAACTAGTTTGCAGCACACCGGCTGTCGCCCATTTCATGGGCTTAAACTTCCATTTCTTCCAGTTCCTGGGGCTTGCGCCCCAGGCTTTACGCTTGCGCCTGCTCCGCAGGCTAAAAGACAATTGGTCCAAGCGTTAAGGTACCTAGTCATCTGCTCGCACCCAACCGTAAACCGCATTGCTACGTTGGCCACCACCATCTCGATACGCTGTCTTTATTCTGGTCAGCACATCGGCAGGCAGTGCTTTCCGTTTAGCTTTCACGTCGACTTTGTAAAGCTTCGCCGCATTCAGACCGAAGATCTTTGCCTTGTCTTGCTTGGTGAGTTTTTTATAACCAAACTTCTCGCACATATCATCCGGCATCTGAAAGCGCTTGAACGCGTCGATGGACCATTGCGGCGAGCCCCACCACAAACAATCAGTGCCCCACACTACTCGGTCGACACCGTAAATCTTGATGTTCTTGCCCAGGCCGTGAGCCGCCATCACTGGATCGATCACTGAAAGCGTATTGAAGAAGCTGCCCAACTCGCAGTAGACGTTGTTTATTTTGGGATTCCGTTTCTTGATGTCCATCAACACGTTGTGCCAGAGAAAGTCGCCTGTCGTTGGATCATACTGGTTGCTCTCTTTCCAGTTTGGCTCGCTCGATCCATGTTTGATCGCGGAGTGATAGACCACGAAGTTGAAGTCGGGATTTCTAAGCGCAGCCTTCTCGATGTCTTTGGGATTGGCGAGATGACCAAGTGTGCGCGATTGATACGAGTAACCTTTATGAACACTAATTAGCTTGATGCCTCGTTTGCGAGATTCTTCGATAAACCATTGCGCGTTGTCGTCGTCGACTTGAAACCCATTTCCTGTTTGCGCCGGATCAGTATGGCAATACCACTTCCACGAACTGATTCCGTAAAAATTGATCTCGCGTTCCATCTGTTCGATCAAACTCGCTTTATCCATCGAGTCCGTGGTCTTGTTCCAGTAGTGATTGGGCGCGAGATTCCCGTGATTCAAAGCGCGCTGCGAGCCCGCCATGTCGTTAATTTCTTTTCGCGCTTTCGACATCAACCAGCTCGGTAAGATCTTTCCGGATACTCCGGGAGTACGCTCCATATCGACCAGTACTTTGTTGTCCTTGTCGCGCAGTAACTCGCGGCCGGGCACACCCGAGATCACGACCATCATCGTTTCGCTATCCAGAAACATCTCCTTGATGAAGTTGCGGAAACCATAGGCTTCGGCATCGTTCTTCAGTTGAAAGCCCATGTTCTTCACAAACTCGGCATTACGAAAGCCGCCAATTGGCAGACCACTAGTGAAATGTGACTGCAAATCGATGATGAAGTATTCGCTCTTCGGAAACTTTTCTTCCGTTGCTGCCTGTTCCCAGGTCTCGACCTCATCAACGTCCCAGATTTGACTGGCAAACACCCTGTTTTGCGCCAGGAAGCATGTCGCGAGTCCCATCGTGCTGGCCATAAAGGTGCGTCGATCCATGCCCAACCTCTTCGCACGTCTCTCAGACATTTCTCCAATCAGATATTCAACACGCTGCTGTGGCTCCGACTGCGGGCGGGGAATGAACTCTTCGTTCGAAACCGCCTGGGTCGGCATGGGAGAGTCGACGCCTTTTCTAAAATCGCGAAGCGCTTTACGAATCCACATGAAGCTTGCTCCTGTTAGTGTTCGGGCAATGAGTGCCCACTAGTGCCGGCGATATTGACCCGACGTTGAGCTGGATGTAGCCGAACCATTGTTATTGCGAACCACGGGCAATAAGGCTCGAGACGGATGCATACGATCGTGATGAATCGAATTGGTGGCCACCTGCGTGAGAGTGTCTGCACGCAACGGGCTTCCAGTATTTGGATTAGGATCGAAGCGCGGATTATTTGAACTGCTGATGTGAATTGCGATGCGATGTCCCTTGTTGAAGATGATGCTGGTCGACCAGAGATCGATTTTGAATTTGTAGACCTGTCCCTTCTTCATAAACACTTCGTGATCGAAGCCTTCGCGGAATCGCGCGCGTAAAACCGAGTCGAGCACAAGCCGTTCAGTTCCATCCGGGTAGACGTCGACGAGCTTGGCCGTAAAGTCTGTGTCACGTGCATCGCTTTCGGCCCAGAGTTCAACTGCGATCCGGCCCGTGACTTCAACCGGTGACTGCAAGACGGGCGTCGTGAACTTCAGCACGTCACTCCGTTCGCCTACGGCGCGTTGATCCATCGGACCTTTTTTGAGAAACAGATTGCCGCCGCCGATTGTCGGAACCGGGTTCTTTGGATCGTATTTATAACTGTCGGAACTTTCGCGGTCTTTCGGTAACTGCTCGCTGAGTGTGCCGCCGGAATTCAAGTAGTAAGACGCAGTCTTTGCCGGGACCGGCCAAGTGGGTGACGTGCGCCATTCGTTTCCCGGAGCCTGCGGATCATTTACGTCGCCCATTACGTAATAGCGCACTGCCGGCTCGTTCATGATTCCGTTGTTAACGCCCTTGAGCCAGTATTCGAACCAACGCTTCGCCAAGTCGAGCGACATCGAGCCACCAAAGGCACCCACACCAGAGTTCTCGGGATACTTAACCTCTTCGAGTTGGCCGTGGCCCCACGGTCCCATGATCAACTTCTGCTTTCCATTTCCGGGAGCACCAGCGTTGGCTTGAAGTCCGACAAAGTTATCTATGTTTCCCTGGCTAAAAATGTCGTACCAACCGCCGTAGTTGTACATGGGTATGTGCACCTGCTGCCAGTGCTTCGACATGTCGCTGCGATCGTAAAATTCGCTTCGAATCCCGTGCGCGAAGATGTCTTGTAGAACCGATTCGGCCTTTTGTCGTCTGAGCCAATCCTCGTTCAGCTCTTTGCGAAAAACTCCACCGATGAAACTTGATTGATCGTACACACTCGAACGAGCCACCATCACGAAGGCCGCAACCAAGTGGGGAGGATTAGCCATCGCCGCTTCGTTTGCAGCGATGCCCATCGCGGAGGCGCCATACATTCCAATTTTGCTGTTTGACCACGACTGCTTGGCGATCCATTCGATCGTGTCGTAACCATCCACCTGGTCATCGACAAAAGGTCGATACTTTCCTTCGCTTTTGAACGTGCCCCGGACGTCTTGAACGACCAAGGCAAAACCATTCTTGGTCCATTCGCCGTTGGAACGTGTCTGCGATTGTTTTCCGTAAGGCGTGCGGATGAGAACTACTGGCCATGGTCCGCTGCCCTCCGGCAAGTAAATGATGGTGGAAAGCTTCACCCCGTCGCGCATGGCGACCATCTCTTCAGTTGGCTCGACGGCAGCGGCGGAAACGCAGCAGAACAGGACTGCAACGGAAACGAGTAGAAGTTTCTTCATAACTTTTAAAAGGGCGGGACTTACCGAACGGTCGGTAAAGTAGCATTGCGATCTAAAACGGTCAAGATCTTCGTGTTAGTTGTCAGTGACGAGACGCGGTTAATTGCGTCCTTGCGCTTTTTTAGAATTAGGGCGGTAAGGCTCTC
>JBKPMX010000169.1:0-2840 GCA_046765655.1 Acidobacteriota bacterium
TGCCGCGGGCCTACATCGACGAATGCGCGCCGCGCACCGATCCGATTGTCTTGCAGCGGGTCGAAGAGGCGATTGCAGAATTGAAAGCTTTGGGCGCGCGCATTGAAGAAGTAAAAGTGCCGACCCTTCATCTGGCGACAATCGCAAACGCGGTCATCTACTACAACGAATTCTGGGCGGCGCACAAAAGCGACGCTGCGACGGTGCTGAGAACGGGCGCGCCCCAGCGGCGCGCGCGAATTTATCTGGGATTGCTCACGGGCTCGGCCGATTATATTCAGGCACAGCGGATTCGCAGTCGATGTCGGGCCGAGCTAGCCGAGGTATTCACCAAGATCGACTGTCTCGCGCTGCCCAATCAGGCGGGTCCGGCACCGCGCGTGAAAGATGTCGGACCGATCGACACTCTTTTCAAGCACGTGGTTCCAGAATATCACGGCCCGTTCAATCTGACCGGTTTGCCGACTTTGTCGGTACCGTGCGGATTTTCGGAGAATCAGCTGCCCATTGCGCTGCAGCTCGTTGGAAAACCCTTCGACGAGGTGAGCGTTCTCCGCGCCGGGTATACCTATCAACAACAGATGAAGTGGTACGAAAGACGCCCACCCATTTAGTGATAGGCAACAGGGTTGTCGGGTGGGCAACTGGAAGAGGAAAACGATGTAGGGGCGACCGGCGGTCGCCCCTCGCTCAAAGGAGAAGAAAATGGATATTCAGCGCATCAATCCACGTGAATGGAACTGCAGCGCGGCGGTGTTCGGTGATCTGGTTTTTCTTTCAGGTACGGTGGCGGACGACAAATCCTTGGATATGAAGGGACAGACTGCGGAGGTGCTGAAAAAAATCGACGCCGTTCTGGCCAAGGCCGGCACCAACAAATCGCGCATTCTGAGCGCAACTGTGTACATGGCCGATGCGGCGCTTAAAGACGAGATGAACGCGGCGTGGATGGCGTGGGTGGATCGTTCCAGCTTGCCGACCCGCACGGCGGTGGGTGCTGTGCTCACGCCCGGAACCCTCGTCGAAATCACGATCTGCGCGGCGAAGTAGCCCTGAGCAATAAGTGTGTTGACTTCGCACGCGCTGAAGTTACTTTTCGAAGATGATCGAGAGCCGAGGGGGGTGCCGATTTCGGCTTTTTTCGGCTCCGGGCGGCACTTGCTATTCTTGTCTATTTGAAATATGAATTCATCCCCAAAATCGCCCGGTTGGGCTGGCAATCAAAAGTGTAAAGGAAGCTTACGCTCCAAAACGCTGATTCAAGGAATAGAAATCTATGCCCGAACAACTGCTGACGCTGGAGCAAGTAGCCGAATACTTAAACGTCGACAAGTTTACGGTCTACCGATTATTGGCGGATAAGGAGCTGCCAGCGTTCAAAGTTGGCAATCAGTGGCGGTTCAAAAGAAAAATGATCGAGAACTGGCTATTGAAAAACTCCAACCTGAAAAGAAAAGATACGCAGTAAGGTCGCTGCCGTCTCTTCTTCTCATCCTTTCACGTCTTTTTCCAAAAGCCCGCTGTTTTTGATTTCCTCGATCACGCTGCCGACGGCCAATGACGCCGGCGTATGTTCTTTGAGGTTTGAGATTGGTTGCACGGTATCGGTGCAGCCAACTTGCAAGCCCTTTCCTTCGCTCAGTAGCCGCTCGACTGAATCCTCTGTATGAACGTACTGTCGAGAATGGTTTCCGGTTTCAAAGTCAAAAGCTTGGGATTGGTACGAGCTAAAATAGAGTAGATCTTCTGCAGCCCCTCGGGTTTTGGTCGGAGATCATTACTGTAGGCCGACACCATGGCGTTATATCCGGTTTCCGCGTCTTCAATCCGGTTAAGCCGCAGATGCTTGGCCATGACCCTCAGGATGACCGGTTTGTTTTCCGGCTTCTGAAAAAACCGGAGCGAATCGATCGTACCCTTAAGCAAGGCTTCATAGGTTTTTGCGTCCTGATGCGCCGCGCTTTTCCGCACCACCAACGACGAACCGACGTACGGAATCGGCGCACGGCTGAGATCCACCATCAGTGTGTAGCCTTTCGTCTTGAGCGGCGCGCTGAAGGTCGAGCCCATCCATGAGGCTTGAGCGCGTCCGGTCTCAAGGGCTTGGATTCGGGACGGCTGATCGCCCAACACGATGAAGCGAATGTTGTCACGGTCCGGATCCAGACCGAGATAATCCATCGCCAGCATGTTGTTCGCCCACCCACCGCCGCCGATACTCTGGATCGCGACCAATTTGCCCTTTAGGTCCTCGGGTTTTTTCAATTCCGGGCGCGCCATGAAATCCCCTTCCGGCCGTTGGAAAAGCGCGCCGATGATGACGACGTCCAGTCCGCCGGCAGCGAGATTCAACACGGCATTCGAACTGGTGAGCACCGCATTCACATCACCGGATACCAACGCCGAAGCCGCGAGGGATCCCACCCGCATGTAGATGACCTCGACATTGAGACCGTGCTTGCGAAAAAAGCCCTGGTCGACGCCGACCCAAAGCACTGCGGGGTTTTCGCCGCTGGTGCCGTTGGCGATGCGAAAGTTCGCCAGAGTTTGACCCTGTGTCTGTGAAGTCCAGAGACCGGTATAAACAAGCAACACGCTGAGAACGACAAGTCGTCGGGATTTCATTCAACTCTCCTTACCTGAAGAACACGGCAAAGTAACATCGCTATTCTGCGACTCCCCGTCAAGGATACTCTGTCGCAATCGCGAGTGGCGATAATGGGCATCTCGAGCGCGCGCAGCGAAAGATCTTGTATGCGCAGCTCCATACGGACGAACGTTTCTCGCTAGGCTCGAAATGACAAACGCGAAATCTGAGGATTTAGCAACCGACTCAAACT
>JBKPMX010000170.1:0-19225 GCA_046765655.1 Acidobacteriota bacterium
GGAATGAGGTCAATACCACCTCGCGGTAGCGGGTGGGTGCGAAGCCGATCGATCAGTAACGTATCATCTGGATCAATCGGCTTCGCACCCACCCGCTACCGCGAGGTGGTTCTGACCTCTATTTTAGAACGCGAAGCTGCCGTAGAACGCGCTGTTCTCATCTGAGCGCGACCACGGTTCGCCGACTCCATGTCCGTCGTACAGAGCTTTAGTTGTATAACCGACTTTCCGATTTTCTAATCCAACCAAAGGTGTGTACCAGACCAGGTTTGGCATCTTGCAGCAAAGATCGTTGGGCATTGCTTCGACGTTTATCGTCGCGCCATCAGAAGTGACGTCGTAGGTTCGGCCGTTGTGGACAAAGTTGATTGGTGCGAAGCGAACGTCGGCAATCTGGCCGAACGTCGATGCGTAACGTTCTTTCAGTGCGTTCAATGCCGCGAGGGCCTTCGGTCGAGAGACACTTGAATCAACTATGATCTCTGTCTGTCGACTCGCATTTGCTTCCGCGAGATTTGTGTTCGAGGTGGTGATTGCCATCACGCGCACGCCGGAGAGATCGATATCCTGCCATTTGCCGGATGTGAAGTTCCACGCCATCATCGCCTCTCGGCCACCAGTCGTAACTTCACCATTGAAGTGACATGCACCGGCGAAGACGCTTGCGGTGCGTACCTCAACGTAGTCGCCACGAACTGCAACGTTCTCCGCCTGAGAGCTGAAAACAAAAAGACCGGCGGCGGCCACGGCAGCAAATATCGCCAAAAGGATTTTTCGCATCGAATCAAACCTCCGAATTAATTACGAGGTCAAGAATACGCCTCAAATCAGTGCTAGCGCAAAGCCCGTCACTCGCTAATCGCTGACGTGTAGCACGAGCGGCCGGGTGTGCAGCGATCGGGGAACACGCCTTTATTGTCAGGTCCAATCACTTCCTGAGTTTCACAGCACCAGACGTGGTTTGCAGCGTCGAGATAATCTTCTGCACTCGACGCGATTCCATCGATCATGAAGAACTTTTTCGATCGTAGCGAGGCACAAAAAGGTGATTGAATCGGAAGCGCTCGTACACGTGATTCTTCAGCCATGATGGTTCTCCAATAGAACAACTGTAGGGGCGGCCCTCCGTGGCCGCCCGCACCTCTGACGATTTTTCAACTCCCAACACTTCTTCAATTCACGGGCGGCCCCGGAGGGCCGCCCCTACATATTGACTCCCGCTGCTTTCGCCAACGCGCGCCGCACCAAAGTTTCTGTCAACGGGACCTTGTAGGCATTTTTCTCGAGCGGCTGTGCGTCTCTCATCGCGACCTTCGCCGCCTGTGCCAGCACATCGCGTGTCAATGTTTTGCCGATGAGAAACTTCTCCGCGTGCGGAACTCGCCAGGGGATCGGCGCCACTCCACCCAAAACAATTCGCGCGTCCTTCACCACCTTGTTTGGCTGTAACTGAACCGCAGTCGCTACAGATGAAAGCGCGAAATCGAGTGACTCTCGTTCTTTGAACTTTAGATATGTCGATCGCGTTGCGAATGGCGACGCTGGCACTTGGATTTCAGTGATGATGTCGTCATTCTTCAGTACGTTCTCGCGTCGCACATCTCCTTCAGCCGGCAGCGTAAAAAACTTGTCGAGCGGTATGATTTGTTTGCCGCTCGATCCTGTGACCGCCACACGGGCGCCCAGAGCAACAAGCATCGGAGCAAGGTCCGAAGGATGAACGATGAAAGACGGACCACCACCAAAGATTGCGTGGTACTTGTTCTCACCGGTGGCGGCGTAACATTGCGAACCGCCCTTCTTCAAACAGACGACTTCTTCCAGACGAAAATACCAACATCGCGGACGCTGGCAGAGATTTCCGCCAATGGTGCCGAGATTGCGAATCTGCGGAGTCGCGACTGAATGCGCCGCTTCGGCGAGACCGGGAAAGTTTTTGAGAATGCCTGCGTGTTCTTCGATTTGATTGAGTGTAACCAGCGCGCCGATAGTGAGTCCGCCTTTGCCGTCGATCGTGATTCGATCCATTCCGCGTATCGACTTGAGATTGACCACGCGCGTCGGCCGCGTCGTGTAGTCTTTCATCGTTGTGATCAAGTCCTGACCGCCGGCGATCGGTCGTGGCGCCTCATCGATGTCTTTACCGAGTGACGAACTATTCAGTAGCCGAACGGCCTCGGCAATGCTTGATGGATTGACCCACTCAAACGATTTCATGTTCTCCTCCGGTCACTGTGCGAGTGCCAACTGTTTTAGGCTCTTGCCTTCGAGATAGTTCCGCTGTTCATCAATCCCATTAGAATCTTGTCGGGTGTTATCGGCAGTTCGCGAACTCTGACACCTGTTGCGTTGAACACAGCATTTGCGATAGCTCCAACCGCTGGAATGACCGCCGGTTCAGCGATTCCAATCACCGCTTCACGTTTGTCGTCGTCATCGATAATTGGCACGAGCTCCGGCATCTCCAACGTGCCTGGCAATTTGTAGTCATTGAACTGAGGATTGACTTGCATTCCCAATTCCTGGTCCATCACCCGGCCTTCCCACAACGTCATTCCCAGCGACTGGATCATGCCTCCGTTGATCTGACTCTCCATAGTCAGTCGGTTGAGAGGAAGACCGCCATTCTGAATATGGACCATCTTGATTGGGCGGACGAATCCAGTTTCAATATCAACCTCAACTTCGGCAAAGCAGCAGCCATGAACGCCTCTGGCCTGCAAGTCAGCGCGCCACTCTCCGTGTGAAGTGATACCAGCAGCTGGCAACGCAGCCGATGCCTGTTTCCAGCTGATTGATTTGTCCTTTGCGCTTACCGTTCCGTTGGCGAATTTGATATCTGCTGGTGTCGCATTGTCGAGCAGACGCGCGACTCTCTCGGCGAACAGCAGTCTCGCCTTGATCGCTGCATCTTTAACCGACGGTGAGAGCGACGCAGCGGTCACAGAACCACCTGACGCTACAGCTGCGCCGAGTTTAGAACTCCCGATCTGTTCCGTGACGTCCTTTATCTGCAGACCCAACTCCTCAGCAACAATTGCTCGCGTATAAGTTCGTGTGCCGGTTCCCAGGTCTTGCACTCCGACTGCGACGACGACTGCACCATCGCGCGAAATCGTGACATCAACCTTGCACTGGTTATTTCCGCCACCGCCCCATGTACCTACGGCGCATCCCATTCCGCGTTTCAACGGACCCGCGCTGCCGCCCGCCGTTGCATTTCTCCTGGACCAGCCAATTTCCTGCGCGCCGCGATCAAGTTGCCGGTGATAGATCTCATCGCGCAGGTTTTTCTTGCGAAACGCGACCGGATCCATTTTGATTCGGTAAGCAAGCTCATCCATCAGCGACTCCATCGCAAACGATGCCTGCGGATGTCCGGGTGCACGCATGGCGATTGAAGAGTCTTCGTTTGTGTGCAACGCAAAGACTTCACGATAAAACTCACCGCTGCGGTAAATGTAAGGTTGTCCCGCCTGCGAACCTTGGCCGACTCCGCCCATGCGATATTGTCGTGCCTGGAATGCAACGATGGTCCCGTCTTTCTTAACTCCGGCTTTGAGTTTCTGCCATGAACCCGAGCGATTGCCGGCCATCACAAACTCGTCGTATCGCGTCAACATTAATTTCACTGGCGACTTCGTTTGTTTCGAAAGCCGGCAAGCAAACATCCCTTCCGTGCCGATGCCGAACTTCGATCCAAACCCACCGCCCATGTGCTGGACGATAGCCGTCACGGCACTTTCCGGCAGTCCTAGTTCCTTTGCAGCATCGACCGGAATCGTAAATGTTCCCTGGGTGGACGCGTAAACCGTTGCAGTGTCGCCGCCGCGATAGTCAACAACCAGGCCATGTGTTTCAAGACACGCGTGATGAAGTTTTTGAGTGCGATACTCAGCTTCAACGACTGCATCGGCTGTTCCAAATGCTGCTTCTACTTTCTGCTGATCCCCCGCTTTCGTTTTGAACTGGAGATTCTCTTCTTTTCGGTCACCGTCATCGGGGACCACTTTCGGGGCACCGGGCTTTATCGCTTCATCAGCAATCACAACGTGCGGCAGAACTTCATACTTAACCTCGATGGCATGAATGGCGTCGGCAGCTATCTCGGGGGTAGTCGCCGCGACAGCGGCGACAGGACCTCCCGCGAAGCGAATCTCTTCCAGGGGAGCTTTAATGATCGCTTTCACTCCAGGGATCGCAGATGCAGCGTCAGTGTTGATGCTAGCGACGCGTGCGTGGGCATGAGGACAGCGCAAGACCCGGCCATACAACATTCCGGGTAAACGCATATCGTAGGTGTACTGCGCCGCTCCAGCTGCTTTCAGCGGTCCATCGACACGCGTTATGCGATGGTTCAGCAGAGTGTGCTTATCGTTAGGTCCCCACCCTGGGCCGCTATCTTCGTCGACTTCAATCTCAACCATCTGCTCGACGCCATTGATAACGCGCGGCACTCTGATCTTCTTTTTCGGCTTCGGCGCCGGTTGCTGCTGTGTTTGCTGCTGCATGAGTTCTCCTGTCAAATCAGAAGCAGTGGTATTGGATCTCTAAGCTCACTCAATCACGTGGCAAACAGTCAGTACCGGCACGCGGTAGCGTCGGGTCGTGTCCGCTTCACTCGATTGTGCGGCGAAGCAGACCCGACACTACCGCGTGCCGGTACTGACTGTTTGCCACGTGATTGAATCGTTACTGCCATGATCAGAAAGACCTATGAAAGAAGTCCTGACACCGATCAAACCGACTTCTTCGCTGCCGCAAGTGCTGCTTCGAAGATTCGCGGATACGTACCACAGCGACAGAAATTGCCCTTGCATGCTTCACGAACTTCCGCGAGTGACGGATTCGGATTCTTCTTCAGATAAGCAGAGATACTTGTGATAAATCCCGGTGTGCAGAAGCCGCACATCAGGCCGTCATGTTCGACAAAGGCTGATTGGACAGCATTCGGTTTATCCGAAGTTCCAAGACCTTCGACAGTCGTGATCTTTTTGTTTGTCGCGTCAACGGCGAGGACAAGACATGAGTACGCAGGTTTGCCGTCGATAAGAACTGTACATGCTCCGCACGTCCCCATATCACAGACGAGCTTGGGTCCAGTGATCGCGGGATCGAGATGATTGCGAAGTGCATTCAGTAGTGTTGTTCGCGGCTCGACCTCCGCCGGTCGTTTCTGTCCGTTGACATCCAGGGAAATCCTGACGTTCCCCGACACGGTGTTAGGTGAAGTGGCTTGTTCTTCGGCCTGAGCTTCGGTCCAAAGCTTGTCTGCAACAGCTGCTCCCGCACCGGCGATACCGACTCCTTTGAGAAACTTGCGTCTACTCGGATCGTGCTTCCGTGTGTTTTCGTCGTGCGGCTTTTTCATTTCGTTATTCCTCAGGTGGAAACGTCAAAGGTTTCGAGAAATATCTTGACAAGATTTTCGACGCGACAATATTGTTCGCACTTCGGACAAATACCGGTAATAACAATTCGCTTCTGAGCGTTGGTCGTTCTGCTGCTCGGGAGGTGGCCGATAAATTACCACAGCCAACGTCTGCGGGCTACGAAGATCTTGAGTTTCAAAACTCGCCAAATCGAGTGTCCGATCAGCCAAAACACTTCTACTCTAAATCGCGAAGCACGAGGACCACGATGCTCACCTTTTTTCGATTGAGATGTGCCGGGATCGCTTTGATACTCACTGTGTTATTCCAAGGGACGACTGCGACGCGGGCGCGAACGCTGCAACCCAGGAAGGAGATTGATTGGTCGGTTGCGATGGTCAACTCGACGATGAAACGATTTCCGACGGCGGCGGATCTCGGGTCCTGGGGATACGCGAAGTCGCTTTATCTATACGGCCAATATTTGGTTTACAAACGCACTCGAGACCGGAGATATCTCGATTACATCAAGGCCTGGGTTGACTCGCACGTCGACGAGAATGGAGTCGTGACGAACACAAATGCCGAAGGTCAGAAGACGGAAATAAAGTTCGACAACCTCGACAGCATGCTTCCGGGCAATCTCGTTCTCCTCATGTACGAAGAGACGAAAGACAATCGGTACAAGCTTGCCGCCGATCGTATCCGAACTCGATTTAATACTTATCCCAGAACCTCGGATGGAGGTTTCTGGCATGCGACGAGTAAGAGTCGCGAGTGGCAGCTGTGGGGCGATGGCGTATTCATGTCGATGCCTTTTCTCGTCAGATACGGAGTTATGTTTGGCGACAGTCGGTACGGATTCGATGAAGCGACAAAGCAGTTGAATATCTACGCAAGCCATCTCAACGACCCGAAAACAGGACTGATGTTTCATGCGTACGACGAAAGCGGGCAAACACCATGGTCGGACAAGACAACGAAACATTCGGCGTACTTCTGGTGTCGCGCAATGGGTTGGTTCGGGATGACGTTGATCGAAGTGTTGGAGTTGCTGCCTAAGAATCATCCGAACAGACCTGCATTGATTGCTCAAGTTCAACAGCTTGTGAAAGCCTGGTCCAATTTTCAAGACAAGAAGACAGGTCTTTGGTACCAGATCGTCGATATGGGTAGTAATCCTGAGAACTGGTTAGAAACGTCGAGCTCCAGCATGTACACGTATGTCACCGCGATGGCAGTTGATCGCGGCTATGTAAGTAAACCACTGCTGAGGACCTCCACTGCTGGTCGCGCTGGCGTGATGACGAAGATCACGATGGGACGCGAGGACGCAATGACGACCCTTCTTGATATCTGCGAGGGGACGAACGTCGCGGATCTTGCTTACTACTTCGGTCGGAAACGGAACCCAAATGATTTTCATGGCCTCGGTGCTTTCTTGATCATGAACGAAAAGTTTATGAACAAGGCATTGAAAGGCAGCAGCAAAACTCTCTGGCGCCCACAGAAGGCTTCGTGAATTTGCTGGAGAGAGACCACCGACTTCATGTCGGTGGTGGTTCAATTTCGACCTAGAGCGTCACGTCACCTAACCGCGCGTTTCGCGTCACGTGAGACCACCGACATGAAGTTGGTGGTCTCGGCTAAATATTCTGATGCAAAGGTTCACCGCACGCGCCTCGTAGCATCGCCAACAAGCCGATTGGTTAACCGCTTTTGCCGCCCAGGCTTATCTTTCACCAAAATACCCTGTTTTCTAAAAAGAACCGCTTGACCAAAAATCGAATTGGTATTATAAGTGCCGCCATTAAATGCAGATTGATTTTACCAATTCGAAGGCCGCGCGATTAAAAGTCATCCGACCGCTCCGATCTGGCCAGACCACGGAGCAGGTCGTTGCTCGTGTGTACGAGCTAATTAAGCGTGATGATCTGAAGCCTGGAGATCGATTGCCCCCAGAACGTGAGCTAGCAAAACAGTTGGGAATAAGCCGGCCTTCGCTTCGCGCAGGACTGGGTTCTTTGATCTCCATGGGGGTTCTCCAATCGCGCCAAGGCGCCGGCACTTTTATCGTCGATGGGCCACCCGCGCTCGATAGTGAACCGTTACGTCTGCTGGCCCAACTTCATGGCTTCAGTTTCGACAATATGTTTGAGACTCGTTCGATTTTGGAAGTTAGTGCAGCAGGATTGGCGGCGGAGCGCGCAACGGCTGAACACCTCGCAGTGATGTCGGACGAAATCGCAGAAATGTTCGCGGCACTGAAGGACCCACAGCAATTTCTTGTTCACGACATTGGTTTCCATCGGGCGGTCGCTGCTGCTTCCGGTAATCCAACGCTAGCCACTCTGGTCGAAATGGTTTCGGCGATTTTGTATGAACGCAGGCGCGACACCATCGATCGGGCACACGACTTCAATGAAGCCCTTGAATTACATCGCCGCGTCTATCGCGCGATTCGTGCGCGCAATGCTGATGAAGCACGCGAAGGGATGCGTGAGCACATTGTCCGTGCACAGCGTGCGTTTGCCCTCGAAGAGAAACAAGCAGATGGCGAAAGTAGCGGGAAGTTTCAGCAAGACCGGGCTTAATCCTTATTTGTTCTCCGAGACGCGTCGGTCGTCTTAGGTCAAAACCAACCGACAGCAACGAGAAAAGTAAACGGCGTTTCATTTCGCTCAATGGTATGCGCAAATTGTCCCAACTAAAGACAATTAGTACGTAAGCGCTGAAGACTGTGCGAAAGCTTTACGCGCCAACCTGAAGGAGGAGTCGATGCTCAGCAACCACCACCGACTGGTATCTGCGATTACCCTACTCGCCATGCTGATCTTTTGTTCAATCGCCAGCGGACAAACGATTACAGGTTCGATCTCCGGAACCGTCACCGATTTGAATGGAAGCGTCATACCTGGCGCTGCGGTGACGCTCACAAGCGACAAGACCGCTGATACGCGAACACAAAACTGCGATAGCGACGGTCGCTTTACTTTTGCCGCCTTACAGCCGGGCACCTATTCATTGAAGATCGAGCGACAAGGTTTCCAAACGCTCGAACACAAAGGTGTCATTCTCAGCGCCAACGAAAAGCTTGCAATAGGCGAACTGAAGTTACAGCCGGGACAGGTTAGCGAAACAGTGAGTGTTACAAGTGAAGGCGCCATAGTTGAGCGTGAGAGCAGCGATCTAACTGCCCGTCTGACAGCCGATCAGATCAACTTAATTTCGACCAAGGGTCGCGACATTACCTCACTGTTGCGATTGCTGCCAGGAACTTCAAACAACGACGATATTGAGGCAGTTGGTGAGGGGTTTGGTACGGACTTACCGAATGTCTCTGGACAACGCGGCCGTTCAACGGTTGCTTCAATCGACGGTTTGAATGGCGCGGAACCAAGTGGGTCGAACAAATTAAGCATGACGATCAGCCAAGACGCTGTGGCTGAGGTAAAGGTTCTTCGTAATAACTATGCCGCAGAATACGGCAACAACGGCGGGGCCCTGATTAACCTGGTTTCCAAAGGCGGAGGAAAGGACTTTAGAGGAACCGCATATTACTTCTTGCGTAATGAAGCTTTGAACGCGTCGAACTTTTTTAACAACAAATCCGGTCTGGCCAGACCACTCTACCGCCATAATATTTGGGGCTTTAATATCGGGGGGCCGTTACCCTTGCCCCGGTTTGGTGAAGGAGGTCCGGCCCTCCTGAAGGACAAAGTCTTCTTTTTCTTCAATCTGGAAAAACCTCACACGATCACGCCGACGGATCCTGTTTTCGTAACCGTTCCCACGGCGCTCGAGCGAATTGGAGACTTCTCACAATCGAGAAATTCGAGCGGAGTCTTGCCAATTATTCTCGACCCCGTGACCGGTGTTCAGTTTCCGGGCAATAAAATTCCGAATAACAGGATCAATAAGAGTGGACAGGCGTTGCTGAATTATTTCCCGCTGCCAAATGCGGCCACCGCGGCGAATCCAGGACGGTTTATAAATCAGAAAAGTGTCGATGTGCCTAAGCACAGCTATGTGATCCGCTTCGACGTAAAGCCGACCAACAACGACAATATTTATTGGAAGGGGCAGTGGTGGACTTCGGACAATTTAGGACTTGGCACGTCCGGATGGCCCAACGGGGCGAATGGTGTGGATCGATGGGGAATTCTTTCTCATTACCTTTACACCGACGATGGTTGGTCAGCGAATTGGGTTCATATCGTCAATTCGAACGTGGTGAATGAGTTCAACTTCGGTATGCGACACGATACGGAAGGATTTATCCCTGGCGATGGCGAGATCGACCGCTTGACCAGAACAGCGTTGAACTACACAGCGCCTCAACTTTTCCCAAGTAACAATAAACTTAACTTGGTGCCCACTGTAAACGCATGGGGCAGCGTCGCCGGGAATCCGGCCAATATCAACTGGCTGGATCGCTGGGGCGAGGTTGGGCAGGATTACATCAAACCGTCCTTTGCCGACAATCTATCGGTTACACACGGAGATCATAGCTTTAAGTTTGGAACGTATTTCGAGCGGCTGCAGAATCGCGAGGCGCCTGGCGGAGGTAATTGGTCCGGCAGGTTGAGCTTTGCCACATCCAGCACGTTTACAACTGCTTTGGGTAGCACTGGGTTTGCTTATTCAAATGCACTGCTTGGTAATTTCAATAGCTACAACGAATCACAAGCCCGTAACTTCACGAATAGTGAGATTCGTCTCTGGCAGTTTTACGCTCAAGATCAGTGGAGGGTAAATCGGAAGTTGAGTCTGAACTATGGGCTCAGAGTTGGCCATCACACTCCGTTCTTTCAGCGCGACGGTCAAGGATCAAACTTCGATCCCTCACGTTTTGATCCTGCGAAAGCACCTGTTCTTTATGTTGGTTATTGCGTTGGTCAGCCCAATGGCATCCCTCCGCTGGGAACAGCCTGTGCCGCCGCAAATCAGCGAGCTGTTGACCCACGTATATCGAATCCCACAGGTAGTCAACTGTTACCGGCGAGCCTTGTTCGATCATTCATTCCTGGCACTGGAGATCCGCTCAACGGAATAGTGCTACCAGACGATCCCACAGCACCAAAAGGCTTCAGACATACGAGACCGATTGATCTTGAACCGCGACTGGGCTTTGCCTGGGATATTTTCGGCAAAGGTGCCACGGTGATTCGTGGAATGGGCGGGGTATACCATGCTCCGCGCATTGGAGGCGGAACAGGAGGCGCCGGGGCGAGCAGTTTGGGAGCCAATCCGCCACAGCAGAAAACCTTCACGATCAATTTCGGCAACATCGATCAACTTGCTACTCAGGTCTTGGGTGCTTTGACCTTTCCAACGGATTTGAGAGGTCTCGAAGTTGATTCCAAAACTCCGACTATCTACAACTTCTCGCTAGGCGTGCAGCAAGAAATTGGATTCAAGACCGTGCTCGAAGCTAGTTATGTCGGATCGTTTGCGCGTCATCTCGGTGAACAGCGAAATATCAATTCGGTGCCTGACAACGCACGGCTAGTCGATTGCAGAGTTGTTCCTGCTGCTCTGTGCAATCCTGGAAACAGAGATCCACTGACGGCAGCTAATCCGAAAAACGACGACTTCCTAAGACCTTACAGAGGATACGGCGATATCAACCGCAATACGTGGTCCGGAACGTCGAACTATAACTCCTTACAAGTTCAGCTTAATCGTCGTTACACAAGTGGCTTTCAGTATGGCGTCGCGTACACGTATTCGAAATCGTTTGACTATGCCAACGATGATACGAGCAACGTGAATCTGGGTCGCCCGTACAAAGACTTTAACTATGCGCCTTCTGACTTTGACCAAACACACATTCTTACTGTGAATTACATTTACGATGTGCCGGGTCTTAGTCGGAAGTGGAACAATGGGTTTGTCAAAGCTGTCTTCGACAACTGGCAGATATCCGGCACCACCTCGTATGTGAGTGGGAAGCCAAAGAACATCACTGCTTCCTATACCAGCGGTACAGCCACCATTACCGCGGGTCAGACCTGTCCTCCAGGTTCGGTGCAAACGTCGGCGACGGTTTGCACGATGATCACTGACTTTACTGGAGGAACAGTTAATGCACGTCCAAATATAACTTGTGATCCAATGAAAGGCGCGAGCGGCGCCGATTCGAGTGGAACGGCCTATGTTATCAACGTGGGATGCTTCGCCAATCCCACTGCATTTGGACAGATTGGCAACATGCCGAGAAACAGTGTTCGTATGCCCTCGATCTTTAATACGGATCTGGCCTTCTTCAAAAACTTCAACATCGGAGAAAACCGATCAATTCAATTGCGTTGGGAAACTTACAATCTATTCAATCGTGCAAATTTCCGAGATATCGACGGTAGTATCAGTTTCGGTATTGCTCAAGTTAATCCAAATCCGAGCCTTGCGTGTACCGCCGCTGGCAACACCTGTACAGCGATTATCCGCCAGACCAGAAATACAGCTCTCGGATCTCCGAGTAGTTTCGGCACCGTCACCAGCGCACGTGCCCCGCGAGTGATGCAGGCATCAATTCGAATCAACTTCTAATGTTGACGAGACGTCCGCCGCGTTTGCGACGGACGTTTTTTCTTTATCGAGAATTGGGACGTAAGCGAGATCATTAAAGCGCCGTCAGGCATTGGGTAATCAGATTAACGATTCTCCCGGAGGCCAATCATGAATTCACATGCTCTTGCTGCAGCGCTGCTGCTTCTTTTATCCGCGTCTCTCATCACTGCTCAAACCGCAACCGGCGAAGTGAACGGGACCATAACCGATCCAAACGGAGGCGCGATCCCGGGCGCAGTGGTGAAGTTGATCAACCAGGCGACGAAGATCGAGACCGAGGCCAAGGCCAATGATCAAGGTTACTTCACAATCATCAACGTCAAGCCTGGCAGTTACGTCTTGCGCATTGAGCAGCGGAGTTTCAAAGGTTTGCAAACGGCGCCATTCACCGTGGGCGTCAGTGAAACCATTTCGCAGAGTCTGCAGTTGACGCTGGGTGAAGTGTCGGAAACAGTCGAAGTCACTGCAGATGCTGAACTCGTGCAGAAAACGTCCACGGAGCTTGGAACTGTCATCAATGAGCGAACAGTGGAAGATCTCCCACTCAACGGCAGAAACTTTACTCAGCTACTGACTCTGACGCCTGGCGTTACTCCAGTATCAACATCGCAGAATCGCAGCATTGGCGGCGTCGAAGGGAATGTCGGTCTGCCTGGCTCGGGGTTTTCCGATCCATCTTTCCACGGTCAGCAGAATCGATCGAAGCTCTATTTTTACGACGGCATCATCAATACAAACATCCGTGGGCCAAACTACATCGTGATTCCTAACATCGATCTGGTTCAGGAATTCAAAGTAGTGGGCCACGATGCAAAGGCTGAGTTCGGCGGTGCGAGCGGCGGTGTCATGAACATGGTTTCGAAGTCAGGTGGTAACCGCTTTCACGGCTCTGCATTTGAATATGTTCGCAATGACGCTTTCGACGCGCGCAGTAGTTTTGACGTCTGTACAACTGCGCGGTGTAAACCGGGTCAAGGTGTTCCTGATAAGCCGTTGCCGTTTCGTCAGAATCAATTCGGCGCTGTTCTCAGTGGTCCGATTATTAAGAATCGCACATTCTTTTCGGCTGGATACGACGGCTGGCGTTACAGTCAACCGACCCTGGCCCAATCGTATGTACCGACACTCGCTGAGATAAACGGCGACTTCAGCAACACGACCCTGTTCTCGCCGCGGCGGACTATCTTCAATCCGTATTCGACCCGGCAGGTTGGAAGTGGTTTTGTCAGAGATCAGTTTCGGTGTGACGCTGCTGGAAACCCACTCCCGGTTAATGCGCAAAAGCAACAGGATCAGACGATCGGCGTTGTCTGTGCCAAGATTCCGCAGGCACTGATTTTCAAGCCAATGCAGGACTTCTTTTTGAAGTATGCTGCGACACCAAATTTCAGTGGCGATCTCAATAGCAACTTCGCCCAGAATCGACCCACCACAAACGACTCGAACGGTTTTCAGGTCAGGGTAGATCACCGGCTTACCGACGACGACAACATCTTCTTCCGGTATACCGAGCACCGCGTAAGTGTGCTCAACCCAATCGGCGAGAGCGGCTCAACCGGTGGCAGTTCTCAGGGAAGAAACTATGGTGGTGCGTGGACTCACGTGTTCAACGCTAACATTGTTCTCGATGTCCGTGCCGGTTATGCAGGTAGACCAGGGGTTGATGCGAGTCAGCAGAATCAGCACGAACTCGGAACGGATCCGTTGGCGTCACTCGGATTTCTTGATGTTGAAAAGTATGGTGGGTTGCTCGTTCGACTGGCAAATTGGACGGCAGGAGGTAGTAATGATTTTGGTGTTCGCGGCGCAGCCCTTCGCGAGAATCCGAATTGGAGTGTGACACCGAATATCAGCTGGTTAAGAGGGAACCACAACTTCAAGTTTGGCGCCTGGTACATCGAAGCAAAACGAATTCAGCTGAATACCTTTCAACGATACAACTTCGCCGACGAACAGACGCGAAATCCAGCGACATCAACTGCGACAGGGTTATCGCTCGCGTCAGCGTTACTAGGATTCCCGAACGACTTCCAGGCCCAACTGCCAACCCTGCATGGTGGACCAGTGCAATTCAAGTATGCGTCATGGGCCGCGTATGGACAGGACGAATGGCGTGTTAGCCGGAAAGTCGTGCTTACGCTCGGGCTTCGATACGATTACCTGACGCAGCCAAAGACGATCGATGGTCGCCTGTGGAACGCGATCGATCTCTTCGGGCAGAAATGGATCATTGGCGCGGAGACCATGCCTCCATTCTGTAGTGCGGCTCAACAAGCTCCGTGTATTCCCGACGCCTTCAAGAACGATCCACATTTCAGTAATGTCGTCGTCGCCGGCAAGGACTTCTTTGCGCCGCCGCCGGTAAAAGACAATATTGGACCACGCATCGGTGTTGCGTGGTCGTTGAATCCAAAAACAGTGATACGTGCTGGATGGGGTTTGTACTGGGATGCACTGCCGGCACGCAGTCAGTATGCACAGAATGATCTGGAATCTACCGTCTGGCCGGACGCCACTGCTTTTGCAGGGACTGCAAACTTACCAGCAAACTTCATCAATGGAACAGCGGTGAATATCATTCAAGCGCAGGGTCAGGGATTCGCGACACCACTTCCCACAACTACTCCGTGGGGAATCACGGGCTTTGCCGATGATCCTAATTACAAAGATCCGTATTCACAGCAATGGCATTTCGAGATTCAACGTGAACTTGGGCGTAACGTGATGGTGTCCGCTGCTTACGTCGGCAGTAAGAATGGAAGGCTTCCATATTCCGGATTAGCCAATACAGCCACGCAGGCATCACCGGCGGGAACAGCCAATTCAGTCATCGATGCACTCCGACCAATGCCGTGGGTAGGCGCGAGTCTCAACTATACTTTGAGTACGGGCACTTCGACGTACAACGCGCTGGAAACGAAATTCCAACGCAGGTTTACGAACGGCTTCAGCACATTGGTGTCATACACGTGGGGCAAGTCGATCGATACTGGCAGCGGATACTTCAACGTTGAAAATGGACCGGGCGGCGGATCCACGCTGCAGAATTTTCACGATCCCAGCAGTGGTCGCGGAGTATCGTCATATGACATAACACACTTCCTATCCTGGGCCACCGTTTACGAGTTGCCATTCGGCAAGGGCAAGCGATGGGTGAAGGACGGTCCAGGAAGCTGGATACTTGGGAATTGGCAAGCTAATTCCATCCTTCAAACTCGCACGGGTCAACCATTCAATTTGCAGGTGACGGGCGACATCGCAAATCTGCGTGGTGGCGCCTCAAGCGCGCCCGGCACATACATGCGTCCAAACTTGGTGTCAGATCCTTTTGTAGCTGGGCCAGTTTCTGCTAATCCCGATCCTGCGTGTCAAAAAACTATCTCACAAGGTGGCAAAGCGGCAGATGCGGTGCACACGATTACGACCTGGTTCAACCCGTGCGCCTTCAGTGTTCCAACTGTGGGTAACTTCGGAACTCTGGGAAGAAATGTCATGCGTGGCAAAGCAGTCTTCAATACCGACTTGTCGATATTCAAGAGTTTCCCAATTAAGGAAGAGATGAAGCTCCAATTCCGAATGGAGATGTTCAATGTTTTCAATATTCAAAATTGGGATGTGCCTTCGGCGTTAACGATCAATGGAGCAAACCCTGGACGTATCACCGCACTCGCGCAGGGCACTACGCCACGTCAGATCCAGTTTGGTTTGCGATTTGTATTTTGAAATGCAGGTGCAGCTTCTTTGGGTGCAGTCGGGAAGGGGGCAAGCGGTAATTTGATTCTAGTTGCTTAGTCGGCAATGAGCGCGCCCCCGCCCGATCTCCCCCAATCCTCTTCGTGCAGGGGATGAAAAACCTTATTTACTTTTCACTGGATCACATTGTGACATTAGCGGGGGCGCGCTCGTTGCCGACTAAGCAAGTTGAATCTAACTACCGCTTGCCCCCTTCCCGACTGCACCTAAGAACGTTGACCGTACCTTCCGAACTGCACTATCCACTGACATCTTTACTTCTCATAATCTGCATTCACTTCACGGTGCGCGCGCAAGACGGTCCCGCCCCCAGAGTTTTTCTGCTGAACAGTAACGATCTGGTCGCCACGCGCCAACGCATCAATTCAGCCGACAAAAAAAATCAGTCGGCTGTCTCAAAACTCCGCGCTGATGCTGACAAAGCGCTCAACGCTGGTCCATTCTCAGTTACATCTAAGACAGTTACGCCACCCAGCGGTGATAAGCGCGACTACATGAGTCAAGCGCCTTATTTTTGGCCCAATCCAAAGAGTCAGTCTGGTCTCCCTTACATACGACGCGACGGTGAACGTAATCCCGAAATAGACAAGATCGACAATCATCGTGTCCTTGATCAAATGGTCGGCACTGTCGAAACGGTTTCGCTCGCATACTTCTTTACGACCGACGAAAAGTACGCGGCAAAAGCGACCGAATTGATACGGGCCTTCTTTCTCAACCCTGAGACGTGCATGAACCCAAACCTGGAGTATGCGCAGGGCATACCGGGCATCAACACCGGCCGCGGTATCGGACTCATCGAGACCCGTGGACTCACTCGAATTGTTGATTCGATCGGGTTGCTACATGGTGCGCGAGCGTGGACTGGCGCGGATCAACAAGGCATGGAAAAGTGGTTTGCACAATTTCTTGCGTGGATGCTCGAAAGTAAGAACGGCCGCGACGAAGCGGCCGCGAAAAACAATCACGGCACTTACTACGACGTTCAGGTAGTTTCGTTTGCTCTTTTCCTGGGCCGTCGAGATCTTGCGCGCAGGGTGTTGGAAACAGCGAAACAAAAACGCATCGCACTGCAGATAGAGCCCGACGGACGACAGCCACTGGAGTTAGCGCGCACAAAAGGCTGGAGCTATAGCGTGGGTAATCTCGATGGCTTGATGTTGCTAGCGCGACTCGGCGAGAACATTGGCGTCGACCTATGGAATTATGAATCGCCTGATGGCCGAAGCATTCGCACGGCGCTCAACTTTCTAATGCCGTTCGCGTTTGGCGAAAAGAAGTGGACGTACCAACAACTTGGTGAATGGCCGCCACAGTTGTTGTTTCCGCTGATTCGAAGAGCGTCTAAAAAATATGGCGACGCAACGTTTGCAGCTTCCGTTGCCAAACTGCCAGCGGTGGAAAATGCGGACCGTACCAATCTCATATCAAGATAGGCGATGAGCATTCGTGCCGTATACATTGTCGTGGTGTTGCTGAGTCTCGCAACAGTAGCAGCGTCTCAACAACCCTCTCGCGAACAGTGGGGAGCGATGCCTGTGAAGGTGTCGCACCAAGGTGACAGCTGGATTATCGCTGGAAAACGCACAACCGTTTCGTTGAACCAAGCCGATCTCGCGTTGAATGTGCTCGCCGGCACGGCTCAATGGAAGATGGTAGGTTCGTCAGCCGGCGACATCATTGTTAAGTCGGGTGGTGAAGAAGCATCGTTGCGTTTGGCGGACGCGAAACAGATAGCAATTGTTCCTTACGATGCCGGTTTTAAAACCGGAATCAAAGTTAGTCTGTCCGGTTGGACCAACAAGGGTCGCAATCTCGACCTACAGGTGTACCTCACTGTTTGTTTGGAAGGGAACAACGAAGAAGTTGTTTTCGATATTGCGGCTAAAGAACAGGACACGGTCTTACGACAACTGGACTGGCCAGGCGCTTTAGATGCTCGTGACGTCGACTACACGTTATTGAGCAATGGCCGAGGCACGTTATTGCCACGTACCTGGCCCAAAGAGTATTACCCGATTCGTTCGATCACACCGGAAGGACGAATCGCGACAACTGATCACAGCGTACTGCAAAGTCATGTGATCGAATCGTGGTCGATGTCGTGGTGGGGCTTTCAAAAGGGGCGATCAGCGATGATGCTGATTGTCGAGACTCCAGACGATGCCGCTTACCAATTCAAACATCCTGCAGGTGGCCCGACAGTCATTGGTCCGCGTTGGCGTGCGCAGCTCGGACGCTTTGGTTACAACCGAAGTATGCGCATGGCTTTTGTGGCGGATGGAAATTACGTCGACCTAGCGAAGCGGTACCGCCGATATGTAATGGAGTCCGGCCTGTTTGTTTCACTTAAAGAGAAGATCGCAAGGACTCCTATAGTGAGTGATTTGATCGGAATGCCTCATACGCGTGTCAGCATACTTCGCAATCGGAGCGTCGACAGCGATCGTTACGACACCAAAGACCCGTCGCAAAACTATAGTCTGACTACCTTCGACGAACGCGCGCAAAACCTTCGGTATTTGAAGTCGAAGGGATTCGATCGCGCGCTGGTATTTGTGTCAGGCTGGCCGCGACTTGGCTATGATCGTCAGCATCCGGATCCATTGCCGCCTCCGGACAAAGCTGGTGGCTGGGTAGGTCTTAAAAAGTTCGTCGACACCTGTCGTGAACTTGGCTTTCCGGTGATCCTTCACGATCAATATCGTGATTATTATCTCGACGCTCCGTCTTACGACTCGGAGTTTGCGATTCACGAGGAAGACACGTCGGTTCCACCGAAACAGTTTCCCGGCTCGAGGTTTGGCGACTTTAAGCAAGGAAACATTCCGATGATGCGTCACTGGGATGGCGGCAAACAGGCGTATCTAAATGCCCGGTTTCAGTTGGGCCATCTACTGAAGAACTACCAACTGTTTTTCGACAACGGTATCAAGACCCAGGGTATTTACATCGACGTGATTGGCTACGTCCCACCTGACGCTGATTTCAATCCTGAACATCCAACCACACGTTCTGAAGCAATGCGGGCACAGGCGGCGATGCTTAATTGGTCTCGTTACAACCTCGGAATAACGGCCACTGAAGCAGGTGCCGATTGGACCATACCTTATGTCGACGTTGTGAACTCTTCCGGAGGCGGCAGCAAGGCGATTCTGGTTCCACTCTACAATCTTGTCTATCACGATGCGGTTATTGTGTCGTTTGGCGCGCGCGACGAAAGGACGTTGCTACAGGGGCTGTTATTTGGCGGGGTGCCTGAGTTACCGATAAACGTTAGCACGGTTCCAGAAAAGCTTTTGAGCTTGATGCGGCAAATGATGATGCTGCATAAGCGCGTCGCCTTATTGGAGATGACCAAGCATGAATTTCTTGATGCGAGTTATAAGAAAGAGCGGACCGTGTTTGCGGATGGCACGACTGTAACAGTTGATTGGAATACAAACTCCGTAAAAATCGAACCCGAATTGAAATGACGTTGAGTGGCGCAGTTGGGAAGAGGGCGGGCTTAGCGCTCAACTTACAGA